>CAZHCI010000006.1:0-16255 GCA_964530905.1 uncultured bacterium
GCGTCGTCGGGCACGAACGCTTGGGCCTGGACCTGGACGAGGAGTCCGTCTCCGGCGTCGTGGACGACGACGTGGTCGGCGTCGAGGCGGTCGGCGTCGAGGCGCGCGACCAGGCGCTCGGCGGCGGAGCGCTGCGACGCGTCCAGCCAGATCAGCGTCTCGGCATGACCGCCGTCCATCCGCACCGGAACGTCGTCGATGCGGACGACCTCCATCATGCCGCCGCCGGTCGAAATCGCGATCATCGTGTGCTCTTCACGTGCGTTGCGCAGCGTCAGCCGGTAGGTGTTCGGGTGCGGGTCGCCGGCGTCGACCGTTTCGATGCGCAGGTCGATGCCCGCGTCGGCCAGGGCCCGCGCCGAGTCGGGCAGCCGCTCGTCGTCCGCCTCCCAGCCGAGCAGGCCGCCGAACAGGCCCATGTCGGAGCCCTGGCTCTCGTGCGTCGTCGGGAGCGAGCCTTCGCGGTCGAACTCGACCAGGACGCCATCGAGGTCGCCGTCCATCAGGTCGCGCGCCAGCCGACCGATGCGCAGCGCGGCCGCGCAGTGCGAGCTCGACGGACCGCGCATGACGGGTCCGATGACGTCGTTGAAGATGCTGATGGCGCTCATGCGGCATCGTAGCAGCGCGTCGGTCGCCGCCAGCGCACGGTGGGGCGGCGCGGTGGCGGCATCGGCTCCTGGCAGCGGCCCGCGTCAACGCGCCGTCCACCCCAGGTCGATCGACTGCACCGAGCCGGTGACGCCCCACGCCGCTTCGGACGCCAGGTACGCCACCAGCGCCGCCACGTCCTCGGGCTCCAGCAGCCGCTTGATCGCCGTCGCCTCCAGGAACACCCGCTCTTCGACCTCGCTCGCGGCGATCCCACGGGTCCGGGCCTGCGCCTCGATCTGCCGCTCCACCAGCGGCGTGCGGACGTAGGCCGGCGCCACCAGGTTGCACGTCAGGCCGTGCGGACCCCCTTCCAGCGCGACCGCCTTCATGTGGCCCACCAGCGCATGCTTGGCCGTCACGTACCCCACCTTGTACGGGCTGGCGACCAGGCTGTGGGCGCTGCCCAGGTGGATCACGCGACCGTGGCCGCTACGGACGAGCCACGGCCAGGCGCGCTTGGTGAGGTGATGCGGCGCCGACACCATCACCGCCAGCATCGCGTCCCAGGTCGCGTCGGGGAACGCGTCGATCGGGTCGAGGTGCTGGAAGCCGGCCACGTTCACCAGCACGTCCAGGCCGCCCAACGCCGCCACGGTCGCATCGACGGCCGCCCGGCACTGCGCCGGATCGGCCAAGTCGGCGTGCACGAAGGTGGCTCCGGCGGCCTCGGCCGCCGCACGACCGGCGTCGGCGTCGAGGTCCAGCCAGCAGGTGCGCAAGCCGTCTCGTTGCAGGCGCTCAGCGACGGCGCGACCGATGCCGCTGGCCGCACCGGTGATCAACGCGACGCGCGGGCTCTGGGGTTCGCTCATGCCGGTACGGTACCGCGCAGACGCCGCGCTCGCGCGTTGACACTCGCCTAGGGGCCGGGTATTCTTGTCCTCCGTCCAGCCCGACCGAGCGCGCTCGGTCACGGCTCCGACGCCGCTCGCCGAAGTGGCGGAATTGGTAGACGCGCATGATTCAGGGTCATGTGACCGCAAGGTCGTGGGGGTTCAAGTCCCCCCTTCGGCACCATACGAACGCCCCCGCCGCCGCGGGGGCGTTCGTTCGTCGCTGACGAAGGCGTCGAGCCGAGCGAAGCGCGGAGGCGAGGGACATGGCGGCGCGGAAAGCGCGGACGGCTTCGCGCAGCGAGCCACGCCCCCGCGGCCATCGCACCCGCCCTCAGGCTTCGCCGCCGAGCTCCTCGAGCGCGCCCAGCTCGCGCAGCACGTCGCGCGTCTCGCGCAGCAGCGCCAGCCGGTTCGCGCGCACGCCGGGATCGTCCACCATCACGAGAACATCGTCCAGAAAGCGATCCAGCGGGTCTTTCAGCGCCAGAACCCGGCGCAGGCCTTCGCCCGGCTCGGGGGTCGCGGCGGGACCCGAGCCCAGCTCCCACGGCGGGAGCTGCTCGCGCACCGATTCCAGCAGCGCCTCGACCCCCGCACGGGCGGCGGGGAGGGCCGCGTAGAGCGGCGCTTCCTCCGGCGCCTCGAACCGGTCCGGATCGGGCGCCACGCCTTCGGGCGCCTTCTCCGCCAGGTTCGCGGCCCGTTTGTACAGCGTCAGCAGCTCCGGGAACGCATCGCCGCCCGCGAGCGCCCGCAGCAGATGCGCCCGCCGCGCCGCCGACGCCACCGACGGCTCCCCGGCCGTCGCGGCCCGGACCGTCCTGACGCCGATCCCCTCCTCGGCCAGCAGCGACGCGACACGGTCCCAGACGAACTTCGTGGTCTCGTCCAACACGCGTTCGTCGATCTCGACCGGTCCGCCCTCGTACCCGCTCGCGGCGGTCGCGAGCACGTCGCGGAGCGGCAGACGCCAGTCGCGCGCTGCCGCGATGCGGGCCAGCGCACCGGCGTCGCGCCGCAGACCGAACGGATCGGCGGATCCGCTCGGCCGTTTGCCGAGCGCGAAGAAGCCCAGCAGCTTGTCCCCTCGGTCGCACGCCGCCAGGATCGCGCCCGGCTCGCCCGCCGGAAGCGGTCCGCCGGGCACCACGGGACGCACGCCGTCCTCCAGCGCCCGGGCCACCGGCCGCGACACGCCCTCGGCTTCGGCGTAGGCGCGCGCCATGACGCCCTCGAGCTCGGGCAGCTCGACCACCATCTCCGTCGCCAGGTCGGCGCGGAAGATCGGCAGCGCCTGCTCCAGCACGGCGCGCGACGCCTCGCTCGCGCCCAGCGCCTCGGCCAGCCGCGGCGCGGCCTCACGCACCCGCGTCACCTTGTCCGCCATCGAGCCGAGGTCCTTCTGGAACGCGATGCCGGACAGCCCCCAGGCGTGCTGCGCCAACGTCTTGCCGCGATCGGCGTCCCAGAAGAAGCGCGCGTCGTACAGGCGGCCGTCCAAGACCGCCTCGTAGCCGGCCCGCACCGCGCTCGGATCGTCCACCGCGGTATTGCTGACCCCCACGAAGCGGTCCGCGATGGCTCCGCCCGGTCCGCGAAGCGGGACGAACCGTTGATGATGGATCATGACGGTGGCGAGCACCTCGTCGGGCAACGCCAGGTAGCGGGCGTCGAACCGACCCACGATCGCCGTCGGCCACTCGACGAGGTCCACGACCTCGCCGAGCAGCTCCTCGTCCCACACCGGATCCAGTCCTTCGGCCTCGGCCGCCTCGGCGATGGCGCGCACGGTCGCTTCGCGCCGCTCGGCGGGATCGGCCAGCACGCGCGCCTCGCGCAGCAGACCGACGTAGCCGTCCGCGTCCGGCACCTCGATCTCGCCGGGCGCCATGAACCGGTGGCCTCGGGTGACCCCTCCGGCGTGCACGCCCGCCACGGAGACCGGCACGACGCGACCGTCGAGGCGGGCCAGCAGCCACGCCACCGGGCGCACGAACGGAACGTCGACGTCGCCCCAACGCATCTTGCGCGGCGCGGGCAGATCCCGGACCAGGCCCGCGAGCAGGTCGGGGAGGAGCTCGGCGGTCGGCTCGCCGCCGGTCTCGAGCTCGGCGAAGACGTACGCTCCGCGCTCGGTCTCCTCCACCACCAGCTCCTCGGCCGGCACGCCGTGGCCCCGAGCGAAGCCGATCGCCGCTTTGGTGGGCGCCCCCGAGGCGTCGAACGCGACGTCGGCGCTGGGCCCGCGGCGTCGTTCGTGTCGGCGCTCGCGCCTCTCGGCGAGGTCGTCGACCCGCAGCGTCAGTCGCCGCGGCGTCGCGAAGCCGCTCACCGCTCCGTGATCCAGGCGTGCGTCGCGCAACCGTTCGCCCGCCAGCGCGATCAGCGCGCGTCGCCCTTGCGCGACGTACCAGGCGGGCAGCTCCTCGGTGCCGATCTCGAACAGCAGCGTGGCCATCAGGCCGCCTCGCCCGCGGCCTGGGACCGTGCGGCCAGGTAGGCCGAGGCGGTGGCCTCGGCCAGCCGCCGGACGCGCTGGACGTACCCCTGCCGCTCGGTCTGGGACAGCACGCCGCGCGCGTCCAGGAGGTTGAACGCGTGCGACGCCTTGAGCACGAAGTCGTAGCCGGGATGGATCAGGCCGTCGTGGATCAGGCGCCGCGCCTCGGCCTCGTACTTGTCGAACAGCAGCCGCTGCAGGTCGGGATCGCTGGCGCCGAAGTTGTAGCGACAGTGCTGGACCTCGAAATCGCGGCGCAGCTCGCGCATCGTCACGCCGGGGGCGACCTCGATGTCGAAGCCGTGTTCGACGCCTTGCAGGTACATCGCGATGCGCTCCAGGCCGTAGGTGAGCTCGACCGATACCGGGCGGCAGTCCTGCCCGCCGACCTGCTGGAAGTAGGTGAACTGGGTGATCTCCATCCCGTCCATCCACACCTCCCAGCCGAGCCCCCAGGCGCCCAGCGTGGGCGACTCCCAGTTGTCCTCGACGAAGCGGACGTCGTGCGCGGCGGCGTCGATGCCCAATGCCGCGAGCGAGGCGAGGTAGACGTCCTGCACGTCCGCCGGGCTGGGCTTCAGCACCACCTGGTACTGGTAGAAGTACTGGAACCGGTACGGGTTGTCGCCGTAGCGCCCGTCCGTGGGCCGCCGGGAGGGCGCGATGCCGGCGACGCGCCACGGCTCCGGTCCGAGCGACCTGAGGAAGGTCGTGGGGTAGAACGTTCCGGCGCCGACCTCGCCGTCGTGCGGCGGGGCCAGAACGCAGCCCTGGTCGGCCCAGAATCGGTCGAGGGTGAGGATGACATCCTGGAACAGCATGAGGACTCCCGGGAGGTGAGCAGGTCGGCGGCCTCGGCGAGGAACGTAATGAACACCCTTCCTGGCCCGCGCACGAGCGCGTACTATAGCACCATGACTCGGCCGGCCGCGACGCGCCTCTCCCCCTTCGACGGGTCGTTCATGCCCGTCCAGCGGGGACGACCGTGAACCGCTACGACGACCGCGCGCGGCTGGTGTTCCACTTCGCGCGCGAGGAGGGGTCGAAGCTCGGGCACGCGATGATCGGTCCCGAGCATCTGCTTCTCGGACTGATGCGCGAGGGCGGCACCGCTTCGAAGGTCCTCGCCGAGTTCGGCGCCACGCTCGAAGGGTTCCGGAGCCAGGTCGAGGAGATGGTCGGACGGGGCGACGGCCTGCCCCGGAACGAGACCGCCGCGATCACGCCGCGCGCGCGTCGCGTGATGGAGCTCGCGGGCAGCGAGGCCCGCAGCCTCGGCAGCAACGTCATCGCCACCGAGCACATCCTTCTCGGCATCGTGCGCGAGGGGGACGGCGTGGCGTACCGGATCCTGCAGCAGCTGACCCGCGACGTCGACACCGTGCGCTGGCGGATCCTGGCCGCCGCCGATCCGAAGCAGCAGCCCGAGCAGGCCGCCACGCCGTTCCTGGACGAGTACGCCCGCGACCTCACCAAGGAAGCCCGTGAGGACCGGCTCGATCCGGTCATCGGGCGGACCGAGGAGATCCGTCGCGTGATCCAGATCCTCTCGCGCCGCACGAAGAACAACCCGGTTCTGATCGGCGAGCCCGGCGTCGGCAAGACCGCCATCGTCGAGGGTCTCGCGCAGGCCATCGTCGAGAGCCGCGTGCCGCCGAACCTGGCCTCGGTGCGGGTGCTGTCGATCGACCTGTCGAACATCGTCGCCGGCACGAAGTACCGGGGCGAGTTCGAGGAGCGTCTGCGCCAGGTGATCGACGAGCTCAAGGACGCGAAGGTGATCGCGTTCATCGACGAGCTGCACACCCTCGTCGGCGCCGGCGGCGCCGAGGGCACGCTGGACGCGGCGAACATCCTGAAGCCGCCGCTGTCGCGCGGCGAGGTGCAGGTGATCGGCGCCACGACGACCGGCGAGTACCACCGCTACATCGAGAAGGACGCCGCGCTCGAGCGACGCTTCCAGCCCGTCATCGTGCTCGAGCCGTCGCCCGAGGAGTCGCTGCAGATCCTCGTCGGCCTGCGCGAGAAGTACGAGACCCACCACGGCGTCGTGATCCCGCCCGCCATCCTGGAGCTGTCCGTGCGCTTCGGCGAGCGCAGCCTGCCCGGCCGCAACTTCCCCGACAAGGCGATCGACCTGATCGACGAGGCGGCGTCGCGCACGCGCCTGAACAAGTCGCTGGGCTTCCCCGTGCTCGAGGGCGAGGACGGCACCCCGATCGTCAGCCGCGACGACGTCGAGTCGGTCGTGAACTCGTGGGGCGGCGTGTACGTCGACGAGACCGACGCGGGCAAGCTGGCCAACATCGAGGATCACCTGCGCCGCTCGGTCGTCGGCCAGGACGGCGCGATCGACGCGCTGGCGGCCGCGCTTCGGCGTGCCCGCGTGGGCCTCGGCGGTCGCGCGCGCGTGTCCGCCTCGTTCCTGTTCGTGGGGCCGTCGGGCGTCGGCAAGACGTTCCTGGCGAAGCAGCTCGCCGTCGAGCTGTTCGGCAGCGAGCGATCGCTGGTCCGGCTGGACATGAGCGAGTACCAGGAGGCGCACGCCACCAGCAAGCTGATCGGCGCGCCTCCCGGCTACGTGGGGCACGAGCAGGGCGGCCGCTTGACCGAGGCGATCCGTCGCCAGCCGTTCAGCGTCGTGCTGCTCGACGAGATCGAGAAGGCGCACCCGGACATCTACAACACCTTCCTGCAGGTGCTCGACGACGGCCGTCTCACCGACGGGCTCGGTCGCACCGTGGACTTCCGTCGCGTGATCCTGATCATGACCAGCAACACCGGGTTCAATCAGGGGCCGACCGTGGGGTTCCAGGCCGAAGCCGGGATTCAGGACGTCAACGCGCCGCTGAAGAACATCTTCGCGCCCGAGTTCCTCGACCGGCTCGACGAAGTGATCGCGTTCCGCACCTTCGACGAGGCGGGCATCCTGCACATCACCGGGCAGATGCTCGACGAGATCCGCGCGGAGCTGGCGTCGCGCGACATCGACGTGACGTTCTCCGGCGAGGTCGCGGAGTTCCTGGTTCGGCACGTCCCGCCGGGTCAGAGCGCCCGGCCGATGCGCGGCGTGCTACGGGAGCACGTCGAGGATCCCCTCTCGCTGGAGCTCCTTCGCGGCGGATCCGACGAGCCGATCGTCGTCACCGTCGAGAACGACACGCTCGTGTTCGCTCGGCCGGTGCCGGTCGTCTGACGGCCGTCACCCACCGCTCGACGGTGCGATCCCTCGTCGGGCGTGCCTGCACCGCCGGGCGCACGTCCGTGCCGATCGCGGTCGGATACGATGACCGAATGCGGGACGAGGCTCGGGCGTGCCGAGGACGCTGACCAGCTACGTGTGCGAATCGTGCGGGGCGAAGTCGCCGGCCCCGCTCGGTCGGTGTCCCTCGTGCGGCGCGTGGTCGTCGATGGTGGCCGAGACGCCGCCGGCACCCGTGCAGGCCGCCGGCCTCCGGCGCGCGGTCCGTACGGTGACGACCGCGCCCCTCGAGTCGGTCGAGGACCTGGCGCTCAGGCGCGCCTCCAGCGGAGACGCCGAGGTCGACCGCGTGCTGGGCGGAGGCTGGGTGCCCGGCGCGGCGCTGCTGCTCGCGGGGGAGCCGGGCATCGGGAAGTCCACGCTGCTGCTGCAGCTCGCCCGCCACGCCGTCGCCGCCGGGCGGTCCGTGCTGTACGTCGCCGGCGAGGAGTCGCTGGCGCAGATCAAGCTCAGAGCGGAACGTCTGGGCCTGGCCGGAGGACTCGACGCCACCCGTGACGTCGACGCCCGCGCGCTGGCGGACCACCTCGTCCGCACGTCGCCCGATCTGGTCGTCGTCGACAGCATCCAGACGCTGCGAGCCGATGACGACGGCATTCCGGGAAGCCTCACGCAGGTGCGCGACGGAACCGCGCTGCTGACCCGCGCCGCCAAGGAGTCGGACGCCACCCTGATGCTCATCGGACACGTCACCAAGCAAGGCACGATCGCCGGCCCCAAGGTCGTCGAGCACATGGTCGACGCGACCTTCTCGCTGGAGTCGGCCGCCGGCTACCGGGTGCTGCGGGCGCTCAAGAACCGCTTCGGCCCCGCCGGCGAGGTCGGCGTGTTCGAGATGGGCGACGCCGGCATGGCCGCGGTCGCGAACCCGTCGGCGGCGTTCCTGGCCGAGCGGCCGGCCGGGGTGCCCGGCAGCGTCGTGGTCGCCGCGCTCGAAGGGCAGCGGCCGTTGCTGCTCGAAGTCCAGGCGCTGGCCTCGAAGAGTCCCTACGCCAGCCCCAAGCGTGTCGTCCAGGGCCTCGACGGCCGCCGCGTGGACGTCGTGCTGGCCGTGCTGGAACGACGCATGGATCTGCCGTTGGCGGGCCTGGACGTGTTCGTGAACGTGGCCGGCGGGCTGCGACTCACCGATCCGGGCGCCGACCTGGCCGTCGCGCTGGCCGTCTGGTCGGCCGTGACGAACCGGCCGTTGCCCGAGGACGCCGCCGTGGTCGGCGAGGTCGGCCTGGCCGGCGAGATCCGCGGCGTCGGTCAGCTGGCCCGCCGCGTCGCCGAGGCCCAGCGGGTCGGCTTCTCGACGATCATCGGGCCCCGGCACCCCGACCTTCCCGGCGGCGGCTGCCGCGACCTGTCCGAGGCGGTCGCCCGCGTCCACGCCCCGTTCCCGGCGGCGTCACGATGAGTCGCGACGCGTCCCGCCGCGGCCCGGTCGCGCTGTTGGTCCGGGCCGCCCTGGCGGCCGGCCTCGGCGCGGTCGGGGCGATCGTCGCATCGCGACTGCTGGCCAGCGGCGTGCTGACAGGACCGAACAACGTGCTCTACCTGGCGCTCCTCGGCCTGCTGCTCGGCTGGCTGATCGGCGCCCGGCCCGCGAGGTGGATCGACGCCCGTGTCGCGCGCATCGCCGAGCGCCTCGGCTCCGCGCCGCCCGAGGCGGTGCTGGCCGCGCTCACCGGCGCCACCGTGGCGCTGGTCCTCACCGTGCTGCTGAACAACGTGCTCGCGAGCGTTCCGGGATTCACCTGGTACTGGTCGCTGCTGATCGCGGGGCTGCTGATGGTCTCGACCACCGCGTTCTTCGTCGCGAACCAACGGGTGTTGCCGTTCACGACGAAGCCGACCGAGGAGCCCGAGGAGGCGGGCGGTCGACCGAAGCTGCTCGACACCAGCTCGATCATCGACGGTCGCTTGGTGGACGTGGCCAAGGCGAACTTCCTCGAGGGACGCCTCCTGGTCCCCGACTTCGTGCTGGGCGAGCTGCAGCGGATCGCGGACGACGCCGACGCCTTGCGCCGCAAGCGAGGTCGGCGCGGCCTCGCGACCTTGGAGCGCCTCGCCGAGCAGCCCAGCGTCGAGACCGAGATCGTGCGCGACGCCGTGCCGGAGGCGAGCGCGGTCGACGACAAGCTCGTCCTGCTGGCCAGACGCCGGGGGGCCGACCTCGTCACGACCGACTTCAACCTCCATCAGGTCGCGAAGCTTCAGGGCGTGCGCGTGCTGAACCTGAACCAGCTCGCTAGCGCCGTCAAGGCGACGTACCTGCCGGGCGAGACGCTGTCGCTCTCCGTCGTCCGCCCGGGCCGCGAGGCGGGGCAAGGCCTCGCCTACCTGGACGACGGCACGATGGTCGTCATCGAGGCCGCGGCCGACCTGGTGGGCGAGGACGTCGAGGCGACCGTGACCAGCAGCCTGCAGACGAACGTCGGGCGGATGATCTTCGCTCGACTGGACGGCGAGGACCAGCCCAGCGCCTCGGCCTGAGCGACCGCACGTACGACCGTCCGGCCCCCCGCTTGACCGTCGCGCGCAAGGCGCGTATCCTGCCGGTTGCCTCGCGCTCGCAGGGGAGCGTGACGGTCGTGCGGGGCCTTAGCTCAGCTGGGAGAGCATCCGCTTTGCAAGCGGAAGGTCGTCGGTTCGAATCCGACAGGCCCCACCATCACGTCGCCCTCGGCGCGCGGTCCGTTCCACGGACCGCGCGCCGTTCGTTGGCCGTGGCTCGCAGCCGACCCGTCCGGCGCGCCGCGTGCGGAGCGTGGCCCCGGCTCCCGGGACGAATGTCCCGCCGCTGACCGCAAAACGCCTGTGGTACATTCGTCCCGTTCTGCGTCGCGACGCCGTCGCCGCCAGTTCCACCGTTCACGAGGGTTCGTCCAGCCCACGAGGGTCGTCCACCCCCCGAGGGGCCAACAGGAGGTCAGCACTCTTGCACGCCAGGCGTCCACCGTTCCGTTATCGTCGACCGGCCGTGCCGCAGCGCGCGCCGGCCCCCACCGAGGTCCAGATCTGATGCCGCAGTCCTTTCCTCCGAATGCCAACGCGTTCGCGAAGTGGCTCGTCGTCGGTGGAGGCGCGTTCGTCCTCCTGCTGATGATCGTGCTGGCGTTCTACGCCCGCACCACGAACAACGCCGTCGGCGTCCCGGTCGAGCAGCCCGTCGCGTTCCAGCACAACCTTCACGCCGGTCAGCTCGGGCTGGACTGCCGCTACTGCCATACCTCGGTCGAGGTGGCGGCCAGCGCCAACCTGCCCGGCACCGAGACCTGCATGACCTGCCACTCGCAGATCCGCGTCGGCGCCCCCGCGCTCGAGGTCGTCCAAGCGTCGTGGGACGAGCAACGCCCGATCGAGTGGAACCGGGTCCACGACCTCGCCGATTTCGCCTACTTCAACCACAGCGCCCACGTGAACAACGGCGTCGGCTGCAGCAGCTGCCACGGCGCGGTCGACGAGATGGGCGGCATCTGGAAGAACGAGCCGCTCACGATGGGCTGGTGCCTCGAGTGCCACCGCGCGCCGGAGGAGAACCTCAGGCCCCGTAGCGAGGTGTTCAACATGGACTACGTGGCCCCCGCCGATCAGCTGGCGCTCGGAACCGAGCTCGTGGAGGCGTACCACGTGAACACCGACAAGCTTCTCGACTGCTCGATCTGCCACCGATGAGCGACGACGTGCGACCCACTCCGACGATCGACGAGATCCGTCGACGGCTCGAGGGCACCAAGGGCCAGGCGTACTGGCAAGGCCTCGACGAGCTGGCGGACACCGACGAGTTCCGCGCCTTCCTGGCCGAGGAGTTCCCGCGGCAGGCGGCTCCGCTCGAGGCGTCGCTGCAGCGGCGCGACTTCATGAAGCTCCTCGGAGCGTCGCTGGCCCTGGCCGGACTGTCCGCCTGCGCGCGCCCGTCGCTTCCGAACGAGAAGATCGTCCCCTACGTCCAGGCGCCCGAACAGCTCGTCCCGGGACGCCCGCTGTTCTACGCCACGGCGATCACGGCCGGCGGCTACGCCGAAGGACTGCTCGCCGAAAGCCATCAGGGCCGCCCGACGAAGGTCGAGGGCAACCCCGACCACCCGTCCAGCCTGGGCGCGACGTCGGCCACCACGCAGGCGACCGTTCTGACGCTCTACGACCCCGATCGCTCGCAGGCGCTCACCGAGGACGGCGCGAGCCGCAGCTGGGACGATCTCGCCTCCGCCCTGTCCGACCTCGGCGACGGCGAAGGATTGGCCGTGCTGACCGAGACGGTCACCTCCCCGACCCTGGCGCGACAGCTCGAGGAGCTCCAGGAGCGCTACCCCGCGATGCGCTGGCACCAGTACGATCCGCTCCATGCGGACGGCGCGACGCTCGGCGCGCGGGCCGCGTTCGGCCGCGACGTCACCGTCGTGCCGGACTTCGGCGCCGCCGACGTGGTGTTCTCGCTGGACGCGGACTTCACGAACGCCGGTCCGGGACGCTTGGCCTACGCCCGCGCCTTCGCACGGAAGCGTCGCGTGCGCTCGGCCGACGACGCGATGAGCCGACTCTGGATGGCGCAGACGACGCCGTCGCCGACGGGCACGCTCGCCGACCATCGCGTCGCGCTGACGCCGACGGAGATCGCGGCGCTGGCCGCCGTCGTCGCTGGCCGCCTCGGCGTCGACGCCCCCGCGGCCGAGCTTCCCGCCGGCGTGGACGACGCCTGGGTCGACGCGCTCGTCGGCGAGCTCGAAGCGAGCCGCGGTCGCGCGCTGGTCGTCGCCGGTCAGGAGCAGCCCGCCTCCGTCCACGCGCTGAGTCACGCGATGAACGCCGCACTGGACGCCTACGGGACCACCGTCACGGTGCACGAGCCGGTCGAGACGCGTCCCGAGAGTCACCGCGACTCGCTGCGCGAGCTGGTGGACGCGATGAACGCGGGGAACGTCGCCACGCTGGTGATCCTCGGCGGCAACCCGGTCCACGCCGCTCCCGCCGACGTCGACTTCGCGGGCGCGCTCGAACGCGTCGAGACCAGCGTCCACCTCGGCCTCTACCGGGACGAGACGGGCCAGGCGAGCACCTGGCATGCGCCCGAAGCGCATCACCTCGAAGCGTGGAGCGACGCGCGCGCTCACGACGGCACCGCGACCGTGATGCAGCCGATCATCCAGCCGTTCTACGGCGGACGTTCGGCGCACGAGCTGCTGGCGCTGCTCGCGGGCGACGCCGAGTCCAGCTCGCACGACCTCGTCCGAGAGACCTGGCGCCAGCGGGTCGAGGGCGACTTCGAGGCGTTCTGGCAGCGCGCCGTCTATCGCGGCGCCATCGAGGGAACCGCCTCTCCCTCGCTGGACGTGGACGTCTCGCTGGGCGACGTGACGGTGCCCGTGGCGACCGACGACCTGGTGCTGCTGCTGAGGCCCGACCCCAGCATCGGCGACGGTCGCTGGGCGAACAACGGCTGGCTGCAGGAGCTTCCCAAGCCGTTCACGAAGCTGACGTGGGAGAACGCCGCGCTGCTCAGCGCGCGGACCGCGGAATCGTTGGACGTGCGGAACGAGGACCTGCTGGAGCTCACCGTCGAAGGTCGCACGGTGACCGCGCCGGTCTGGATCCTGCCGGGCCAGGCGGACGGCGTCGTGCTGCTGCACCTCGGCTTCGGTCGCGAAGCGGCCGGGAGGATCGCGAACGGGCTCGGCGTGAACGCCTACCCGTTGATGCGCGGCGAGGTGGGATTCGCGCCGCAGGTCGAGGCCCGCAAGGTCCGTGGTCGCCACCGCCTCGCCTCGACCCAGCTGCACACCGCGCTCGAGGGCACCGGCGAGCGTCGCCACATCGTCCGACACGGCACGCTGAGCGATCTGAAGGCCGAGCCCGAGTATCCGCACTTCGTCCACCCCGTCGAGCATCACGACGCCGACCTGTACGACGACTACGTGTACGAGTCGTACGCCTGGGGCATGGTCGTCGACATGTCGGTCTGCACCGGCTGCAACGCCTGCGTCACCGCCTGCCAGTCGGAGAACAACGTCCCGATCGTCGGCAAGGATCAGGTCCTGGTCGGCCGTGAGATGCACTGGATCCGCGTCGACGGCTACTACGCCGGCAGCATCGACGATCCCGAGTACTACCAGATGCCGATGGCGTGCCAGCACTGCGAGAAGGCGCCGTGCGAGCCGGTCTGCCCGGTAGGCGCCACGGTGCACGACAGCGAAGGCCTGAACGTGATGGTGTACAACCGCTGCGTCGGCACGCGCTACTGCTCGAACAACTGCCCGTACAAGGTGCGGCGGTTCAACTTCCTGCAGTACGCCGAGCTCGACGGCAATGCGACGGAGCTGAGCCTGGCGAACAACCCCGACGTCACCGTCCGGAGCCGCGGCGTGATGGAGAAGTGCACCTACTGCACCCAGCGGATCGCCCGCGCCCGGATCGACGCGAACAACGAGGACCGTCGGATCCGCGACGGCGAGGTCGTCACCGCCTGCCAGGCGGCGTGCCCGACCGAGGCGATCGTGTTCGGCGATACGAACGACCCCGACAGCCGCGTGACCGCCACGAAGAGGTCGGTCTTGAACTACGCGGTGCTCGAGGAGCTCAACACGGTGCCGCGCACCACCTACCTGGCCCACGTCCGTAACCCCCACCCGGCCCTCGCCGGGGACGAGTCGGGAGGTCAGTGATGGCCGTACGGACGGGACGCCCCGGCTCCGTCGAGACGAACCGCGTCATCGGCCCCGGACAGACGTCGAGCTCCATCGACGACACCGTCAACGCGCCGGTCCTCGTCGGCCTCGGACGCACGCCGCTGTGGTGGTGGATCGGGCTCGGGATCTCGCTCGGCCTGCTCGCCCTCTACCTGGTGTCGATCGTCGTGCTCATCACCACCGGCACCGGCGTGTGGGGCAACAACGTCCCCGTCGCCTGGGGCATGCCGATCATCAACTTCGTGTGGTGGATCGGGATCGGGCACGCGGGCACGCTGATCTCGGCCGCGCTGCTGCTGTTCCGCCAGCCTTGGCGGACCTCGATCAACCGCTTCGCCGAGGCGATGACGATCTTCGCGGTCGTCAACGCGGGACTGTATCCGATCCTCCACCTGGGTCGGCCGTGGGTCTTCTACTGGCTCCTGCCGTACCCGAACACCTACGGGCTGTTTCCGCAGTTCCGCAGCCCGCTCGACTGGGACCTGTTCGCGATCGGAACGTACGCCAGCGTGTCGGTGCTGTTCTGGTTCATCGGCCTGATCCCCGACCTGGCCACCCTGCGCGACCAGAGCAAGAACCGCGTCCAGCGTCTTCTGTACGCCACGCTGGCGCTCGGCTGGAACGGCTCGGCCAAGGCCTGGCAGCGCTACCAGCGCGCCTACCTGCTGCTGGCCGCGCTGTCGTTCCCGCTGGTCCTCTCCGTGCACTCGACGATCGCCATGGACTTCGCGGTCAGTCAGGTGCCCGGCTGGAACAACACGATCATGCCGCCCTACTTCGTCGCGGGCGCGGTGTTCGCAGGGTTCGCGATGGTGCTCCTGCTGGCGATCCCGCTACGCAAGGCGTTCGGGCTCGAGAAGCTCATCACCATGCGCCACCTGGACAACTCCGCGAAGCTGATGCTCGCCACCGGCCTGATCGTCGTGTACGGCTACGGCGTGGAGCTGTTCGACGCCTGGTACTCCGGGGTCGAGTTCGAGCGGTTCATGGCGTACAACCGCGTGTTCGGAGCGGACCACTGGTGGGCGTTCTGGCTGCTGATCGCCGCGAACGGCGTGGCGATCCAGCCGCTCTGGCTCAGGAGCGTCCGGCAGAGCCCCCTCGCGCTCTTCCTGATCTCCGTGATCGTGTCGATCGGGATGTGGCTCGAGCGGTTCGTGATCGTCGCGATCACGCTGACCAAGGATTTCCTTCCCTCCAGCTGGGGCGACTACGTGACCACGTTCTGGGACTGGTCGCTGTACATCGGCACGTTCGGCCTGTTCGGGACGCTGTTCCTGTTGTTCATCCGGCTGCTGCCCTCCATCGCCACGGCGGAGATGAAGGAGCTGGCCCACCACGACGCCCATCACGACCTGGATCCGTTCGAGGAGATCCGGGCACGACAGCTCGAGCAGGAGGCACGCTCGTGAGCGAACCGAACGCCCCCCACGCCGCGGCCACGGGGGTGGATCCCTCCCTCTACGGCTTGGTGGCCGAATTCGAGGATGTCGAGGCGCTCGAGGCCGCCGCCGACCAGGCACGAGAGGCGGGCTACCGGACCATGGACGCCTACACGCCGTACCCCGTCGAGGGACTCGACGACCGGCTGGGATTCGCGCCCACGAGGCTGGGCTGGATCGTGCTGGTCGCCGGGATCGTCGGCGCGCTCGGAGGCTTCTTCCTGCAGTACTACGCGAACGTGATCTTCTACCCGCTGAACATCGGCGGCAAGCCGCTCAACAGCTGGCCGAACTTCATCGTGATCACGTTCGAGGTCACCGTGCTGTTCTCGGCCTTCACCGCCGGCCTGTTCATGCTGGGCCGCAACGGTCTGCCCCGTCCGTACCACCCGATCTTCAACACGCCGAACTTCGTCGCCGCGACCCGCGATCGCTTCTTCCTCTGCATCGAGGCTCGCGACGAGCGATTCGATCTCGACGCGACGCGCAGCTTCCTCGAGGGCCTCGGGCCCGTGCGCGTCTCGGACGTGGAGCGCTAAGTGACGGCCCCCACCTCTCCCCTCGCCCGACGCGCCCGCCGCGTCCTTCCGGTGCTCGTGGTCGGATTGGCGCTGGCCCTCTCGGCCTGCGGCCGCAACATGTACGACCAGCCCAGGGCCGAAGCGTACGAAGCCAGTCCGTTCTTCGCCGACGGCACGTCGTCCCGCCCGGTGCCGGAAGGGACCGTCTCGCGCGAGCGCGGCGCCATCGACCCGGTGTACCTCACCGGCCAGGGCCCGGACGGGCTGGTCACCGAGCTGCCGGTCGAGCTCACCCCCGAGCTGTTGCTGCGCGGTCAGGAACGCTACGACATCTTCTGCGCCGCCTGTCACAACTACAACGGCGACGGC
>CAZHCI010000006.1:16355-17613 GCA_964530905.1 uncultured bacterium
ATCCAACGCCCGCTCGAAGCCGGCGTCTCGCTGCTGCCGATCATGGCGCTGCTGTTCCTGCCCGTCCTGTTCGGGATGAACGCCCTGTACGCCTGGACCGACGCGGCGTACGTGGCCAGCCACCCGCTGGTCGCAGCGAAGACCGCGTACCTGAACACGCCGTTCTTCGTGGTCCGGACGGTGATCTACTTCGCTCTGTGGCTGCTCGCCGCCTGGCTCTACCTGCGCGGATCGGCCCGGCAGGACCGGGAGCCCCAGCAGAGCGGTCGGATCGGCTACCGCCTGAAGAGCATGAGCGGGCTGTGGATCGTCCTGTACGTGCTGACGATGTCGTTCGCGGGTCGCGACTGGGCGATGTCGCTCACGCCCGACTGGTGGTCGGGGATCTACTCGGTCATCCTGATGATCTCCCAGGCGATCACGGGCGTCGCGTTCATCATCCTGGTGATGGTGGTGCTGGCGGGACGGAGCGCGCGCATCGACGACCTGCTCACCGCGAAACGGCTGCAGGACCTGGGCAACTTCCTGATGGCGTTCCTGATGTTCTGGGCGTACGTGTCGTTCTCGCAGCTGATCATCATCTGGTCGGGCAACGTGTCCGAGCTGACGCCGTGGTACGTGGTCCGGCTCGCGCCGGGCTGGCTGGCCGTCGGCGGATTCCTGTTGACGTTCGGGTTCCTCGCGCCGTTCGTGATCCTGTTCTCGCGCTGGGTCAAGCGCAAGCGGCTGGCGCTGGCGGTCGTCGCGGCGTGGGCGATCTTCGTTCAGCTCGTCAACCTGATCTACTTCGTGGTGCCGGCGTTCGATCGTCCCGGCTTCCCGATCACGCTGTCGGACGTGCTGATCTGGCTGGGCGTCGGGGGCGTGTGGCTGTTCTTCTACCTGCGTCGCCTCGCCGCCCACCCGATCCTGCCGACCCACGATCCTCGCCTGAAGGGGGCGGAGCAGCATGCCTGAGCGAGACGACCGGCTCGTGAGCGAAACCGGGATCCGCAACGCGTTCGTCGTCAGCGGCGTCGGCATGGTCGCGCTGCTGGTGTTCGTGCTGGTCCTCGCGACCACGCAGCCGCAAGGCTCGTTCCAGCCGGCCGACGACCAGCAGTACCGGGCCACCCTGCTCGAGGCGACGGACGACCTGGAGGGCTACGAGCTGGTCGGCGAGGACCGCGCGCGCATCGACATCGAGCGCGCGATCGAGCTCGTCGCGGAGCGTGGCGTCGACCTGTCGCTCACCGCCATCGGCGCCCCGGAAGCGCCC
>CAZHCI010000006.1:17713-32730 GCA_964530905.1 uncultured bacterium
CCCGCCGCTCAGGCCGAGGCGCCTGCGGTCGACGGAGAGCCCGTGTACGCGGCGAACTGCACAGCGTGCCACCAGGCGAACGGTCAGGGCATCCCCGGCGCGTTCCCCCCGCTCGCTGGTGGCCACGCCGCCGATCTCGCGAACGCCGAGGGCGGCCGCGAGTACCTGGTTAGCTCCCTGCTGTACGGTGTCCAGGGCGAGCTCGTCGTGAACGGCACCAGCTACGCGGGCGTCATGCCTGCCTGGCAACAGCTCTCCGACGACCAGATCGCGGCCGTGCTGAACTACGTCACGACCGCGTGGGACAACGCGGACGTGCTGTCGGACGACGTCTCGCCGTTCACGCCCGACGAGATCGCCGCGGCCCGGGGCCAGGGGCTGGCGCCCAGCGACGTGTTGGAGGCGAGGCCCGAGCTGCCCTGAGGACGGTCTCGGCGGCCTCGAGGCTCGCGCGGCTCACCATGCTCGGCGTTCGGCCTCCCGGATCGCGCGGCCGAACGCCGTATCCTGACGCATGGGACTCGTCGCGATCACCCGCCGGCTTCCCGACGTCGCGCCCGAGCTGCTGCGCGCCGCCGGGCACGACGTCCGCCTCCACGATGCCGACCAGCCGCCCTCGCGCGAGGAGCTGTCGAAGCTCGTCGCCGGCGCGGACGCCATCGTCTCGCTCCTTTCCGACGCGATCGGCGTCGAGGTCCTCGACGCCGCGGGACCACGCCTGCGCGTCGTGGCGAACTACGCCGTCGGCCTCGACAACGTGGACCTGGACGCTTGCCGCTCGCGCGGCGTCGCCGTCGCGCACACGCCGGGCGTTCTGGACGAAGCCACCGCGGATCTGGCGTGGACGCTGCTGCTCGCGGTGGCCCGTCGGGCGCTCGAGGGGCATCGCCTGGTGGCCTCGGGAGGGTGGACGGGGTGGGCGCCGCTGCAGCTGCTGGGCACGGAGCTGCACGGGCGCAGGTTCGGGGTCGTCGGGCTCGGTCGGATCGGGACGGCGGCCGCCAGGCGGGCGCGCGGCTTCGGGATGGAGGTCGTGTACCACGCTCGGTCCCGGCACGAGCGGGCGGAGGCGGAGCTGCCCGCTCGCAAGGTTCCGCTGGACGAGCTGCTCGCGACGAGCGACGTGGTCAGCCTGCACTGCCCGCTGACCGAGGCGACGCGTCACCTGATCGACGCGCGCGCTCTGGGCCTCATGAAGCCGTCGGCGATCCTCGTGAACACGGCGCGCGGCGAGGTGATCGACGAGCAGGCGCTGGTCGAGGCGCTGGACGAGGGCCGGATCGCGGGGGCGGGCTTGGACGTGTTCGAGCGCGAGCCACGCATCCACCCGCGTCTGCCGACGTTGCCGGGCGTCGTGCTGGCCCCGCACCTCGGGTCGGCGACGGTCGCGACGCGCGACGCGATGGCCCGCCTCGTGGCGGACGCCGTGATCGGCGTCCTCGCCGGCCGCGAGCCCGCGAACCTGGCGGTGCTCCCGGGCGGGACGGACGGGGCGCCCCCCCGCTAGGCTCCGTCGGTCTTCATCGGGCACGTCAGCGGCGCCTCCGCGGAGGCGCCGCTGACGTGCCGGTTGGCTGGACGTAGGTGAAGCCGGTCGGCCGCCTTGCGGGACGATGCCCCGCTCAGATGTCGAGGCTCGCCCGGTGGGCGTTCTCCTCGATGAACTCGCGGCGGGGCGGCACCTCGCTGCCCATGAGCATCTCGAACGTCTCCGACGCCTCGAGCACGTCGTCGATGCTGACGCGGTTCAGCACCCGCGTCTCGGGGTTCATGGTGGTCTCCCAGAGCTGCTCCGGGTTCATCTCGCCGAGACCCTTGAAGCGCTGGACATCGTAGCGCTCGCCCGCGTGCTCTCGGTGGTAGCGCTGGAGCGCGCCGTCGTCGAACAGGTAGAGCAGATCCTTCTTCCGGCCTTCGCGAATGCCGTACAAGGGCGGCTGCGCGATGTAGAGGTAGCCGGCGTCGATCAGGGGACGCATGTAACGGTAGAAGAACGTCAGCAACAGCGTCCGGATGTGACTGCCGTCGACGTCGGCGTCGGTCATGATGATGATCCGGTGGTAGCGGACGTCCTCGAGGTTGAAGTGCTGATCGTCGCCGGTGCCTTCGAGGCCGGCTCCGATCGCGGCGATCATGGCTCGGATCTCGGTGTTCTTGAGGATCTTGCCGATCTGCGCCTTCTCGACGTTCAGGATCTTTCCCCTGAGCGGCAGGATCGCTTGGAAGCGACGCTCGCGACCTTGCTTCGCGCTCCCGCCGGCCGAGTCCCCCTCGACGATGTAGATCTCGCTCATGGCGGGATCGCCGCTGCTGCAGTCCGCGAGCTTGCCGGGCAGCTCGTCGTTGTCCAGCGGGTTCGCGCGGCGCACGAGGTCGCGCGCCTTGCGCGCGGCTTCGCGGGCCTTGGCGGCCTGGGCGGCCTTCTCGACGATCGCCTTGCCGACGCGCGGGTTCTCTTCGAGCACCTCGCCGAACTTCTCGTACACGACGGACTGCACCGCCGAGCGAGCCTCGGGGTTGAGCAGCTTGACCTTCGCCTGGGACTCGAACTGCGGCTCGCCGAGCTTGACGCTGATGACGCAGTGGATCCCCTCCAGGAAGTCTTCGCCGGTCGGCGCGGGATCTCCCTTCTTGACCAGGGTCTTGGCCTTCGCGTAGTTGTTCAGCACGTTCGTGTACGCGGTCTTGAACCCGGTCAGGTGCGTCCCGCCGTCACGGTTCGTGATCATGTTCGCGTAGGTGACGATCGTCTGGCCGTAGCCGCTGGTGTGGACCATCCCCACGTCGACCTCGATCTCGTGGGATTCCCCGTCCGCCTCGACCTTGGTCTGGGTGGAGATGTGGATCGGCTTCTCGTACAGCCGCGTCCCTTCCTTCGCGAGCGTGTCGGCGTACGCGCCCACGCCGCCGCGCTCGAGGAACTCCTCGCGCTTGGGCTCGTCGCCACGAAGATCCTCGAGCACGATGCGCACGCCGCCGGTCAGGAACGCGAGCTCCCGCAAGCGACGGCGGATGCGACCGTAGTCGAACCCTTCGGTCTCCTTGAAGATGGCGTGGTCCGGCTTGAACGTGACGGTGGAGCCGTGCTCGCTCTTCGGCGCCTTCCCGACGACCTGGACCGGGAAGGTCACGTCGCCCTTGTCGAACCGGATGCGCCAGACCTTGCCGTCCTTGACGACCTCGGCCTCGAGGTAGTCGGACAGCGCGTTCACGACGGACGACCCCACCCCGTGGAGTCCCCCGGAGACCTTGTACGCGTCGGAGTCGAACTTGCCGCCGGCGTGGAGCTCGGTGAAGATCACCTCGATCGCGGGCCGGCCCTCCTTCAGCATCGTCTCGACCGGGATTCCGCGGCCGTCGTCGCGCACCCGGGCGCCGCCGTCGGGCAGCAGCGCCACCTCGACCGTGTCGGCGTAGCCGGCGAGGGCCTCGTCGATGGCGTTGTCGATGATCTCGGTGAGGAGCTGGTGGTACCCGTCGGTGCCGGTGCCCCCCTGGACGTACATGGCGGGGCGCTTGCGGACGCCTTCGAGGCCCTTCAGGACCTTGATGCTCTCAGCGGTGTAGTCGCTCAACGGTGCCTCCCCGCCGGTGGCGTCGCCACCGGCTGTTCGTTCTGCGCGCGCCGACGCCCGAGCCCTCGCACGGTGCGAAGGCGTGCCTCACCACGGTGCGGTCGCGGGGCGGGACGGCTCTGGGGCGCGGTCGCGTCGGTGCGGACACCAGCTCGGACAGCCGTGTGGACGTTCCTGCGATCGTAGCGACGTCGGCCCCCGCTCGAACCCCCAGATCATACCCCGGACCGGCCCAGGGCGTCAAACGATTCCTGCCGTCCTGGACGGGACAAACCTTGCGTAGACCCCGGCCGTCGCGCGGCGTTCGGCGGCCCGCCGCACGGACCGCCGGGCGGACCTCAGCCGCGGACCTGACCGTCGCCGTCGACGAGGTACTTGCGGGTCACGAGATGCTCGAGGCCCATCGGCCCGCGGGCGTGCAGCTTCTGGGTGCTGATCCCGATCTCGGCGCCGAAGCCGAACACGAACCCGTCCGTGAAGCGGGTCGAGGCGTTCACGTACACGGCGGCGGCGTCCACGCGCTCCTGGAACGCGCGGGCCGCCCGGCGCGAGGCCGTCACGATCGCCTCGCTATGGCCGCTGCCCCATCGGCCGATATGCTCGATCGCATCGTCGACGCCGTCCACCACGCGCACCGCGAGGATCAGGTCGAGGTACTCCTCCGCCCAGTCGTCGTCGCCGGCCGGCTCCATCTCGACCACCGCGCGGGCACGCTCGCAGCCGCGCAGCCGCACGCCCGCGGCGCGCAACGCATCGGCCACGCCCGGCAGGAAGGCGGCGGCCACGTCCGCGTCGACGAGCAGCGTCTCCGCCGCGTTGCACACGCCCGGCCGCTGGACCTTCGCGTTCAGGACGATCGCCGTCGCCGACGCCAGGTCCGCCTCCGCGTGGACGTACACGTGGCAGTTGCCGACGCCCGTCTCGATCACGGGCACCTTCGCCGTCTCGACCACGTGCGCGATGAGCGAGGCGCCCCCTCGAGGGATCACGAGGTCCACGCGCCCCCGCGCGGAAAGCAGCTCGGTCACGTACGCCCGCTCCGGACTGTCGATGAGCTGCACCGCGTCCGCGGGCAGGCCGGCTCCGACCAGTCCGCGGCGCATCGCGGCCACCAGCGCACGGTTGCTGCGAAGCGCCGACGCGCTGCCACGCAGCACGGCCGCGCTTCCGGCCTTGATCGCCAGCGCCGCGGCGTCGACCGTCACGTTGGGGCGCGACTCGTAGATCATCCCGACGACGCCGAACGGCACCGTGACCTCGCGGACGTCCAGGCCCGCCTCGAGCCGCCAGCCCCGCAGCACGCGATGAAGCGGGTCGGGAAGGGCGGCGACCTGCTCGCACGCCGCCGCGACCGCCTCGAGGCGCTGGTCGTCGAGACGGAGCCGATCGACCAGCGGAGCCGGCGTGCCGCTGTCGATCTCGGCCGCGACGTCCGACGCGTTCGCGTCCAGGATCGACCGGGCGTCGTCGCGCAAGGCGGCCGCGACGGCGTTCAGTCCCGCCTCCCGGGGACCGCTCGGAAGCTGACGCTGGGCGAGCCGCGCCCGGTCCAGGAGCGCGGCGAGATCGACGACGTGAGGCGCGCTGGTCATGCCGGCAGGATAGCCCGGCGAACGTTCGCCGGTACGTCCCGAACGTAGACTCGTCCCCGACGGGAGGACGTCATGACCGACGCTACGCGACGACCCGACTCCGGAGCCGACGAGGCTCCCTCCTCAGCCCGCGCTCCGCGCCACGCCGTGATCAGCGGCGCGGCGGGTGGGCTCGGCTCGGTGCTGGCCGCCACGTTCGAAGCCCGCGGATGCCGACTGGTGCTTCCCGCGCGTTCGGGCCTGGAGGCGCTGCGCGAGGCGCATCCAGGCGCCCGCGTCGTCGAGGCCGACCTGACCGACCCGGACGACTGCCGCCGCGTCGTGGACGCCGCGAGCGAGGCGTTCGGCGTCGTCGACGCCGTGCTGAACGTCGCGGGAGGCTTCGCGACGACGTCGGCGCTGGAGCTGACGCCCCGCGATCTCGAGGCGCAGCTCGACGTGAACCTGCGAACGGCGGTCCACCTCACCGGCGCGTTCCTCCCCGACATGGTGGACCGGGCCGCTGGAAACGTGCTCGCCGTCTCGGCCGGCGCGGCGCGCGGTGGGCGGGGCCTGGGCGCGTACGCCGCCTCCAAAGCGGCGCTCGAGGGCTACGTCCGCTCGGTGCGCGCCGAGGTCGAGCCACAAGGCGTCGCCGTCTCGGTGCTGATCCCCGAGGGCACGATCGATACCGACGCCAACCGACGCGCCATGCCCGACGCGGACCGGTCGAGCTGGATCGCGCCGGCCGCTCTGGCCGAAGCCGCCTGGTTCCTGGCCACCCGCCGCGCCGGCGGGCACGTCGGCGAGCTCCGCGTGAGCGCCTGACGCCCGGCCGGGCGTCAGGCGCGGTACACGATCCTCCCGGCCACCACCGTCGTTCGGACCGCGAGGCCGTCGAGCCGCCCGGCGACGGGGTCGTCGGACCACGCCACCAGGTCTGCGTCCGCTCCGGGCCGGAGCACGCCGGATCGTCCTTCGCGACCGATCGCCCTCGCCGCCCCCCGCGTGTACGCCGCGACGGCGGTCGCGGCGTCGATCGCCTCGCCTGGCGCGACGGTGAGCCCGCCCAGCCCGGTACGATCGATCGCCGCCCGCAGGCTGGCGACGGGATCGGGCGGCGCGACCGGCGTGTCGCTCCCGAACGCCAGCACGGCGCCAGCCGCGCTCAGACTGCGAATCGGGTAGGCGCGGCCCTCACGGTCGCGAAGCTGATCGTGAATCGTCGGGGCGTCGAAGGTGAGGTGCAGCGGCTGCATCGACGCCACCAGCCCCATCCGCCCCAGTCGTGCGACGTCGTCGGGATGCACGTGCTGGGCGTGCTCGACACGAGGAAGCAGGCCGGCGCCGCGCCACGCCGGCTCGGTCGCTTGGTACGCGTCGAGCAGCGCCCGGACCGCCGCGTCGCCGATCGCGTGTCCCACCGGCGTCAGGCCCGCCTCGATCGCCAGCGCCACGCGGCCCTCGAGCGTCGCCGGGTCGGTCAGCACGATCCCGACGTCGCTCCCGCCGTGGTACGGCTCCAACATCCACGCCGACAGGCTTCCGAGGGCGCCGTCGACGAACAGCTTGGCGCCCCCCAGCACGAACCGGTCGCCCCCGATGCCGGTCGCCAGCCCGATCTCCCTGGCGGCCTCGATCTCCTCGTGCGGCAGGCACGCCCAGACCCGCACAGGGAACGCCTCGTCGCTGGCCGCGAGCGCCAGGGCCCGGAAGTTGTCCGACGGCTCGTACGCCATGTGGTGCACCGTGGTGACGCCCAAGGCGTTGAGCGAGCGCGCGCCCGCCTCGAGCGCCTCGCGCAGCTCCGTCGGCGTGGGAGCGGGCACGGCGCGGGCCACGAGCTCGACGGCGCCCTCGAGGAGGTGACCGCTGGGCGAGCCGTCCGCACGGCGCACCAGCACGCCGCCCGCCGGATCGCTGGTGCCCGCGTGCACCCCGGCTCGCTCCAACGCCGCGCTGTTCGCGATCCCGCTGTGGTGGTCCTGCGAGCGGAGCAGCACCGGATGGTCCGGAAGCACGGCGTCCAGCGACGCCCGGTCCGGATGGCGCACGCCCCAGCGCTGAAGAGCGAAGCCGGTCCCCAGCAGCCACGTTCCCGCCGGCACCGACGTCGCTCGGAGCCGGAGGCGTTCGAGCGCCTCGTCGATCGAGCCGGTATCGCCCAGCGGCACCTGGGAGAGCTCCAGCCCGTGGAACCCCAGGTGCACGTGGGCATCGTGGAAGCCGGGGGTGAGCACCGCACCCCCCACGTCGACGGTCTCGGCGCCGGGCGCCAGGCGCGCACGAACGGCCGCCTCGTCCCCGACAGCCAGCACCCGGCCGCCCCGAACGGCGACGGCCTCGGCGATCGGGCGCCGGTCGTCGAGGGTGCGCACCGACCCCCCGACGAAGAGGCGGTCGCGAAGCGGATCGAACGAGGGATCGGGATCGGTCGGGTACGGCACGGGGTCGGTCTCCTGTCGGGGCGTCAGCGACGCCGGATGGGGCCTACGGTCAGGGCGATGATCCGGTCGAGGTCGTCGGGCTGGCGCGGGTCGTCGAGGGCCGCACGGTTGCGGCGCTCGGCGCCGCACGTCCGGCAGCGCGACACGATCACCCAGCCCTTCTTCGCCGAGTGCTCCGCCGCGACCGGCTCGAGGTCGCCACCGCAGTCCGAGGCCCGATCGCCGGGATCGACGTCGACGTGCAGCGACCACAGGCAAGCGGGACAGTGGTTCCGCACCGACCCGTTCGCCAGCGGATGCACCTCGCAGCCGCAGTGGACGCACACGAAGCCGACGTTGGCGCCTCGGACCGTGAACCGTTTCACGGTCGTCGAGTCTACCCGTCTCGGCCCGGCCCCTCCGTCGCTCCGAACCGACCCCGGTCCGCCTCGGCCTCCTCGGTCTCGAGGCGCTCGACCTTGGCGACGTACGCGTCGGGATCGGCCTTGCGCCTGAGCCCGTTCGCGTTCATGTAGCGGACCTTGCCGTACACGGCGCGCTCGGCCCAGCCACGGTCGTGCAGCCCGAAACACCAGGCCACCCCCGCGTAGCTGTTCGGGTCGCGGCCGTCCAGGAACCAGCGATCGTTCAGGCGGAGCGCGCGCTCGAACGCCTCCTCGGGCTCGGCGCTCCACTCCAGGATCTTCTTGCCCCAGTACATCCGCATGTAGTTGTGCATGTACCCCGCCGCCCGCATCTCGCGCATGGCGGCGTTCCAATACGGATCGTGCGTCTCGGCGTTCTCGAACGTCGCGTCGTCGTACACGTGGTCGCGGGCGTCGTCACGGTGCTCGTCCAGCGTGGCGCGCGCCCACGACGGCAGCGTCCCGTAGCGGTCGTAGTCGGCCTCGGCGTGAAGCACGAAGTTCACCGCCAGCTCGCGCCTGACGATCAGCTCTTCCAGGAACGCGTCGAGCGTCTCGGCGCCTGGAGCGGCCTCGCGTGCGCGCCGGGCGGCCGCGACCGGCGACAGGTGCCCGAAGTGGAGCGACTTGGAGAGGTGGCTGACGTCGTCCGTCTGCGGTTGGTCGCGATGCTGGGCGTAACGGTCGAAGCGGTCCGCCAGGAAGCGGTCGAACGCTCGCTCGGCGGCCGCCGTGCCGCCGCGGAAGCGCGCGACCGGAGCGACGGAGCGATCGACGCCGAGCCGCGCGAGCGTCCCCGCGAGGTCGCGCGGATCCACGCGAGGCAGACCGTCTTGCGGGTCGAGGTCCGGATCGCGGCGGCGTGGCTCCCTCGCCGGCGTCTCGACCAGGAACCGCTCGACGTGGCGCCAGAGCTTCGGCCGGATCGTCCGCGCCGCGTACTCGCGCTTGTCGCTGGCCAGGTCGGCCGGCACGACGACGTCCCCCTCGACCCGCACGACGCGCACGTCCGCTTCGGCCGCCACGCGGCGGCGCCACGCCCGGTGGTGCCGCAGGTAGCCGCGGTCGCACACCACCAGGGCGGCGTTCGCCGCCAGGCGCAACGCCACGTCGGGCGGCGATCCGAAGCGCGGCGCGAAGGCGACGCCCCGGTCCCGAAGGCCGTCCGCCACGTCGCCGAGCCCTTCGACGAGGTACGCCATGTGACGCAGGTTCGCGCCCGGGTACCTCTCGTCCAGCCCGAAGGCGACCACGAGCGGCAGGTCCAGCTCGTTCGCCTCGTCCAGCGCGTGCTCCAGCGCCGGGTTCTCGACCGTCCGCTGCGAGCGCTGCATCCAGTACAGGACGTAGCGCCTGTCCGTTCGCACGGGCGCGTCGTTCAGATCGTGGACGCGGGCGGGATCGACCGGGTCGTGGGCCATGTCCGAAGGGTACGGCGCGGCGCGAGCGACCACCGTGGTCCACGCCGCTCGCGGCCTACGGGGCCGCCCTGCGTCCGCGCGTATCCTGACCGTCGTGGAGGAGCTCGTCCGCATCGAGGGAGCGCGCCTGGCGGCTGGCGATCGCACCGTGCTGAGCGGCGCGTCGTGGCGCGTGCGCCGCGGCGACCGCTGGGCCGTGTGGGGGCCGAACGGTGCGGGCAAGTCGTCGCTGCTGGCGCTGGTCCGCGGCGCGAGCTGGCCCGACGAGGGCACGGTCCGGCGTGCGCCCGGCCTGCGCGTGACGTTCGTCGACCAGCGAGCCGGCCTGCCGCGCGGCGAGACGCTGGACGACGCGATCGAGGGCGGCCTGGCCCGCGTTCGCGCGGCCGAGGCGGCCGTGCGCGCCGAAGAGCGACGCCTGGCCGACGGCGTCGGCGACCTGACGCGCTACGCCGCGCTTCAGGAGGCGTTCGAGCGAACGGGCGGCTACCGGGCCGAGGCGCGGCTACGGCGCGAGCTCGACCGTCTTCTGCCCGGCCGGCCGACGGCGACGCCGCTCGCCTCGCTGTCCAGCGGCGAGCGGCGTCGCGTCGCACTGGCGCTCGCGCTGGCGGACCGCCCCGAGCTGCTCCTGCTCGACGAGCCGACGAACGGCCTGGACGCGACCGCTCGGCGTTGGCTGGCCAACCGGCTCGCCGGGCTTCCAGCCGACGTGGCGCTGATCGTCGCGAGCCACGACCGCGAGCTGCTGGCGCGCGTCTCGAACGCCAGCGCGCACGTCTCGAGCGGCCGCTTGGAGACCACCCGCCTACCGTTCGATTCCGACCGCGAGCGGCGGGGCGTGCTCGACCGCAGCGCGGCCAAGCGGCGCCGCGTCCGCGCGAGGGAAGCCTCGCGGCTGGCGGCGGCGGCGGAGCAGGCTCGCCGACACGGCTCGCCGACCCGGGCCGCCGCGGCACGGGCGCTGAGCCGGCGGGCCGCCCGGATCGACGGAGCGGCCGCCGACGCGGCCGCCGCCGGGGGAGCAGACGGCGCCCAGCGCTCGGTCACGACCGACTCGGCGCCGGACTGGACGCTCGCGCCGAAGGACGGTCGGACCGGACCGCTGCTGAGGGCCGCGAACCTGTCGCGAGCGGGGCTGTTCGACGACGTCGCGTTGGGCCTGGACGCCGGGGAGAAGCTGGTCCTGCTGGGACCGAACGGCAGCGGCAAGTCGACGTTGCTGGCCATGCTGGCGGCCGAGATCCGATCGGATCGGCCGGACGCGCGGGTGTGGCTGCGGCCAGGGGCGCGCGTGCACTGGTGGGACGCCCACGCACGCGGCCTGGGGTCCGGCGACGTGACGTCCCAGCTGACGGCCTGGGTCACGACCGCCCGGGCCGCGTCGCTGGCGGCCCTGGTGCGGCTGCCTCGCGACCGCTGGGGCGCGCCCACGCGCGAGCTCTCGGGCGGCGAGCGGGCGCGCGCCGGGCTGGCGCTGCTGATCGCGTCCGAGCCGGACCTCGTTCTGTTGGACGAGCCGGAGACCGACCTGGACATCGAGGCGATCGAGCTGCTCGAACAGGCGCTCGCGGAGACCAGCACCGCCGTGGTCCTGGCGACGCACGACCTGCGTCTCGCCGACGCCGTCGGCGACGAGGTGCGCAGCCTTCACGACGGCCGTCTGGTGGCGTGGCGGGGCGGCGTCGACGGCTGGCTGCACGGTCGGCGGAGGCGAGACGACGAGCCGGCAGCGGCGGCCTCGATTCCCCTCCCCCGTTTCCGCGGCGAGCCTCGCGAGCCCGGCATCGCCGAGCTCGAGGAGGAGCAGGCCGAGATCGAGGCTCGCCTCGAGGATCCCACACGACTCACCGAACGCGAGCTGGAACGGTTGGAGGCGCGCTCGCGCGCGCTGGTCACGGCCCGCATGGCGGCGTACGACGCGGTGCTGCCCCAACCCGCCCCCCGCTACCGCGCGATCGAGCCGCCGCTGACGCTTCACGCCGACGCGAGCGACGAGGGGCTCTCGTTCAGCGCGAGCGACTGGCCGTCGCTGCCGCGAATCCGCCGCGTGGACGACCTCGTCCACCTGATCCTGCCCGACCCCGAGCGATCGGCCTGGCTACCGTGGGCCCGGTCGCGCGCGCTCCGCGCCTGCCTGGCGCTGGTCTTCCAGGTCCTCGCGCCGACCGCGGTCCAGACGCGCGCCGGAGTCGGTCCGCCCCCTGCCCCGTTCGAAGCGCTCGACGCCGACTGGTGGGTCGCCACGCGCTCGGCCTGGGAGCGGTCCGAAGGCATCGGGTCGCGTCGAAGCGGCGCGGCCACCGCGTACGAGCCGCGGCCGACGCGACGCGACGAGGGTCGCTCCGTCGCCGACGCTGCAGCGACCACGCCGCCCCCGACCGTGGCGACGAGGTCGACGTGAGCCGGGTCTCCCGCCTTCTCCCCGTCGGTGTGGCCGCGGCCTTGGGCGTCGCGGCCGTGGCGCTCCACCCGAGCGGGCCGAGCGCCTGGTCGACCCGCTTCTACCCGGCGTGGACCGCCGCGATCGTTCCGGCGACGGAGCGTGCACCGTGGCCGTGGACGCCGCTGCTCGCCGTCGCGCTTCTGGCCGTGGTCGTGATCTCGATCGTGCGGGGACCGAGGCGCGCCCGCACCTGGACACGGCTGATCGGCCTCGCGCTTCTCGTCGCTGCCGGATTCGAGGCGTCGTGGGGGCTTCACGCCTCGCGGCCGCCCGTCGAGGCCCGCCTGGGTCTGCGCACGCAGGCGGCGTCCGCAGCGTCCCCGGCGTCCGCGGCGACGCCCTCCGAGCTGGCCGAGCTGGCGCGGGTCGCTGCGAAGCTCGCCGAGATCGTGCGTCGCGACGCGCCGGTGGACCGGCTGGACGCGCCGGCGGCCCACGCCTCGGTGGTCGGATCGCTCGCGACCTTCGCGACCGACGTCCGCCTGCCGGTCGCGCCCAAGGTCGTGCCTGCCGGGGTCCTGGGCCCGCTGGGCGTCGCAGGCGTCGTGTCCCCCTGGACCCTCGAAGCGCACGTGGACGGCGCGCTTCCGCCCTGGGCGCAGGTGGCGACCGGCGCCCACGAGGCGGCGCACCTTGCCGGCTACGAGAGCGAGGCGGGGGCCGAGCTGGTCGGCCTGCTCGCAGGGATTCGCGCCGACCATCCGCACGCCCGCTACGCCTCGGCGCTGCGCGCCTGGGCGTCGCTGCCGGCCACGGCGCGGCGAGGGACCGTGCTGCCGCCTCGTGCCCACGCCGATCTCGGGGCGCTCCAGGCAGCGGTCGCGACGCGCTGGGACGTGCCCGCGCGCCTTCTCTGGTCCGCCTACGAGCGCTGGCTGTTCGTGCGGGGACAGCGCGACGGCCTGGCCGGCTACGCCGCAGGTCCGCGCCTGCTGGCCTCGGCGGCCGAGGCGGGCTGGTGGTGAGCCGCGAGGCCGACCTTCCCGCCCGTTCCTCGCCCTAGCGCGCCGGCAGGCCCAGGTTGCGGACCAGCAGCGCCTCGGGATCGGGATCGCGCCCCAGGAACGCGCGAATGAGCGACTCGGGCGGTGCGGCGTTGCCGCGAGCCAGGATCGTGCGGCGGAACGCTTCGCCGGTGGCCGGGTCGTAGATCCCCTCCTCACGGAAGCGCGAGAACGCGTCGGCGTCCAGCATCTCGCTCCACAGGTACGAGTAGTAGCCCGCGGCGTAGCCTCCGGCGAAGATGTGCGAGAACGCGGGAAGGAAGCCGTCCGCGACGGCGTCCGTGCGAATCTGGAACGGTGCGAGCACCTCGCGTCCGAAGTCGACGGGATCGTCTCCGCCGACGGGGTCGTAGTCGACGTGCAGCGCCAGGTCGACCGTGCCGAAGCTCAGCTGGCGAGCCATGTGGTGGGCGGCCCCGAAGGTGCGCGCCTCGCGCATGCGCGCGCGGACCTCCTCGGGCAGCGGCGTGCCGTCGTCGACGTGGCGCGCGATCCGGACCAGCGACGCGTCCTCCCACAGCCAGTTCTCGAGGATCTGACTGGGCAGCTCGACGAAGTCCCAAGGAACGTTCGTGCCGCCCAGCGAGCGGATCTCGACGGTGGAAAGAAGATGGTGGAGCAGGTGACCGAACTCGTGGAACACCGTGCTGGCCTCGTCGTGGGTCAACAGGGCCGGCCGGTCGCGGTCGGGCGGGGTGAGGTTGCCGGAGATGGCGCCGAGGTGCGGCTCGAACCCGTCCTCGGTCGGCCCGCCGCCCGCCAACGGCATCATCCACGCCCCGCCGCGCTTGTCCTCGCGCGGGTACCAGTCGGTGTAGAACGTCCCGATCCGCCGCCCGTCCGCCTCGACGACGTCGTAGACCTCCACGTCCGGATGCCAGGCTCCCTCGGCCCCGGTGCGCCTGATCTCGACGCCGAACAGCCGCTGGGCGATCTCGAACATGCCGGCCTGGACGCGGTCCATCGGGAACCAGGGACGGAGCTGCTCGTCGTTCAGATCGAACCGTGCGGTGCGCATGCGCTCGAACGCGAAGCGGACGTCCCACGGCTCGAGACGAGCGAGTCCCAGCTCGTCGCGCGCGAACGCCTCGAGCTCCTCGATCTCGCGCCGGAAATGGGGGCGCACCCGCTGCCACAGGTCGCGCTCGAACGCCTGGGCGGTCGCCCCCTGTCGCGCCATGCGCGGCTCGGTCTGAAGATCGGCCCAGTCGGCGTAGCCCAGCAGGTCCGCCAGCTCGCGGCGAAGCTCGAGAATCCGGGGGATCAGCTGGCGATTGTCGCGTCCCTCGCCGATTCCGCGCGCCTGGAACGCGTCGTACATCGTTCTCCGAAGGTCGCGGTCGACGGCGTGATCGGCGATCGCCAGGTACGACGGCTGGTGGAGCGTGAAGCGCCATCCCGGGACGTTCGCCGCCTCCGCCGCCGCGCGTGCGCGCCGTAGCGCCGAGGCGGGCACGCCGGCCAAGCGCGACTCGTCCTCGACGTCCATCGCGAACGCGTTCGTGCCGTCGAGAAGATTGTTCTGAAAGGTGTTCGCGAGGGCGGCCAGCTCGCTCTGGATCGCCTCGGCCCGCGCACGCGACGCCTGGTCGAGTCCGGCCCCCGAGCGTCGCATCGTGTCGAGCGTCAGCTCCAGGAACCGGGCGCGCTCGGGCGGCAGGCGCGTCGCCTCGTCGGTGTCGGCGTACGCCGAGAGCACGCGGTACACCTGCGGATCGCTTCGCTGCCTCGCCTCGAACGCGGCGAGCTCGGGAACGATCTCGCTCCACGCCTCGCGCACCTCGGGGTCCTGCCGCACCGAGTTCAGATGCGACACGATCGCGACCGCACGCGCCATGCGCGCCTCGGCACGATCGATCGCGCCCAGCAGGTCGTCCCAGCGGTAGGGAGCCGTCTCGCTGCGGATTCGGGCGAACGTCGCCTCCGCCTCGGCCAGCGCGGCCCTCAGCCCTGGAGCGACGTGATCTGCACGGAGCTCGTCGAACGGAATGCGGTGCTGGTCGCGGAGGAGGGGGTTGTCGTTCGGAGGCGGGCTGGCGGTCGGCATGGAACGGATGGTACCCGCCCCGCCCCGCCCGGCGCGTGGCGTGCGCCTCCGTTCCGGAGCGCGCCCGGCCCGCGGAGGCTCGATCCGCGGGGCTCGATCCGC
>CAZHCI010000006.1:32830-43347 GCA_964530905.1 uncultured bacterium
GGCTCGATCCGCGGGGCTCGATCCGCCGAGGCTCAGTCCGCGGAGAGCGGCATCTGCAGCGCGTAGTCGGCCGGCACGGCGTGACCGTACAGGTAGCCCTGCACCTCGTCGCAGTGAAGCTGCTGGAGCGCGTCGCGCTGCTCGTCGGTCTCGACGCCCTCGGCCACGACGGTCAGGCCCAGGCTGCGGCCGATCGCCACGATCGCGCGCACCATCTCGCGATCGCCGCGCGTCCCTTCCACCAGGCGGTCCACGAACCGCTTGTCGATCTTCAGTCCGTCCAGCGGAAGCTTCTGGAGCTGCGCCAAGGAGGCGTGCATCACGCCGAAGTCGTCGAGGCTGATCCGCACGCCGCGCGATCTGAGCTCGCGCAGGACCGACACGTGGCGCTCGAACACCTCCATCGGGGTCCCCTCCGTGAGCTCGATCTCCAGCAGCGCGGGGTTCAGATCGAGCCGCTCGAGCTCCTCGCGGACCCAGCGGGCGAAGTCGGGATGCTCCAGCGTCTGCCGGCCCACGTTCACCGCGACGCGGCACGGCCGGCCCGCCAGACGCCAGGTCGCGGCCTGCGTCATGGCCCGCCGCAAGACCCAGCGGAACAGGTCGGGATCGAGCCTCGCCACCTCGAGCGACGGCAGGAACGACTTGGGTTTCAGCAGACCGTCCCGCGGGTGCAGCCAGCGAACGAGCGCCTCGACGCCGGTCAGCGCCCCGGTGCGAAGATCGACGCGAGGCTGGTAGTGAAGCACCAGCTCGTCACGAGCCAAGGCGGAGCGAATCTCGTTCTCGTTGTCGCGACGCGTCCAGAACCGCGCGTCGTCGCCGGCGCCGGCGAAGGTCGCGTCGCCGCGGCGCTCGAGCTTGCTGCGCTCGAGCGCGCGCTCGGCGTCGGCGAGCCATCGCTCGACGCCCTCGGCCGGATGGACCGTGACGAGGTCCGATGGGCCCTCGTCGCCACCCACGCGGGCCAGGCCGGCGCTGACGGACAGGCGCATGTCGCCGCCCGCCCACGCGACCGGCTCGGACAGCCGATCCTGCACCGTGCGCAGCAGCGGCACGATCTCCTCGGGCGTGTTCACGTGCGACCAGGCCACCCCGAAGCGGTCGCCTTCGAGCCGGGCCAGCACGTCGCTGCTCGACGTCAGGCGGCGCAACCGGTTCGCGACCTCCTGGAGCAGCCGGTCGCCCTGCGTGCGACCGATGGTCTCGTTGACGAAGGCGAACGCGTCGAGGTCGAACAGGGCCAGCACGGTTCCCGTGCCGTCGCCGCGCGCGCGCTCGATCGCCTGCTCGAGCCGGTCGCGGAACCGCCGCTCGTTTGGCAGGCCTGTCAACGCGTCGACGTTCTCGACGTGCCACAGCTCGGAACGCGAGCGGCGCTCCGAGGTGACGTCCCGGACCAGCGCGTGCACGGCCACCGCGTGAGCTTCCGCGTTGCTCCAGCTCCGCTGGCCGTGGTCCTCCACCCACCGGACGCGACCGTCGCGGGTGACGAGCCGGTAGCGCACGCGGTGACTCCGCTCGGACCGCCGGAGGATCTGCGCTTCCCGGAACGCCTCGCGGTCGTCCGGGTGCACCCATGAGCCCGCGCCCTCGTCGAGCAGCTCGGGCGCTTGGAACCCGCTCAGGTGCACGACCGCGTCCCCGACCCAGAGCAGCTGAGGCTCCCTGTCGGGGCGCAGCAGCACGCTGTAGCCGAAGAAGCCGCCCTGACCGCTGCGGCCGATGCGGTCGCCCGCGTCCACCACGCCCAAGGCGTGCATGCGGTCGCTGACGTCGCGCTGAACGCTGACGAGGTGGGTGACGCGTCCTTGCTCGTCGCGAAGCGGGTAGTGCCGCTGCTCGTTGAAGAACAGGCTGCCGTCGCTGCGGTAGTTGCGCACGACCACCGTGCACGGTCGACCTTCGGCGATCGCCTCGCGCATCTGCGCGAGGCCGTCCTGATCGCCGTCGTCGCGCTGGAGGAACGCGAGGCTGCGCCCGCGCACCTCGTCGGCGCCGTAGCCGGAGAAGCGTGCGAACGCCTCGCTGGCATGAACGATCGGCTGACCGACCTCGCGTAGGTCGGAGAGCGTGTAGCACTCGTCTCCGAACAGGTTCGTGACGAGGCCCAGCACACCGTCGTGCGGAGCTCTTCCAGGGCGTCCGTTCGACTCGGTCATCATCACTGCGCGCGGGCGGAGCTGGTCCGCGGGCGCCCGGCCTCCCAACCGGTGAACGCGCCCGCGACCGTTCGAACCTCGTTCCCCACGTCCCTTCCTGACACGAGAATAGGCCGCCGCGCGAGCGGCGTACGTGAGAAGTTTCCTATGGGTACGACAGAGGGCCCGCGCGACGGTCCGCCGTCGTGCAGGTACGCGTAGTGTGCCGGGTCGATCGTCACGAGATTCTTACACCGAGGTCGACGCGGCCACGGCACGGTCGCGGGCGTGGGCGGCGAGCCACGCCGCGCGGTGGCGCTCGAACGCCTGGGCCGCTCGGCGGGTGACCGGTCCGGGGCGTCCGGCGCCGACCGTCTCGTCCCCGACGCGCACCACCGGCATCACGCCCTTGGTGGTGCTCGTCAGGAACGCCTCGGGGGCCCGCTTCAGCTCGTCGAGGCCGACGTCGCGCGCCTCGACCGCGATCTCGCCCTCGAGCGCCTCGAGCATGTGCATCCGGGTGATGCCCTCGAGCACCCCGCGTGCGGGCGTGAGCAGCGCGCCCTCGTCGGTGGCGACGAACAGGTTGCAGCGCGTGGTCTCGAGCACGCGCCGGCCGTCGTGGTAGAGGACGTCGGCCGCCCCGGCCGCCCTGAGCTCGCGGGCGTGCCGGACGGCGGTGAAGTAGTTCGTCGTCTTCGCTTCCGGGAGATCCCGCTCGAACCTGTACGGCAGCAGCGTCACGCCGTCGCGGTAGTACGCGTCGGGGTAGGCGGGAAGGTCGACGACGAGGACCAGGGTGCGCGGCGTGCCCGGATGGAACCCGTCGAGCGGATCGCCGCCGGTGAGGAACAGCTGAAGGCCGAACGTTCCGTGCTCGTTGGCGGCGATCACGTCCCAGGCGTGCCGAGCGATCGCCTCGGTCGACGGTCTGGGGGTCAGGCCGAGGAGCTCGGCGGTCCGCTCGAGGCGCGCGAGGTGGTCGTCCACGAACAGCGGGACGCCGTCCACCACCCGCAGGAAGTCGAACGCTCCGTAGCCGCGGCGGATCGTGAGGTCGGTCAGCGGCAACGCCGCCTGCGAGGCGGGCACGAGCTCGAGGTCGAATCCGAAGATGCGGTCGGGGCGACTCATGCGGGCATCGTACCCGTCCCGGCCGGGGGACCGCCCCACCGTTCGTCACGGTGCGATCGGCCGCTCCACCCGTCGTTCGAGCTATACCCCCTCCCGGTATCCGATTTGACGTAGCCGGCGCCGGTTCCGGTGCTAGCATGCACAGCAGTCGAAGGAGGCTTCATGGCACGGAAGACGGTCACGACGGACGTAGCGATCATCGGCGGAGGACCCGCCGGCCTTACCGCGGGCATCTACGCGGGTCGAGGACAGCTCGACACCCTCATCCTCGAAAAAGGTCTGCCCGGCGGTCAGATCGCCCAGACCGAAGAGGTCGAGAACTACCCAGGATTCGACGAGGCCGTCCCCGGCCCGGAGCTGTCGCAGCGCATGGTCAAGCAGGCCGAGAAGTTCGGCGCGCGCATCGTGATGGAAGAGGTCGAAGGCCTGTCGGGCGACGCCTACCACGGCTTCGTGGTGCACGGGTACGAGGCCGACTACCAGGCGCGCGCGGTGATCCTGGCCACGGGAGCGAATCCGCGACGCTTGGGCGTTCCCGGCGAGGACGCGTTCTACGGTCGCGGCGTCTCGACCTGCGCCACCTGCGACGGCTTCTTCTACCGCGGCAAGAAGGTCGTGGTCGTCGGCGGCGGCGACGCCGCGATCGAGGAAGGGATGTTCCTCACGAAGTTCGCGGACGAGGTCGTCGTGATTCACCGTCGCGACGAGCTGAGAGCGAACAAGGCGGCTCAGGAACGAGCGTTCGCCAACCCGAAGATGCGCTGGGTGTGGAACACCGTCGTCGACGAGATCATCGGCGAGGACGACATGGTCAGCGGCGTCCGGACCCGCGACGTGATCGACGGAAGCGAGACCGTCATCCGTACCGACGGCGTGTTCGTATACGTCGGCCACACGCCGAACACCGAGTTCCTGCGCGGCCTCGTGGACCTGCGCGAGAGCGGGTACGTGGACGTCCACGACGAGATCTTCACGTCGGTCGAGGGCATCTTCGCCGCAGGAGACGTCGCCGACGAGGTCTATCGCCAGCTCGGCACCTCCGTCGGAGCCGGGACGAGGGCGGCGATGACCGCCGAGCGTTGGCTGGCCGAGCGCGAGCCCGCCCGAGCGGTCGCCGCCGCCGCGAGCGACTGAGCCGAACGAGCGTCGCTCAGCGAGGAGCGAGCCGAACCAGCTCGAACCCGCCGTCCACCCACAGCACCAACAGATCCTCGTGACCGTCACGTGGCGCGCCGACCAAGGCGCGCCACGTCGTTCCGTCGACCTCGAGCACCGTCCAGTCGCCATCCGCTCGCGCGGTCCACGAACCACCCTCCACGTCGCCGTCCGGAGCGTCGGCGGAGGTTCCCGGCGATCCGGCGCTCACCTTCAGGAGCACCTCGCTGGCCTGCGGCGGGACGCCGCCCAGCCAATCGTCCTCGTCGCGCGAGGTCGGCTCCGCGCCGGCGCGCGCGACGCCGGACACGATCGGCTCGCCCCCGGCATCCTGGCCCGTCGTCCGCCACGCGACCAGCCGTCGCTCGCCCGGCTCGCCGCGAACGGCCTGCTCCTCGAGCACGCCGGCATCGAGGCCGCTCCGCTCGGCCACGAGACGGACCCGCTGACGGAACAGCGCGTTTTGCACCGACGGATCGTCGCCTTCGCTCTCCTCCGCGTCCAGCGGCAGCGCGACGATCTCCTCCCGCCGACCGTCGCCGAGCGGACGCGCCCACCACGCCTCGAACGACGCCCCCCCGTCCAGCGTTCGGTACCCCGCCACGTCGTCCGCCGGGCCGACGCGCACCGCCACGTCGTCATCGCCCCACGCCAGCACGACGGCTCGCTCGTCCTCCGCGACCCGGACCCAGCGCGTCGGCGCCAAGGGAAGGATCCCCGCGGGGATCGCCTCGGCCAACGCCGGCCTAGGCTCCCCGCCGACGCGCGCGCTCATGGCCCGTGCGTAGCGGTCCGCGCTCACCCGATCCCCGAACGCGGCGACGCGAACGCGGAACACCGAGCCGGCCGCGCCCTCCGCACGAACCACGTAGGCGGGGAAGCCGTCGCGAAGCAGCCGACCGGAAAGCTCGATCGCCGCCTCCGCGTCGCTCAGCGCAGCGACCTGCACGGTGTAGGGAACCAAGCCGCCTTGCGCCAGCCCGACGATCGCGCCCGACGCGACCGCCCACGCGACCATCGATACGACGATCGTGCGTCGCAGACGATCGATCGCCGCTCCGCCGACAGGACCGGCCCAGCCTCCCAGCGGCACCGCTCAGAAGTCCTTGCGCTCGAACAGGACGACGGCCGCGGCCGCGAACGCGGCGGAGTACAGCGCGATCAGGGTCACGACCCAGCCGACGCTGGCGACCGGGTCGGTGTAGGCGGACAGGTGCCGCGTCAGCAGGAACGGCTCGAGCGCGGGAAACACGACCAGCAGCTGCATCACGATCAGCACGGCCAGCGTCGCCAGCGCGCCGCTGGCCGCGTTCATCGTCACCACCGTCGCCAGCACCGACAGCAGCGCCACCGGGATCAGCGCGATCGCGGCCAGCAGGTACGCCCCCACGAGCTCGCGCACCGCGTCCGCCGGCAGCATCGTCCCCTGACCGATGAGCCCGCCCTCGCCGAGCCCCGTTCCGCCCACGAACGCGTCGAAGCCGTACGGCACGCCCGCCGCCAGCGACGCGACCAGGAAGTACGCCATCACCAGGAACGGCAGGACGGTGAGGACGAGCAGCTTCGCCAGCAGCCACGACGAGCGCGTCACGGGCCGGAGCAGCACGGTCGGCAAGGTCCCGTGCATCGCCTCGATCCCGACGAGCTCCGCCGCGATGATCGCCACCAGCAGCGGCATCAGGAACTCCATCGACGACAGCAGGCTCAGCGCGGGAACCTGGAATCCGGAGACGAGGAAGAAGCCGTACACCTCGAAGATGCCCGGCGCGTACGCCCACAACGCAGGGAACACCAGCAGCAACACCAGCGCCGCCCGCACGCTGGACAGGCGGAACAGCTTGCCCGCCTCCATGCGCAACAGAGCGCTCACGACGGCCCCCGCTCGCCGCCGACGTCGCCTTGCGACTCGCCGCGGACGTCGCCGTGCGACTCGCCCGGCCGTCCGATCTCCTGGACGATGCCTTCACCGGTCCGTTTCAGCCGCTCGGCGCTGACCCGCTCGCGGTAGTAGGCGCGCAGATCGAACACGTCGGCGGTCAGCTCCTGGAGGCCGACGCCGTGCTGGACCAGCAGCGGCGCGACCCGGTTCAGGGCCGCGGGCTCCGTCAGGTGGAAGATCACCTGGCCGGCACGCAAGAACGCCTCCTGGATCCACGGCTGCGCCTGCAGCGCGCTGCGTGCCGCTTGGGGGTCGTCCACGCGCGCCCGGTGGCGGTCGCGCCGACGGTCGAGGTCGACCTCGTCGATCAGCGCCCCCTCCTCCATGATTCCTACGCGGTTGCAGTACGCGGCGACCTCGTCGAGGTGGTGCGTCGACAGCAGCACCGCCGAGCCTCGACCCGCGGCGTTGCGGAGCACGCGGTGCACGAGGTGCAGCGACAACGGGTCCATCCCGCTGGCCGGCTCGTCCAGGATCAGCACGTCGGGCCGCGTCAGCAACGCGCCGGCGACGCCCAGCCGCTGGCGCATGCCGAGGCTGTACACGCCCACCTTGCGGTCGGCCGCCGGCCCGAGCTCCATCAGCTCGAGCAGCTCCTCGATCCGCTCGTCCGCGACGCCGCCCGCGAGCCGGGCATGGAGCCGCAGGTTCGCGCGGCCGCTCAGGTACGGATAGAACGCCGCCGGCGCCTCGACCACGGCGCCCAGCCTGCGACGGACCTCGGGATGCTGCTGAGGATCCTTGCCGAGCATCGTGACGGTGCCCTCGGTCGGGAACGCCAGGCCCGACACCAGGCGGATCACCGTGGTCTTGCCGGCACCGTTCGGGCCCACCAAGGCGTACACCTCGCCAGGCGAGACGTGGAACGTCAGGTCGCGAACGATCGGCCGGCGACCGTAGCGCTTGCCCAGCCCTTCGGTCCGGATCGAGGGCGCAGCGGCCTGCTCGGCGGGCGCTTGGGTCATGGCTCTCCTCCTGGGGCAGTCTACGCGGGGCGCCCGACCCGGGTCATGGCATTCTCCATAGGCCGTCTCCGCGACCCAAGCACCCGGGACGGGATCGCCGTCCGGTCAGGACGGCTCTGGGACCTTCGGGACGGCCGCGCCCGACCCGCCGGCGCCACGCTCGCCGTGCGCCAGGACGGCATCGAGGACGTGCTCCACGGCGCGCTCCACGGCGTCGTCCAGGTCGGTCACGTCCACCACCGGAGCGCCCGCTGCGTTGGCGCGCCGGACGAGCCAGCCTTGCAGCAGACGGATCTCCTCGAAGTGCTCCAGGTAGCCAGCTTGCGGACGTCGCGCGCCCGTGCGTCCCTCGCGCGTCGCGAACCGGCTGCGATGCACCTCCTCGTCCTCCACCGCCAGCATCAGCTCCACGACGATCGCGCCCTCGACGCGAGCGGGGCTGACCCCCGGCACGACGTGGATCCCCTCGAGCACCACCGACGTCCCCTCCGTCACGTTCCGATCCGCGATCGCCTCCAGCGCGGTGCCCAGCTGCAAGACCTGCGACTGGAAGCCCCGGATCACGCGCTTGCGCTTCGGCTTCGCGCGCGACCGCTCGGCCGGCAGCAGCTCCGCCATCCAGGCGGTGTAGCTCGACGCGTGAAGGATGGGCGCCAGATCGGGTCCGATCAGCGAGCGAAGCGCCTGCCGAACGGCGTCGCTCGACACGACCCGGACGACGCCCAGGCGATAGGCGAGCTCGGCGGCCAGCTCGGACTTGCCGACGCCTGCGGTTCCGCCCACCATCACGACGATCGGACGCTCGGGCTGGCGGACCACCCGCATCAGGTCGTAGCGCCGGGCGAACTCCTCGCCGGCCTCCTCCACCAGCAGCCGGTGCACGGTCCGCCGAACGACCGAGCGGTCCACCGTCCCGCCACCCTCGCGCCAGAGCGCCTCCTCGACCCGTTTGGCGAGCTGGTGGGCGAGCTCCGGCGCCAGCCCGATCGAGGTGAGCGAGCGCGCCAGGATGCCCCGCGAGTACGGCATCTCCGAGCCGTCGGGCTCGACCACCATCAGGTCCGACGAGCGTGCCAAGGTCGCCTCGTAGCGGATCCGCTGCTCCCGCCCGTAGCGAGCCTCGAGCGCCAGGGCGACGCGCTGCGGGAGCTCGCCCTCGCCGATCCGGTCCAGACCCTCCGCGCGGATGCCCTGCTCGACCTGCTGCGCCAGCGACCACGCTTCCTTGAAGTCCAGGCCCAGCTTCTCGAGCGACCCGGCCAGCGTCCGCCGCGAGAACGGCGTCGGCTCGCCGCTCAGGCGCTCGAGCACGATCGGAACGAACGGCGGCGTCTGCGACGACCAGCGGTCCGCCACCTCCTCGCCGATCGCCTCGCGCGTCCGATCGGCCACGAGGTCGCGCAGCTCCGGTAGCGGCACGACCGACCGTCCGCTCTGGTTCAGCTCGCGCTCCACCTCGCGCGCCACGGCCAGGGCGTCGTCCGTGAGCGCCCCCGCCGCCTGCAGGCCGTCGACGATCTGCCCCGCCGAGAAGCGGACCCTCTTGCGATCGACGGCGATCCTCAGGTCGCGTCGCTTCACCATCCGTCCCCCTCCTCGCCCGGATCGCCCAGAACGTCGAGCAGCTCGCGCAGCACGTTGCCGGTGAACCCCCAGATGTCGCGCTGGCCCCACACGTAACGGTGGAGCGTCCGGGGCGCTCCGCGGAAGGTGCGGACCTCGGTCGTCGGCAGCGTATCGCGCAGATCGCGAAGCGGGACGGTGAACGCCTCCTCGACCTCGCCGGGCTCGATCCGCAGCGGCTGCGGCCACCGGAGCGCGGCGACGACCGGCGTCGCGACGTACCCCGCGGGCGACGGCAGCTCGCTGAGCCGACCCAGGATCGCGGTCTCGGGCACCTCCAGCCCGACCTCCTCGTACGCCTCCCGCCGCGCCGCCTGCTCGGGACTCTCGCCGGCCTCGACGCCGCCGCCAGGGAACGAGATCTGCCCCGCATGGTGCGCCAGCGCGCGGCTCCGCACCGTGAACAGCAGCTCTGCACCGTCGTCGCTGACGAGGATCGGAACCAGCACGGCCGCTCGCCTGAAGCCCACGGGCCGCGGCGCGCCCGGAACCGCGCCCGACGCCCGCGCGAGCCGCTGACGAAGGCGGCTCAGACGCACGTCGCTCATGCAGGCTCCGCCCCGGGCTCGGCGACTCCTTTCGCTCTCGCAGCGAGACGCGACGCGAGCGCGTCCCGCAGCAACAGCTCCGGCGCGTGCCCCGCTCGGACCGCCCGGATCGCCAAGGCCAGCAGCGCGTCCGCGAGCACCTCCGTACGATCGTCGTCGGCAGCCGCGGCGTGCTGCAGCGCGCCCTCGGGCTCCGACCAGTCCAGCGCCTCGGCCAACGCCGCGGCGCGTGCGAGCGCGGGCAGGCCGCGAGGCACGCGCTCCGCCGCATCGGGCGTCGCGGCCCCGCGCTCCGACGCCTTGACGCGCGCCCAGGTGGCCTCGACCTCGGCGGCGTCGGACGCGCGCTCGTCGCCGAAGACGTGGGGGTGACGCCGAACGAGCTTCTCGACCAGCGCGCGCTCGATGTCGGCGTACGACCAGCGGCCGTCCTCCTCGGCGATGACGGCGTGGAAGCCGACGTGCAGGGCCACGTCGCCGAGCTCTTCGACGATCTCGGCGTCGACCCCTCCTGCGAGCGCGTCGACCGCCTCGGCGGCCTCCTCGAGCAGATGCGGCCGCAGGCTCTCGTGCGTCTGTTCGCGGTCCCACGGACAGCCGTCCGGCGCCCGAAGGGCCCGAAGCGTGGCGAGCAAGCGTTCCATCGCACGAGCGTACCAGCGGACGCTGCGTGGCCGCGTCGGCGCGGTCGCTACGGCGGAGGACGAAGCAGCGCCCAGTGACGACCCGTCGAGCCGCGATCGCGGCGGTGCGAGAAGAACCGCCGCCGATCCGACGCCGTGCACCAGCCGCCGTCCTGGACGTGGCTGGGACGGACGCCCGAGCGGGCCAGGGCGACGCGCACCGCCGCGTCCACCGAAAGCCGGAACCGCCCCGCCACGTCCGGATCCGGACGAGCGACGCTCGCCGGGAACCCGGCCCGGACGAACGCCTCGACGACCTCGGCTCCGACCTGGTACCTCGGCCCCGAGATGTGCGGTCCGATCGCGACGCGGACCCGGTCCGGCCGAGA
>CAZHCI010000007.1:0-15906 GCA_964530905.1 uncultured bacterium
CGGGCCGGCGTGGTGGCGCGCCGATGAGCCGCCGGGCGCCTGCCCCGCGATAGGCTGGGAGGCGTCGTGAGTCTTCTGGGAACGCGCTACGGCGCCGGCTATCAACTGGTGCGCGAGATCGCGCGCGGGGCGGGGGCGAAGGTGTTCCTGGCCAGCGACGGACGACGCGTCGAGGCGGTCAAGGCGTTCCCCGAGCACGATGCGGCGCGCGCCGATCGCGAGCTCCGTTTCGGTGCGGACCTCGATCACCCGAACCTGAATCCGGTGCTGCGCCGGATCGAGCTGCGCGGCCACCCCGCGGTCGCCATGCCGTTCGTGCCCGGCCGTCGCCTGGGCGTCTGGCTGCCGGCGGCGTCGCGGCGTGACCGCCTACGCGTGATCGACGAGCTGCTGGCCGGGCTCGGGGCGCTCCACGCGCGCGGCACGGTGCACCGGGACGTCAAGCCCGACAACGTGCTGGTCACGCGCGAGGGTCGCGCGGTGCTGATCGACTACGACCTCGCGATGCGCGTCGACGACGTCGCCGACCGGCGCACGACGGCCGGCACCGTCGCGTACCTCAGTCCGGAGCAGGCACGCGGCGAGCCGGCCGAGCCGGCCAGCGACCTGTACGCCGCCGGAGTGCTTCTCTACCGCGTGCTGACCGGCGAGGTTCCCTTCGACGGCTCGGTGTCCGACGTGATCGAGCGGCACCGCAGCGAGGTCGCGCGGCCGCCCTCGGCGTTCGACCCGTCGCTGGCCCCGTTCGATGGGCTGGTCGCGCGGCTGTTGGACAAGCGGCCCGCCGACCGGCTCGCGGACGCGGAGGCCGTCCGGTCCGAGCTTCGACGGGCGTACCGGCCGACGCGTCCGGTATATTGGCGCGAATGATCGAACGTGTCGCAGTCACGGCGCTCGCCCTCCTGACGCTGCTCAGCATCTGGCTGGCACCGTGGGCGGCCTTCAATCGCGAGACCGGTGCACGGGGCGCCGTCACGCTGCTGCCGAACCGGGTCGTGGACTTCACCGGACGGACCGAGCCGATGCCGGTTCCCGGCCAGCGCACGGTCCTGGTGTTGACCCTCGCGGGCCTCGCGGCGGCGGTTGGGGGCTCGGCGCTGCCGGGACGGGCCCGCCGGATCGTCTGGCTGGGCGCGGGAGCGTTGCTGGTCACGACCACCGCGGTCGGCCTCCGCACGCACGCTGCGACGTACGACGAGGCGCGGCGGACGGAGGTCCGCTCGGTGCTCGAGCAGGCGCTGGCCGACCCTGGGGGGCGCGTGGACGTCGAAGGGCTCGAGGCGCTCGTGGGACGCATGAGCGAGCAGTCGCTGGAGCAGACCCGGCAGGAGGCGCTGCGGGTCGGCGTCCGCATCCGCAGGCTTCCCTACGCCGGCGTGTCGCCCGGCTTGGCCGCGTTCCTCGCGATCGTGACCGGCTCGCTGGCGCTGCTGTACGGGGCCCGGGTCGTCCCCGTGGGCGACCGCTGGGTCAGGCGCCTCACCGACGTCGCCGCGGTGCCGCTGACGGCGATCCTGCTGGCGCTGGGCGCCGCGGCGATCGTGATCCTGGCGTTGCAGTCCACCCCGGCCGGATCGGGCGCCCAGATCGACGGCTGGCAGGCCTACATGACCGGGCGCCTGGACACGCTGTGGTTCTCGTACTACACCCTGTTCTCGGGGTCGCTGGGAACGTTCGAGGGGTTCGCGCAGGCGCTCACGTTCGCGACGCCGCTGATGTTCACGGGCCTGGGCGTCGCGTTGGGGTTCCAGGCCGGCCTGTTCAACATCGGAGCGCCCGGCCAGATGGTGCTGGGCGCCCTGTTCGCGATGTTCGCCGGCGTGTACGTCCCCGGTCCGGCGTTCGTGGTGCTGCCCGTCGCCGTGTTCGCCGCCGCGCTGGGCGGAGGGCTGTGGGGCGCGCTCCCGGGCTTCCTCAAGGCGCGCTTCGGCGCGAACGAGGTGATCAACACCATCCTGCTCAACTTCATCGCGAGCTCGCTGCTGCTGTTCGTGCTCTCGTCCAGCCCGGTGTTCGCCTCCTCGGCCCTGCGGGTCCTGGCGGTGCTGGGGGTGGCGGTGCTCGTGCTGATCGTCGCCGCGTTGACCCGTCCGCTCCGCCGACTGGCCGGCCGCGCGCCGCGGCTCACGCTGGCGATCGTCGCGGTCGCGCTTCTCGGCGCGATGACGGTGGCCGGCTGGCCGCGTCCGGGCGACGCTTTCGTCGAGGTCCAGCTGCCGTTCAAGGCGGCCGGCTCCGAGCCGAAGTCGGTCCCGCTCCAGGAGACGGCGCGCCTGCCGCAGCTTCCCGCCCTGTTCGGCATCGACGCCGAGACGATGATCGGCTCGACCCGGACGACGGTCGACGCCGCCGCCTGGCTCGCTGGCGGCGCTGTCGTGGTGGTGTTGCTGATCGGCGGCCGTGTCGGGCTGGCGTCGGCGCGCAGGCGTCTGATCGGGGCGGTCGTGATCGGGGCGCTCGCGTACGGCGTCGCGGCGCTGATGGGCTGGCGCTCGGTGACGTTCACGGTGCCGCCGTCGAACCTGAACTTCGGCTTCGTGATCGCGATCGGCACGGCGGTGTTCATGCAGGTCTTCCTGTGGCGGACGAAGTGGGGCTACGAGCTCCGTGCTGTGGGCCTCTCGCCCTCCGCCGCGGAGTACGGGGGCGCGTCGATCGCACGCAACACGGTGCTGGCGATGGCGATCAGCGGCGCGTTCGCGGGCCTGACCGCCACGCACTACGTGCTCGGCGGCGCGCTCGAGGAGTACTCGCTGCGTCAGACGCTGCCCACCGGCGACGGCTTCGACGGCATCGCCGTCGCGCTGTTGGGCGCGAACAACCCTGTCGGCGTGGTGCTCTCGGCGTTCCTGTTCGGGGTGCTCAAGAACGGCGGCTCGACGCTGAACATCACCTTCCCCGACCTGACGCGCGACGTGGTGAACATGATCCTGGCGCTGGTCGTGCTGTTCATCGCCGCGAAGGGGTTCCTGCCCGAGCGGTTGACCGACCCGATCAAGCGCGCCGCCTGGCGGAGCCGACGGGGCGAGCAGACCGAGGACGAAGTGATCGAGGAGCTCGAAGGGGAGGGGGGCTGAGATGGACCTGGTGATTCTCGCGGCCCTCGTCGCCTCGGCGCTGCGGGCCACCACGCCGCTGTTGCTGGCCTCGCTGGGCGGGCTGTTCAGCGAGCGCAGCGGCGTCGTGAACATCGCGCTCGAAGGGATCATGATCTTCGGCGCCCTCGCCGCGGCCGTCACGGCGCAGCAGGTCGAGCGGTCGTTCCTGGTGGCCGATCCGAACGCCGTCGTGTGGTTCGCGCCGTGGCTGGGACTGCTGGCCGCGATGATCGTTGGCGGGGCGGTCGGGTGGATCCACGCCGTCGTGTCGATCCGCTACAAGGCCGACCAGATCATCTCGGCGACGGCGATCAACCTGATGGCGATCGGGATTCCAGCGGTCATCCTGACCGGCTTGTACGACAACTCCACGGCCAGCGCACGCATCGAGAACCGGCTCCCGCAGTGGGGGGTCGGCGTGTTCGAGTTCAGTCCGCTCGTCTACCTCGCGTTCCTGCTCGTTCCCGTCGCCTGGTACGTCCTGTACCGGACGCCGTTCGGCCTGCGGCTGCGTTCCGTCGGCGAGCATCCCGAGGCCGCCGACTCGGTCGGGATCGACGTGCGGCGCATGCGCTACTACGGCGTCGTGATCTCGGGCGTGCTGGCGGGCCTGGGCGGCGCGTACCTGTCGATCGGAAACCTGAACCAGTTCGTCGCCGAGATGTCCGGCGGCCGCGGATTCATCGCGCTGGCCGCGCTCATCTTCGGCAAGTGGACGCCGTTCGGGGCGCTGGGAGCGACGCTCCTGTTCGGCGCGTTCGAGGCGATCGGGACGCTGCTGGGCGGAGGCCAGCTGTTGCCGCCGTCGCTGGTGCAGGCGGTTCCGTTCATCCTGACGATGCTCGTCCTGGCCGGCTTCGTCGGCCGCGCGATCCCGCCCAAGGCGATCGGCAAGCCGTTCGAGAAGTGATTCGTCGCGCCGCCCCGCCCGCGGACCGATCCGCGGACGAGCCGGCCTGGAGGTTCCCATGTCCCTACGCCGAAGCAGCGGCATCCTGCTGCACCCGACCTCGCTCCCCGGCCCGTACGGCATCGGCGAGCTGGGCTCGCACGCTCACCGGTTCGTGGACTGGCTGGCCGCCTCCGGCCAGCTTCTCTGGCAGGTCATGCCGCTGGGACCGACCGGGTACGGCGACAGCCCGTACCAGTGCTTCAGCGCGTACGCCGGGAATCCGTACCTGATCTCGCTCGAACGCCTGGCGCAGGAGGGCTGGCTGACGGACGCCGACCTGGCGGAGGGACGCGACCTTCCGGATGCGCGCGTCGACTACGGCGCGGTCATCCCGTTCAAGGTCGAGATGCTGAGCCGGGCGGAGCGCCGCTTCGCGGACGGCGCGGACCGGGACGCGCGCGAGGCGTTCGCGACGTTCGAGCGCGATCACGCCGAGTGGCTGGACGACTACGCGCTGTTCATGGCGCTCAAGGACGCCCACGGAGGGCGTCCCTGGAACGAGTGGGAGGAGCCGTTGCGGGACCGGGATCCGGGGGCGCTGAGCGAGGCCCGAGAGCGCCACGCCGACGTGATCCGTCGGCATCGGACCTGGCAGTACTGGTTCCACCGTCACTGGCTGGACGTCAGGGCCCACGCGAACGACGCAGGCATTCGGGTGATCGGCGATCTGCCGATCTTCATCGCGTACGACTCGGTCGACGCCTGGGCCAACCGCGAGCTGTTCTTCTTCGACGACGAAGGGAAGCCCACCGTCGTCGCCGGCGTGCCGCCCGACTACTTCAGCGACACCGGGCAGCGTTGGGGCAATCCGCTCTACCGCTGGGGCCGGATGAAGGAGCGCGGCTACGCCTGGTGGATCTCCCGCTTCCGCTCGACGCTGGAGTTCGTCGACGTGATCCGGGTCGACCACTTCAGGGGCTTCGAGGCGTACTGGGAGATCCCGGCCGACGAACCGACCGCGGTCGAAGGACGCTGGGTGCGCGGTCCGGGACAGCCGTTCTTCGACGCCGTCGAGCAGGCGCTGGGCGAGCTTCCGATCATCGCCGAGGACCTCGGCGTGATCACGCCCGCGGTCGAGGAGCTGCGTGACGCGAACGGCCTGCCGGGCATGAAGGTGCTGCAGTTCGCGTTCGCCGGCGACGCCGGCGATCCGTACCTTCCGCACAACTACGGCCGCGACTTCGTCGTCTACACCGGAACGCACGACAACGACACGACGCGCGGCTGGTACGAGAGCGCGCCGGACGTCGAGCGCGACCACGTGCGCCGCTACCTGGCGCGCGACGACGCGAACGTCGCGTTCGAGCTCATTCGCCTGGCGCAGGGGAGCGTCGCCGATCTCGCGGTGTACCCGCTCCAGGACACGCTGAACCTGGGGAGCGAGGCGCGGATGAACACGCCCGGCAAGCCGTCGGGGAACTGGACCTGGCGGTTCGCGTGGGGCGACCTGCCAGGCTGGCTGGCGGCCCAGCTGCGCGAGATGGCCACGCTCTACGGGCGCGTGGGACAGAGCGAGCCGTCCGACACGCCCTACCGGCAGTCCGTCACCGAGAAGGAGGTCGAGGAGGACGGGACGGAAGCGGGGTAGACCGGCGAGCGCCGTCCGGCGGTCGGCTCAGCCGCCGAAGCCGGGCGGCACGCGAAGCGGCCCTTGACGGCGTTGCACGGCGTGGCCCAGCGCCAGCGCCTGGTGCTCGAAGAACGGTCTGGCCATGATCGCGACGTTGCCCAGCGGCCGTCCGCCCGGCTTCTCGCCCGATGGCAGCGACAGCGCCGGCGCGCCGGCGGCGTTGCCGAGCAGCATGGCGCCCGAGTGGCTGCCAGGCGTCACGATCAGGTCCACCCGGCCGAACAGCTCCGACATCGCGGCGCCCACCACGCGCTGCAGCCGTTGCGCCTGGACGTAGTCCACGCCCGAGACGAAGCGTGCCGCCCGTAGCAGCGTCGGCCACGACCCATCGTCCTGACGCACCAGGATGTCGGCGTCCTCGCCGCGGATGAGCTCGTCGAACGCGGCGGCGGCCTCGACCATGAGCAGCGTCATGATCGGCTCGGTCGGAAGGTCCGGCAGCTCGATCGGGGTGGCGCGTCCCCCGACGGTCTCGAGCGTGGCGAGGAACGAGGCCATCGTCGGCGTCGGATCGTCCAGCGCCGAGGAGGGAACCCCGATGCGCAGCTCGGTCGGATCGGCGACGGGATCCCACGGAAACGGGGCTTCGCGCGTGGCGGGGTCGCGAGCGTCCGTGCCGGCGATCCCGGTCAGGACCAGCGCGGCGTCCTCGACCGACCGGGTCAGCGGCCCGAGCTTGTCCAGGCTCCACGACAGCGCCATCGCGCCGTGACGCGAGACGCGTCCGAAGGTGGGCCGCAGTCCCACCACGCCGCAACGATCGGCGGGCGAGAGGATCGATCCCATCGTCTCCGACCCGATCGCGAACGTGCACAGCCCGGCCGCCACGCCGGAGGCCGATCCGGCGGACGAGCCGCTCGATCCCTGCTCCAGGTCCCACGGATTGCGCGTCGTGCCGCCGAACCAGACGTCCCCCATCGCCAGGGCGCCCAGCGACGCCTTGCCCAACAGGACGGCGCCCGCCGCCTCGAGCCGCTCGACGACGGCGGCCGTCTCCGGCAGGCGCTGGTCGCGGTAGGGAGCGGCGCCCCAGGTCGTCGGCCCGTCCGGGACGGCCAGCAGGTCCTTCGCGAGGTACGGCACGCCGTGCAGCGGGCCCCGGTCGATGCCGGCCGCGAGCTCCTGGTCCGCGCGGTCGGCCTCCGCGCGTGCCCGGTCGGCCAGCGGCTCCACCACGGCGAACAGCGTCGGGTTCCAACGTTCGATGCGCCGCAGGAACGTGTCGGTGAGGTCGCGCGAGCGAAGCTCGCCACGCCGGAACGCGGCGGCGACCTCGGCGATCGTGAGGAACGCCGCCTGGTCGGCGTCGCCGGCGCGCCTGCCGAACGCCTCGCTGGCCCCGGCCGGGGGCAGCGGGGGCGGCAGCGGATCGTTCTCGCCGCGAGCCTCGAAGACCGAGGCGGGCGCCACGGCGTTCGCGAACCGCAGTCCGCGGATCGCTCGGACGCCTCGGCGGTGGCTGCGCAACGCTTCGGGGAGGTGCTCGCGTCGGCGCTCGTCGAACGCCAGCATCAGGACGCGCTCGGTCGCCGCGAGATCGGCGGCGTCGACGGTCTCCGGATCGACCGCGACGGGATCGACCGGCGGCTCGTTCGGCTCGTCGGAGGCCGACGCCGGGGGCGGCTCGTGGCGGGAAGGATCTCGGTCGGACATGCGCGCATCATCGCCCGTTCGAGCAGGCGCGCAGGCGACCTGGCGCGCCGCACGACACGGGCCGTCATGCTAGAACGTCCGTGAAGACCGCTCCCCAAGGAGGTGGCACCCGCGATGCTGCAGCCCGACATGGAATCGAACGTCCCGTACGGCCGCCGCCGCGGCCTGGCCGTTCTGGCGGCGGCCGTGCTCGTCGCCGGCCTGATCGCCGGATGCGGACCGCTGGCGGCGGACGATGCCGGCCGCTACGACTATCGCCAGGACGCGACCTACGCCGTTCCCGCCGGAGGCGTCCTGTACGTCCGCGAGGAGCTGCCGTTGGCCGCGCTCGAGCTCGAGCCGGCCGACGTCCGCGCACAGTCGCTGAACTGGATTCCGCTGGGCATCCGTGGCGAGTCCGCCAGCGCCGTCGGGTGGATCACGATCGCGCCCCCCGAGGCGCCCAGCGGCTGGCAGGTTCGTCTGTGGCAGGCGCGCATCGTCCGCGAGCGGCCGCTGGGCGATCCGGAGGGCGTCTACACCTATCGCGCCGAGATCGAGCTGCGCGTCGACGTGCCCGAGGAGGCGTACGACCTCACGCGGCGCGTCACGGCGCGCGTGGTGGCGCGCGGCGGCGGGGAGGTCCCGTTGACGTTCCTGGTGCAAGCGGAGTAGCGGCGAGCGGCCGGGGGCCGTGCCGGCGATCCGCAGGGGCGTCCTGCCTCAGGCGTCGGCCAGCTCGCTCCGAACCAGGCCGGTGACGCGCCAGACGGCCCCGCCGCCGTCGGCCTGGTCGTCGCGCCGGGCTTCGGCCGGCTCGTCCCGCCGTAGCGAGGCGAGGTAGCTCACCGTCGCGCCGTCGGCCGCCCGGACGAGGATCGTCGCGCGGGCGGCGTCGTCCAGGACCTCGATCTCGCCGACCTCGGCCGAGGCGTGACCGAGCAGCGGCGCCCAGGCGGCGTTGCCGAACAGGTGCGCAAGGTGCGTCGCGTCGCCCGCTCGGCTCGCGAAGCGGGACGAGGCGACGGCCAGCAGCGCTCGCGCGGGATCGCGGGGATCGCTCGCGTCCCTGAACCGCGTCAGGAGCGCTTGGAGCAGCTCGCGAGGATCGCGATCCGGGAGCGGGTCGGCACCGATCGCGCTCACAGCTTCGCCGCCAGCCTCTCGCGCGAGAAGCCTCGGAAGGCGACGGCCAGCAGCACGCCGTCCAGCAGCCAGATCACGGCGCCGAGGAGCGTCAGCAGCCTGGCGTCCAGCACCACGACGCCGGCCGCCTGCGCGATCACCAGCGCCACGATCGGGACGACGACCACGCCCCCCAGCTGGTACGCCTCCTGGAACGTCTCGACGCGGGACGAGATCAGCACCGTCGCGCCCAGCCCGGCCAGCGCCACGGCCGGTCCGACCCAGATCGCGAGCGGGATCCAGACGCCAGCAGGGAGGACCGCGCCCCCGACCAGCGGCCACGCCGCCACCGTCACGATCGCGGCGTAGAGGACGGTTCCGAGCAGGCCGACGGCGACGGCGGGAAGCCAGGCCGCGAGCAGCTTGCCGAGGAACAGGTCGCGCTCGCGCAGCGGGGCGTGGAGCAGCGCTTCGAGCGTGCCGCGCTCCTTCTCGCCCGCGAACGCGTCGGCCGCCACGACGCTGGCGACCATGAGCGGGACGACCAGGTACAGCGGGGCGATGAGGTAGCCCAGCGTCAGCGTCACCATCCGTGCGGCCGGCTCCATGCGCTCCAGGTCGGTCCGGAGCGCGTCGGGCAGCGCGGCGAACAGCCGCTCGAGCTCGGCGAGCTCGTTCGCGATCATGGGGCCGCCGACGCGCGCCGCGACGATCATGCCGATCGGAAGGAGCAGGTACACGATCACCGGGACGATCACCAGCGGGATGAGCACGGCGGGCGTCCGGACCACGACGCCGAGGTCCTTGCGAGCCAGCGCCTCGATGGCGCGGAGGTCCAACGGCCCGGTCGTGCGTGGCGCGCTCACGGCGACGCTCCGTACACGGCCAGGTAGACGTCCTCGAGCGACGCGTCGGCCGGATCGAGACGGACGAGCGAGATCCCGGCGTCCAGGAGAGCGCGCGCGACGTCGGGGGCGCGGTCGCGCCCGGCGGCCGCGACGCGCAGCCGCCGGATGGCCGGCGGGATCGCCTCCTCGCCCTCGGTGGCGTCCGCCAGCTCGAAGCCGTGCTCCAGCAGCGCTTCGCGGGCGGCGTCCCCTTGCGCCTCGGGCACCTCGACCTCGAGGCGCGCGGCGCCGTAGCGCGTGGCGAGCTCGCCCGGCGTGCCGAGCGCGGCCAGCTCGCCCTCGCGAAGGACGGCGACGCGGTCGGCCAGCCGTTGCGCTTCGCCCAGGTCGTGGGTGCAGAGCAGCACGGTGCGGCCCTGCTCTGCGGCGAGGTCCGCGATCCAGCCGCGCAGCTCACGGGCCGCCAGCGGATCGAGCCCGGCGCTGGGCTCGTCCAGGAAGTACAGGTCCGGCTCGTGCAAGGCGCAGCGGGCCAGCGCCAGGCGCTGCGTCATCCCCTTGCTGTACGCCCCGACGCGATCGTCCGCCCGCGCCAGCAGGCCGAAGCGGTCCAGCACGGCGTCGATCCGCGACGCCTCGTGCTCGCGAGGAACGCCGTACAGCGCCGCGTAGAGGCGCAGGTTGGCCCGGGCCGACAGACGCGGATCGAGCGAGGGACGCTCCGTCGCGATGCCGGTCCTGCGCCGGAGCCGCGTGCCTTCCGTCCACGGATCGAGGCCCAGGACGCGCGCCCGGCCCCGGTCGGGGGCCAGCACGCCGTTCAGCAGCCGCACCGCGGTCGTCTTGCCCGCGCCGTTGTGCCCCAGGAGCGCCACGATCTCGCCCGACGCGACGTCGAGATCCAAGCCGGCGAGCGCCGGCCGGCCACCGTAGTCCTTGCCGAGGCCGCGGATCCGGAGGGCGGGACCCGGCGGCTCGGCCTCGCGGGCGGGGGGCATGCGCGGCGGACGGCCCTCAGTCCGCCAGGCCCATCGAGACGTACTTGATCTCGAGGTACTCGTCCAGGCCCCACGGTCCGCCTTCGCGTCCGACGCCGCTCTGCTTCATGCCGCCGAACGGTGCGTGCGGCGCGCTGGGAACGCCGTCGTTCACGCCGACGATGCCGTAGTCCAGCGCCTCGGCGACGCGCCAGGCGCGCCCGAGGTCGTTCGTGTACAGGTAGGAGGCCAGGCCGTACGGCGTGTCGTTCGCCATCCGCACGACCTCCTCCTCGCTCTGGAACGTCAGGATCGGCGCGACCGGTCCGAACGTCTCCTCGCCCATCAGCTTCATGTCGGCGGTGACGCCGGTCAGCACGGTCGGCAGGTAGAACAGGCCGCCGCCGGCTTCGCCGCCCAGCTCGACGCGGGCGCCGCGCCGCACCGCGTCGTCGACGTGGTCACGGACCTTGTCGAGGCCTTGCGCGTCGACCAGGGGGCCGACGTCGGTCGCTTCGTCGTTCGGGTCGCCGACGACCAGGCCCCGGGCCGCCTCGACGTAGCTGCGCGTGAACGCCTCGGCGACGTCCTCGTGGACGTAGATGCGGTTCGTGCAGACGCAGGTCTGGCCGGCGTTGCGGAACTTGCAGGCGATCGTCTCGCGGACCGCCTGGTCCAGGTCGGCGTCGGCGAACACCAGGAACGGCGCGTGGCCGCCGAGCTCGAGGCTGAGCTTCTTGATCGTCTCGGCGCTCTGGCGGTAGAGGATCCGGCCGACCTCGGTGCTGCCGGTGAAGGTGACCTTGCGGATGCGGGGGTCGGCCATCAGCGTCTCGGTGAGCGGGCCGGGGCGGTTCGTGGGCAGGATCTGCAGCGTGCCGGCCGGTCCGCCCGCCTCGAGCCAGAGGCGCGCCATGAGCAGCGCGGTGAGCGGGGTCTGCTCGGCGGGCTTGAGCACGAAGGTGCAGCCTGCGGCCAGCGCGGGCGCGGCCTTGCGCGTCACCATCGCGGCGGGGAAGTTCCAGGGGGTGACGGCGTACGCCGGTCCGACCGGCTGCCGCAGCGCCAGGCCGCGCTTGTGGCCGGAGGCGGTGGGGAACACCTCGCCGTACGCCCGCGGGGCCTGCTCCGCGTACCAGCGGACGAAGCCGGCGGCGTACGCGACCTCGCCGCGGGCCTCCTTGATCGGCTTGCCCATCTCGCGCGTCATCGTGCGGGCCAGCGACTCCTGGTGCTCCAGGATGAGGTCGTGCCAGCGGCGGAGCACGTCGGCGCGCTCGAACGCGGTGGTGCGGCGCCACGTCTCGAACGCCGTCCAGGCGACGTCGGCCGCCTGGCGGGCCTCGTCCGGGCCGCAGTCGGCGACCTCGGCGACGATCTCGTCGCTGGCGGGGCCACGCACCTCGTAGGTGGCGTCGGCCTCGTGCCAGGCGTCGGTCAGGTAGCTTCGGCGGACGGTGCCTATGGGGTCCATGCCGGCAGCATAGCGCAGCGCGCGAAGCCGCTCAGGCGGCGCTTTCGCGGATCAGGTCCTCGGCGATCTTGGAGCTCGACAGGACGCCCGGGAGGCCGCCGCCGGGGTGGGTGCCCGCCCCGACGAAGTACAGGTTCGGCATCTCCTCGCTGCGGTTGTGCGGTCGGAACCAGGCGGACTGCGTCAGCTTGGGCTCGAACGCGAACGCCGATCCGCGGAAGCTGCGGAGCTCGCCCTGGAAGTGCAGCGGGTCGATGTACATCTCGGTGACCAGGTGCTCCTTGAGGCCGGGGAGGTAGCGCTCGTCCAGGAAGTCGACGATCGCGTCGCGGTACGGCTTCGCCTGCTCGCGCCAGTCGATCCCGCTCTTCAGGTTCGGGACGGGCGAGAGGACGTAGAACGACTCGTGTCCCTCGGGCGCCATGCTCGGATCGGTGTAGCTCGGCATGTGCAGGTAGAGGCTGAAGTCGTCCGCGACGCGGCCGCTGTTCTTGAAGATGTCCTTCAGCAGGCCCTCGTAGCGGGGTCCGAGGATGATGTTGTGGTGCTTCAGCAGCCCTTCGTGACGGTACTGCTTGTCCGTGCCGAAGTAGAGGACGAACAGGCCCATCGCGTACGACATGCGCTCCAGCTTGGCGTCCGTGTACTTCTTTCGATGCTGCGGGGCGATCATCTTCATGTACGTCGTCGCCACGTCGGCGTTCGAGACGACGATGTCGGCGCTCACGACCTCGCCGTTCTCGAGCCGGACGCCGCGAGCCCGCCGTCCGGCGCCCTCGCCCTCGACGACGATCTCGGCGACGGGCGTGGAGGTGTGGATCTTCCCGCCGAGCTCGGTGATCAGCCGCTCGAAGGCGTCCACCAGCGCACCGGTGCCGCCCATCGCGTACCAGACGCCCCACTCGCGCTCCAGGTAGTGGATCATCGCGTAGATGCTGGGCGTGTCGAACGGATTGCCGCCGACGAGGAGCGGGTGGAAGCTGAACACCTGACGCAGGAACGGGTCCTTGACGTACTGCGAGACGTAGGCGTACACGCTCTTGTAGCTCTGCAGCCGGATCAGGTCGGGGGCGACCTTCACCATGTCCCACGGCGACAGGAACGGCTTGTCGGCCAGCTGGACGAAGCCCTTCTGGAAGATGTCGCGCGTGGTCCGCATGAAGTTCAGGTAGCCGCGCTTGTCGTCGGGCGAGCGCTTGTGGATCTCCTGCAGGATGAACATCTCGTCGTCGTTGTAGTCGAAGTAGTCGCCCTCGTGGTCGAAGATCCGATAGAACGGGTCGCACTTCGCGAAGGTGACGTAGTCCTCGCGCCTCTTGCCCGCCTTGGCCCAGATGTCGTCGAACATCCAGGGGGCGGTGATGATCGTCGGTCCGCCATCGAACGTGAAGCCGTCCTGCTCGTAGGTGTAGCCGCGACCGCCCAGCTTGTCGCGCGCTTCGAAGATCGTGACGTCGTGCCCGTCGGCCAGAAGCCGCGCGGCGGCGCCCAGCCCGCCGAAGCCCGATCCGATGACGATGACCTTGCGTTTCATGGCGGGAGCATACCGCCGGGGCCCTTGGCGTCACGGTGGCCCCGGCACGGTGCGGGCGGCGGGCAGGGTCAGCGGCCGGTCGGGGACGCCTCGCGGGTGGCGGCGTCGAACAGGAGACGGGCGATCCGGCCGATCAGGAGCAGGCCCTCCTGCTCCCAGTGCTCGGCCCGGTCACGGGAGCCCGCGGTCAGGACCGCCAGCGCGAAGAGCGGGACGCCGTCGCGACGGCGGACGATGCCCGCGTCGTGCCACACCCCGGCGATGCAGCCCGACTTGGTCTCCAGCCGGGCGGTGCGCCCCTGGGCGTCGGGAGCCTCCGGATCGATCGGGAGGCTGCGTCCGATCCCCTCGGTGTAGATCTGCGCGGCCAGGATGGCGCGCATGCGCTCCGCGCCGCGTGGCGGCAGCAGATCGCCCCGCTCCAGGGCCAGGAACAGGCCCGCCACGTCCGCCGCGCAGGTGCGGTTCAGCGCGCCCCCGCGTTGCCGCTCGCTCTGCGCCTCGCGCGGAAGCTGCAGCTTGCCGACCAGCTCGGTGCCGGCCAGGCCGGCCGAGCGGATCCAGGCTCGGACACGGTCCGCGCCCAGCAGCTCGATCGCCATGTTGGCGGCGGTGTTGTCGCTGACGATGATCATCAGCGTCAGAAGGTCGTGCACGGTGGGCTCGAGGCCGGGCGCCAGGTGGCGAAGCACGCCGTTTCCCCCGACGCGGTCGTCGCTCCGCATGGGCACGCGCCGGTCCAGCTCCAGGCGGCCCTCCTCGGCCTCCTGCAGCGCGCACGCCAGGACCTGCAGCTTGATCAGGCTGGCCGACGGCATCGGCGCGTCGACGTCGATCGCGATCGTGCCGCGGCCGGCCGGCGAGGCGCCCTCCAGGCTCTGGTACGCCAGCGAGACGCGCCCTGCGAAGCTCGCGATCTCGGCGTCGACGGCGCGCCGGAGGGCGTCTGGAACGCCGTTCATTCCGGCGCCACCGCCGCGTCCTCGAGCCGCCACAGGTCCTCGGGCGTCTCGCGCAGCCGCGTCAGTCGGTCGCGGCCGTCCTGGACGACCACCTCCGCGGGCCGAAGGTCGGACGCGTAGTTCGACGCCATCGCCATGCCGTAGGCGCCGGAGCGCTCGACGGCCAGAAGGTCGCCCGGTCCGGCGCTCAGCGTGCGGTGGCGGCCCAGCCGGTCGGCGTTCTCGCACAGCGGGCCGTCCACGTCGCCGCTGCCGGCGTCGCCCGATCCGCCGCCCACGACGCGGATCGGGTGCTCCGCGCCGTAGAGCGCCGGCCTGAGGAGCTGCGCCATGCCGGCGTCGCAGATCCAGTGCCCCGGCGTGCCGTCCTTCCACCAGAGGACCCGCGTGAGCAGGGTGCCGGCGCCCGCGACCAGCCACCGTCCAGGCTCCACGATCAGCTCCAGGCGCCGCTCGGCGATCCAGGGGCGCACCGTGCCAGCGAACGCGTCCAGGTCGAAGTCCGGGACGGCGAACCCCCCGCCGAGGTCGAACGTGCGGGCGGCGGGGAAACGTTCGAACAGCGGAGCGACCGTCCGAAGGATCTCGCGATGGACGCCTGCGTCCTCGATCATCGAGCCGGCGTGGACGTGGAAGCCCGCCAGCCGGCCTTCGGCGTCCAGCCGCTCGGCCAGAGCGGTCGCCGCCGGCAGCGGCAGGCCGAACTTCGATCCGGCCGCGCCGGTCGCGAGGTGTTCGTGCGTTCGCGGGTCGAACTCGGGGTTGACGCGGACCAGGAAGCGCGTTCCGGCCGGCGCGGCGTCGCGCCAGGCGTCCCACTGCCCCGCGCCGTCCAGGCTGACGTGTCCGACGGCCAGCCGCCGCGTCAGGGCGCGTAGGTCGGGCCCTTGGCCCGGGCCGCCGACCAGCACGTCGGTGGCCGGGATCCCCGAGCGTACGGCGCGGGCCACCTCGCCGACCGTGATCGCCTCCGCGCCGACGCCCAGCTCCGCCAGGCGCGACAGCACCGCCCCGGAGGGGTTCGCCTTCACGGCGTAGCGGAGTCGTGCCCCCGGAAGCGCGGTCCGCAACGTCCGGACGCGGGCGGCGATCTCGTCGAGGTCGTAGACGTAGAGCGGCGTGCCGTGGAGCTGCGCCAGGCGGGTGAGGGTGTCGTCGGCGAGCATCGTGCAGGAGCGTAGCAGGACGGCCCGGCCCGGGCGCGTCGGCTGCTACGCTGTGCCGCATGAATCGACAGGTCCGGCGCATCGAGAAGAAGAAGGAGCTCAAGGCCGAGAAGGACAAGGCGAAGGCGAAGGCCGAGCGTCAGGCCCGTCGGGAACAGCGTCGCGAGGCGCGGAAGCGTCCTCGTGGCGAGGATCGGGCGGACGCGCAGGGCGCGGACAGGCAGCGACCTCGGCAGTCCAACCCGGGACGGTTCTCGGGCGCGCTGATGGCGGCGACGGTGTTCTTCATCTCGCTCCAGGCGGTCGCCCCCACCGACGGGTCGATCGTCAGCCAGGCCGTCTCGGCCAGCTTCTACCTGCTGTTCGGCTACTTCGCGGTGCTGTGGATGATGCGGCGAGACGCGAAGCGCCCTCTGGCGGTGGCGATCGGCGCCGGCGCGGCGATGGCGCTCGTCACGCTGGCGAGCCAGCTGTTCCAGCCCGGCCTGGAGCCGCTGCCGGTCATGCT
>CAZHCI010000007.1:16006-22533 GCA_964530905.1 uncultured bacterium
GTGGGCAAGGTGAACGGCGCGGCGTTGGCGCAGCAGCTGCTGGCCGACGGCGCGGCGCGGCTGGTGTTCACGGGCGTGGCCGGCGGCCTCGATCCCGAGCTCCGGGTGGGGGACCTGGTGGTCTCGACCGACGCGGTGCAGCACGACGTCGACGTCACGCCGCTGGGGTACGAGCCGGGCCGCGTGCCGGGCGAGCCGCTCGCGTGGGACGCCGATCCGTGGCTCCGCTCCGCCGCCGTGCAGGCGGCCAGCGCGACCGTGACGTCGGGCAGGGTGGTGGAGGGCCGGATCGCGTCCGGCGATTCGTTCGTGGCGGATCCCGCACGGAGCGCCGAGCTGGCCCGCCGCTTCGGGGCCGCCTGCGCGGAGATGGAGGGCGCGGCGGTGGCGCAGGTGTGCGCGCGCTGGGGCGTTCCGTGGGTGGTGATCCGATCGATCAGCGACACCGCCGATCACGACGCCTCGGTGGACTTCCGCGCGTTCACGCGGGTCGCCGCCGCCCGTGCCGAGGCGGTGGTGCGCGGCGTCCTGGCGCGCCTGGACGATCCCGCGCCCGCCTCTAGGTAAGCGGCGCGGCCGGGGGCGCCGTACGCGCTGCGGTACGATGCCGACGACGATCGAGGGGCGCCGAACGGCGGCCCCGTGACGCGAGGCGAGCGTTCCCCGGCACTCGGCAGCGAGTGCGGGCGGAACGTGCGCGCCGCGAGAGGAGAGCCGCATGGCCGACGTACCGAACGATCCGCGCGATCACGACCGCTCAGGGCTCCCGCAAGGCGAGCTCGCGGAGCTGAACCGGGTCGAGCTGAGGGAGTGGCTCGAGTCGCTCGAATACGTGCTGGCGTCGGGTGGCGCCGAGCGCGTTCGCGAGATCCTCGAGCGCCTCGAGGTCCATGCGCACCGCCACGGCGTGCGCATCCCGTTCAGCGCCGAGACGCCCTACATCAACACCATCCCCGCCGACGAGACGCCGGAGTACCCGGGCGATTTCGAGCTCGAGCGCCGAATCCGGGCGCTGATCCGCTGGAACGCCATGGCGATGGTGGTGCGCGCCAACAAGATGAGCGACGGCATCGGTGGCCACCTCGCGACGTACGCGTCGGCGGCCACGCTGTACGAGGTGGGCTTCAACCACTTCTTCCGGGGCCCGGGCAAGGGGCACGACGAGGACCTGCTCTACATCCAGGGACACGCCAGTCCCGGCATCTACGCCCGCAGCTACCTCGAGGGCCGCTTCGAGGATCAGCACATGCGCAACTTCCGGCGCGAGCTGCAGGACGAGCCGGGCCTGTCGAGCTACCCGCACCCGTGGCTGATGCCGGACTACTGGCAGTTCGCGACGGTCTCGATGGGGCTCGCGCCGATCCAGTCGATCTACCAAGCGCGGTTCGCCCACTACCTCGAGGCGCGCGACCTGAAGCCGAAGGGCGACGGCAAGGTGTGGGCGTTCCTCGGCGACGGCGAGACCGACGAGCCCGAGACGCTGGGCGCGATCAAGATCGCGGCGCGCGAGAAGCTCGACAACCTGATCTGGGTCGTGAACTGCAACCTGCAGCGCCTGGACGGTCCGGTGTACGGCAACGGCAAGATCATCCAGGAGCTCGAGGCGATCTTCCGCGGCGCGGGCTGGAACGTGATCAAGGTCGCCTGGGGACGATACTGGGACCGGCTGCTCGAGAAGGACGACGAGGGCATTCTGGTCGAGCGGTTCGAGCGGATGGTCGACGGCGAGTCGCAGCGCTACGCCGCGTTCGGCGGGCCGGAGCTGCGCGAGCGGTTCTTCGACAGCCCCGAGCTGAAGAAGCTGATCGAAGGCTGGAGCGACGAGGACCTGGACCAGCTCAACCGGGGCGGCCACGATCCGACGAAGGTGTACGCCGCCTACCAGCGCGCCGTGCAGCACGAGGGCCAGCCGACCGCCATCCTGGCCCGCACGGTGAAGGGCTACGGGCTGGGCGAGACCGCGGAGGCGAAGAACCCCGCGCACCAGACGAAGAAGCTCGACGAGGACGACATGCGCACCTTCCGCGACCGGTTCGACATCCCGATCGCGGACGAGGACATCGGCGACTACCCGTTCTACCGGCCCGAGCCCGACTCGCCCGAGGCGCGGTACCTCCACGAGCGCCGCGAGGAGCTCGGCGGCTACCTGCCGGCGCGCAGCGTCGACGTGGAGCCGCTGGCCCCGCCGGCCGCCGAGCTGTTCGAGGAGTTCTACGAGGGGACGAAGGACCGCGCGGTCTCGACCACGATGGTGTTCGTCAGCGTGCTCCGCAAGCTCCTCCGGGACGACACCTGGGGCGACCGGATCGTGCCGATCATTCCCGACGAGGCGCGCACCTTCGGGATGGAGGCGCTGTTCCGCCAGGTCGGCATCTACTCCCCCGGCGGGCAGCTGTACGAGCCGGTCGACGCGGAGCAGATCCTGTACTACAAGGAGTCGAAGGACGGCGCCATCCTGGAGGAGGGAATCACCGAGGCCGGCGCGATGTCGAGCTTCCTCGCGGCCGGCACGAGCTACGCGAACTACGGCGTCACCACGGTGCCGTTCTACATCTACTACTCGATGTTCGGCTTCCAGCGCATCGGCGACCTGGCCTGGGCGGCGGGCGACATGCGCGCGAAGGGGTTCATGCTGGGCGCGACCGCCGGTCGGACCACGCTGGCCGGCGAGGGGCTGCAGCACCTGGACGGCCATAGCCACCTGCTCGCGATGCCGATCCCGAACCTCGAGGCGTACGATCCTTCGTTCGCGTACGAGCTGGCGACGGTGGTGCGCGAGGGCATGCGCCGCATGTACGAGGAGCAGGAGGACGTCTTCTACTACCTCACGCTCGAGAACGAGAACCTTCCGCAGCCGGCCGCGCCGGAGCATCTGTCGCGCGACGAGCTCATCGGCGGCATCCTCCGCGGCCTCTACCTGTTCCGGCCGTCGAGTCGCCGCTTCAAGGTCAAGGCGCAGCTGTTCGGGTCCGGCGCCATCATGAGCGAGGTGCTCGAGGCGCAGAAGATCCTCGAGGCGTACAAGGTCGCCGCGGACGTGTGGAGCGTGACGAGCTACAAGGCGCTCTACCGCGACGCCGTCGAGGTGGCGCGGCGCAACCGTCTGCGCTCCGGCGGCGAGCCCGAGACGCCGTACCTGCGCCGGGCGCTCGAGGGGACGGAAGGGCCGTTCGTGGCGGCGTCGGACTACGTCAAGGCGCTTCCCGACATGCTCGGGCCGTACCTGGAGCGGCCGATGCTGTCGCTGGGGACCGACGGGTTCGGCCGCAGCGAGGCGCGCGAGGAGCTGCGCGACTTCTTCGAGGTCGACGCCAAGCACGTGGCTCACGCCACCCTGCGCGCGCTGGTCGACGAGGGCGCGCTGGACGACGAGGTGTTGGCCGAGGCGTCGCGCGATCTCGGCATCGATCCCGACAAGCCCGACCCTGTGCGGTCGTAGACCCGATGAACAGCAGCGAGCGAACGGAGTGATGACGTGGCAACCGAATTCAAGCTTCCCGAGGTAGGCGAGGGGATCGACTCCGGCACCGTCGTCTCGGTCCTGGTGTCGGTCGGTGACCGAGTCGAGGTCGACGAGCCGGTGATCGAGCTCGAGACCGACAAGGCGGTCGTCGAGGTCCCGTCCGACGTCGCCGGCGTCGTCGAGAGCATCGCCGTCGAGGAGGGCGACGAGATCGACATCGGCAGCGTCGTCCTGACGGTCGCCGAAGGCGACGGGGAGGCCGCGGCGGAGGAAGAGGCCGAGACCGAAGAAGAGGCCGAGACGGAAGAAGAGGCCGAGGTGAAGCAGGCCGAAGCCGAGGAAGCCGAGGAAGCCGAGGAAGCCGAGGCGGAGAAGGCCGGGGGCGCCGAGGGACGGGCCGAGCCGGCGGAGCGCGCGGACGAGAAGCCCGCGAAGCGCGAGGAGCCGAAGGCCGCGCAGGAGGCCGAGCCGCCCGCCGAAGCTCCCCGCGCCGAGGCGCCCGCCGAAGGCGAGACGCCGCCCGGACTGATCCCCGCTGCGCCCAGCGTGCGACGCCTGGCGCGGGAGCTCGGGGTCGATCTGCAGGCGGTGCAGGGCTCGGGCATCCTGGGTCGCATCTCGGCCGAGGACGTGCGCGCCTTCGCCGAGGGCGAGACGAGGCGACCCGCCGCGGCCGAGGCGCCCAAGCCGGCCGCCGCCCCCGCGGCGCAGCCGCTGCCCGACTTCTCGCAGTGGGGCGAGACCGAGCGCGTGGCGATGTCGGGCATCCGCAAGGCGACCGTCCGGACGATGGCGAACGCCTGGTCGACCGTTCCGATGGTCACCCACTTCGACAAGGCCGACGCCACTGAGTTCGAGGCGCTTCGTCAGCGGTTCAAGCCCGAGGCCGAGAGGATCGGGGCGAAGCTGACGCCGACCGCGATGCTGATCAAGGTCGTCGCGGCCGCGCTCCGCAAGTTCCCGGACTTCAACGCCTCGATCGACACCGAGACGCAGGAGATCGTCTACAAGAAGTACGTCAACGTCGGCGTGGCGGTCGACACCGATCACGGACTGCTGGTGCCCGTCGTGAAGAACGCCGACCGGAAGAACATGCTGGAGCTGGCCGCCGAGCTTGGCGAGCTGGCCGAGAAGGCCAGGAACCGCAAGCTGTCGCCCGACGAGATGCAGGGCGGGAACTTCAGCGTCAGCAACCTCGGCGGGATCGGCGGCACCGGCTTCACGCCGATCGTCGCGCCTCCCGACGTCGCCATCCTGGGCGTCTCGCGCGGCGGCATGGAGCCGGTCTGGGACGCGGAGAACGAGGTGTTCACGCCTCGCATGACGATGCCGCTGTCGGTCACGTACGACCACCGGCTCATCGACGGCGCGTCGGCCGCGCGCTTCCTGCGGTGGGTCTGCCGGGCCATCGAGGAGCCGTTCCTCATGAGCCTCGAAGGCTGAATGCGTCTCGAAGGCTGAGCCGTCGCGCTCCGTCGCCCGTCGCCGCGCCTCGCAGGGCGGCGACGGGAGCAGGCCCGACCGCCGCGACGCGCTGGCGTCGGCAGGCGGTCGGGCGCGTTCATGGGCGCGTGGTAGCATCCGCCTCATGAACGCGCCGGTGACGAGCCCCACCCGCGACGCGCGGACCGGCCCGTCCCGCCGGTCGCTGCGGGCCACCGGCCTCACCAAGCGGTACGGCGGCCGTGCCGTCGTCGACGGCGTCGATCTGGCGCTCGCTCCCGGCGAGATCGTCGCGCTGCTCGGTCCGAACGGGGCCGGCAAGACCACGAGCTTCTACATGATGGTCGGCTTCGTGCGGCCCGACGCGGGTCGGATCGTGCTGGGCGACGAGGACGTGACGCGCTGGCCGATGCATCGCCGCGCGCGCGCCGGGCTGGGCTACCTCGCGCAGGAGCCCAGCGCGTTCCGGCGCATGAGCGTCCGCGACAACCTCTTGGCCATCCTCGAGTTCCGCGAGCCGTCGCGCGAGGTTCGCGAGGCGCGTGCCGCAGCGCTCCTCGACGAGTTCGGCCTCGCCCGGCTCGCCGACCAACGCGCCGACACGCTGTCGGGCGGCGAGCGGCGCCGGCTCGAGATCGCCCGCAGCCTGACGATCGATCCCTCGTTCATCCTCCTCGACGAGCCGTTCACGGGCGTCGATCCGAAGTCGATCCGCGAGATCCAGGATCTGATCCGGGATCTGCGGGAGCGACGTGGCCTGGGGGTGTTCCTCACCGACCACAGCGTCCGCGAGACCGTCGCGATCGCCGACCGGGTGGTGCTGATGTTCGACGGTCGCGTCCGGTTCGACGGCACGCCCGAGGCGTTCGCCGAGGACGAGGACGTACGGACGACCTACCTGGGAAGCGACTTCCGACTCTGAAGGCGGACCGGACGATGACCCAACGGCAGGACGGCATGCGCGATCGGCCTGGACGTCGTCGATGACCTACGTCCTCGGCCTCGTCGTGCTGCTGCTGGTGCTGGCCGGCGTGATCGCCTGGGCGGGCGATCGGCTGGGCACGTGGGCGGGGCGACGCCGGCTGACGATCTTCGGCGCCCGGCCACGGCGGACCGGCCAGGTCATCGGCATGGTCGCGGGCATGCTGATCATGCTGACCACGCTGGGCGTCCTGGCGGTCGCGTTCCAGAACGCGACGCAGACGCTGTTGAACGCGCAGCGCACGGCGCAGGAGCTGACGCGACTCCAGTCGCAGGAACGCGTCCTGCAGGCCCAGGTACGCGGGCTGGACGCCGAGCTCGAGGCGTTGTCGCGAGAGCTCGAGGAGGCCCGTGCCACGATCCGGAGCGCCGAGCGCGCCCGTGACGAGGCGCTCGCCGAGCGCGACGCCGCCGCAGCCGAACGGGACGCGATCCGAGTCGAGGGCGAGGTGCTCGAGGCCGAGCTCGCGGCGCTGGAGGAGGACCTGAGCGAGGTCCAGGCCGATCTCGTGGCGGCACAGGACGCGCTCACCGCCGTTCGTGCCGATCTCGTGGCGGCTCGCGACGAGCGGGACGCGGCGTTGCGCAGCGCGGCCGAGGCGCGCGGAGCCGCGGTGGAGGCCGAAGCGGAGGTCGAGGC
>CAZHCI010000007.1:22633-28325 GCA_964530905.1 uncultured bacterium
GCGCTGGCCGCCCGCGACGCCGCCCTCGCCGAGCTCGACGAGGCCCGGGACGCTGCGGAGGAGGCGATGGAGGCCAGGAACGCCGCAGCGGCCGCGCGCGATCAGGCCCTGTCGGATCGTGACGCCGCCGTCGACGAGCGCGACGAGGCGCTGGCCGAGCGCGACGCCGCGCTCTCGGCGGTCGGCGTGGCGCGCGCTCAGGTCGCTCAGCTGCAAAGCGTGATCGACGTGCTCGAGAACGAGAGCGCCACGCTGCAGGCCGAGGCCGAGCGTCTCCGCGACGACAACCGGGGACTCACGGCGCAGAACGAGGCGCTCGACGCCCGGAACGCCGAGCTGGCCGGACGGAACGAGGGGCTCGTCGCGCTCAACGCCACGCTGGAGAGCCGCATCCTGGACGCCAGCGAACGAGCCACGCAGCTGCAGGACCAGGTCGACGATCTGACCCGGCGCCTCGAGGATCAGTCCCGGCGTCTGTCGGCGGTCCAGCGCGAGTTCGATCGGGCCGCGTCCGGCGACGTGACGTTCGAGACGGGCGAGCTGATCTACAGCGGAGCGATCGACGCGGCGACGGCCTCCGACGCGCGCGAGGCGCTGTCGCGCTTCGTCCGCGACGCCAGCATCGCCACCTCGCGTCGGGGGGCGGGCGAGGTCGTGCTCAGGTCCGACCAGGTCGCGATCCTCGTCGACGCGATCGTGCAGACGCCCGACTCGGACCTGGTCCGGCTGTTGTCGCCGCGCAACCAGTTCAGCCCGGTCGAGGTCGAGGTCGTCGTCGAAGCGTTCGAGAACGACCAGGTGCTCGAGGCGGGTCGGCTGCTGGTGAGCCGGCGGATGCACCTGGGCTCGGAGGACCTCCCGATCAGTCAGGCCGAGCTCCGCTCGGCGCTGTCCTCCCTCAAGGGCGATGCGCTCTCGGCGCTCCGGCGGTCCGGTCTCGACGAGTTCCAGCTGCCCCGCTACCCGACGTTGACCGAGGAGACGTTCGCCGGCCTGCTGCTTCGTCGTGACGGACCGGTGACGATCGGCGTGCTGGTGCTCGACGACGTGATGCGCAGCGGTCCCGCGGACCTCGAGCTGGTGATCCTCGACTGAGCGGCCGTCGTGGACGGCCGGACCGATGCCGAGGCGCGTGGCCGCGCCGGGTGCGGGCGGTGCGCGTTCAGCCGCCTGGGGGGCGCGTCGGCATCCGAAGCAGGTAGACGATGCCGGTCAGCCCGAAGGCCGCGACCAGGACGCTCAGCCACGGGCGCGCCAGCAGAAGTACGGTGCTCCCGCCGGCGAAGAGCACGATCATGGAGATCGCGAACGCCTTGACGCGCGCCGGAAGCCCGAGGCCCGCGCGAACGTCGCGGACGATCGGGCCGAACAGCCGATGGCTCAGCAGCCAGCGGTAGAAGCGAGGGCTCGAGCGGGCGAAGAAGAACGCTGCGACAAGCAGCCAGACGGTCGTCGGCCAGCCTGGAAGGACGACGCCGACGGCGCCGAGCCCGACGCAGATCCAGCCCAGCACCAGGAACGCCGCGCGGAGCACGGGATTCGCGACGACCGCCCCCGGCGCGAGCGCCGGGTCCTCGGTCACGGCATCTGGACGGGGCTCGGCCACGCCGTATGCTATCGCGACGCCGGACGGGCCCACCGTAGGGCGGATCCGCCCTCAGGGAAGCGGCTCGTCGAAGCGCTGCACCTCGACGCGGTAGCCGTCCGGATCGCGCGCGAAGAAGTGGGTGATTCCGAACCGCTCGTTTCGTCGCGGGGGTGCCTCGACGTCCACGCCGAGCCGCAGGAGGCGGTCGTGGACGGCCGTGACGTCGTCGACGACCAGCGTCGTCATCAGACGCTCGTCGACGGGAAGCGGCGCGTCGCGACCGTCGTAGCCGGCCTGGCAGAGGCCGAGGTAGCCTCCGACGCCGATACGGAAGATCAGGCATGCGCCCTGGTCCCGCGCCAGCTCGAGGCCGAGGTCGCGCCGGTAGAAGTCGCGACTCGCGGCCAGGTCGGCGACGGGTCGGAACGCGATCAGGGCGGTGGGGTCGGAACGATCGGTCATGCGGTCTCCTTCGGCGGCAGCCCAGGTCCGATCGGCGCCCGCCCGGCATCGGCGCCGTCTCCGGCTCGACGTCGCTCCCCGGACGGTCGCGCGCCCGGACGTGCGCGGTTCGCCACGCGCGCCCGCAGCGGAGCGAGTATCCTCGGGAGCGTGAAGGACGAATCTACCACCCCGACGATCCTCGTCGCCGACGATCAGGAGGGACAGCGCGCGGTCGTCGACATGCTGCTCTCCGTCGACGGCTACCGGGTCGTCACCGTCGACGACGGCCGACAGGCCCTCGAGTGGCTCTCGAAGAACACGCCCGACCTGGCGGTGCTCGACGTGCGGATGCCGCATCTCGACGGAATCGAGATCTGCCGGCGCATCAAGAAGGTGTCTCGGCTCCGCGCCGTGCCGGTGATCATCCTCACCGGCATGCGGGACGAGGCGACCACGGCCGCATCCAAGGCCGCAGGCGCGGACGCCGTCGTGCACAAGCCGCTCGAGGGCAAGGACTTCAGGGCGACGGTGCGCGCGTTGGTCGACGACGCAGCGGCGCTGCGTCCCTCCTCGAGCTGATCGCCGTTCGACCGCCGTGCCTGGGTCGGTCGCCCCGTCGGTCGCCCCGTCGGTCGCCCGGTCCGCCGCTCAGCCGGCGCGTCGCTGACGAAGCGCCTCGAACAGGAGCAGCGCACCGGTCACGCTGACGTTCAGGCTGTCCGCGGCGCCCCGCATCGGGACGCGGACCCGGATCGCGGCGTCGTCCGTCCAGCCGCCGTCCAGCCCCTCGTGCTCCGGGCCGACCACGATCGCGACCGGTCCCGTCAGGTCGGCGTCCCAGACGTCGAGCTCCGCAGCGGGCGAGGTGGCGACGATCCGGACGTCGCGCGCACGTAGCCAGCTTCGGGCGGCGTGCTCGTCGACCGGGACGACCGGGAGCGTGAACGCGCTGCCCATGCTGGCCCGGATCACCCCGGGGTTCCACGGGTCGGTGCCGGCGCCGCCGACGCACAGGAGCGCATCCGCCCCGGCCGCGTCGGCGGACCGGATCAAGGCGCCGAGGTTGCCTGGCTTCTCCGTGTCGACCGCGATGAGCAGCAGCGGATCGGCGGGCAGATCGAGCATCGAGAGCGTGCGCTCCGGGGGGCGGATCACCGCCACCACGCCGTCGGGGCCCTGGCGCCGGCTGACGCGCTCGAACGCCTCGTTCGTCACGTCGACGGTGGCGACGCCCGCGGACGCGAGGGCGCGCCGCAGCTCGAACCCTTCCGGACTCAGCATCGCGGGCGCCAGGTAGACCGCCTCGATCGCGACGCCCGCCTGCAGCGCGCGGAACGTCTCTCGGGTCCCCTCGACCAGGGTTCGTCCTTCGCGCTCGCGCTCGCGCCGGGCGTGCAGACGCACCAGCGCTTTGATGCGGGGGTTCTTCGGGCTCTCGATCCGTTCGGTGGCCACGCCGGACATGCTACCCCCCAGGCGACAGGTGCTAGCATCGGCGCTCGGGACACGGCCCGCGCCGTCGACCCGTGAAGGGATCCCCATGCCGCTCCGCCCCGGTGCCCGCGCGGGCATCGCGTTCATTCTGGTGACGTTGTTCCTGGACATCCTCGGGATCGGAATCATCATTCCGGTGCTGCCGGGGCTCGTCACCTCGTTCACCGGGGGTGACGCCAGCGCGGCCGCACCGTGGTACGCGGCGCTCGCGGCGGTGTACGCGGCCATGCAGTTCCTCTTCGCGCCGCTGATCGGGGCGCTGTCCGATCGGTTCGGCAGGCGCAAGGTGATCCTGGCGTCGCTGACGGCGTTCGGCGCGAGCTACCTGGTCCTGGCGATCGCGCCGTCCCTGTTCTGGCTGTTCGTCGGCCGGGTCGTCGCCGGGATCACCGGCGCGACGATCACCGCGGCCAACGCCTACATCGCCGACGTCTCGACCCCGCAGACACGGGCTCGGAACTTCGGGTTCGTCGGCGTGGCGTTCGGGCTGGGCTTCGTGTTCGGACCGGCGATCGGCGGCTTGCTGGGCGGAATCGGGCTGCGCGTGCCGTTCTACGCGGCCGCCTTCGTCTCCCTGCTCGGCGCCCTCTACGGCCTGTTCGTGCTGCCCGAGTCGCTGCCGCCGGAGCGACGGCGCGCGTTCTCGTGGCGGCGGGCCGATCCGTTCCGGGCCCTGGTCGGGTTGCGGGCGTATCCGCTGGTCGCCGGGCTGGCGTTCGCGTTCCTGTTCTTCTCCCTGGCGCAGCGTGGCCTCGAGACGGTGTTCGTGCTCTACACCGACTACCGCTTCGGCTGGGGCCCGCGCGAGAACGGATTGGCGCTCGCCCTCGTGGGCGTGATGGCCGCGGTCGTCCAGGGCGGCCTGGTGCGGCCGCTGGTCGCGCGCCTGGGGGAGCGACGCACGATCGTCGCGGGCCTCACGGTCTCGACGCTGGGGTTCGTGGGCTACGGACTCGCCTCGCAAGGGTGGATCCTGCTCGCGGTGATCGCGGTCGCGAGCCTCGGGGCGGTCGCCGGGCCCGCGATCCAGGGCCTGATCGCGGGCACCGTGCCCGCCTCCGAACAGGGGTCGGTGCAGGGGACGCTCACCTCGATGCTGTCGCTCACCGCGATCGTCGCCCCGCTCGTGTCCGGCGGCCTGTTCGGGATGTTCACCGGCGAACGCTCGATCGCCGAGCTGCCCGGCATGCCGTTCTTCGCCGGCGCCGTGTTCCTCGTCGTCGCGCTGGCGCTCGTCTTCCGCACCCTCCGCCGCAACCCGGTGCTCGCCGACGCCGCCGGCGCGGACGTCCCGCCGAGCGCCGCGGGCGGCGGCTCGGCCGAGCCCGCGACGCTAGACTGACGCATGGGCAACCTCATCGACGCCGCCGAGCTCGCCGCGAGGATGGACGACGACACGCTCCGGATCGTCGACGTCCGGTTCGATCTGAGCGATCCGTCCGGCGGGCGTCGCGCCTACCTGGACGGGCACCTGCCGGGAGCGATCTACCTGCATCTCGACGACGATCTGTCCGCGCCGGTCCGCTCCGACGGCCTGGGCGGCCGGCACCCGCTGCCAGCTCCCGACGCCTTCGCGGCCCGCTTGGGCGAGGTGGGGATCGGCGACGAGCACCACGTCGTGGCGTACGACGACGCGGGCGGCGCCATCGCGGCCCGGCTCTGGTGGCTGCTTCGCTGGATCGGGCGTGACCGGGTGCAGCTGCTCGACGGGGGCGTGCACGCCTGGACGGCGGCGGGAGGCGAGCTCGTCTCCGGCCCGCAGCGGTACCCGCCGGCGATCTCCACGGCCCGCCCCGATCCCGCCATGATCGTCGATGCGGCCGACGTGGCGGCGCGACTCGAAGATCCGGCTCGCGTGCTGGTCGACGCGCGTGCCGCCGAGCGCTACCGCGGCGAGGTCGAGCCGCTCGACTCGAAGGCGGGTCACGTGCCGGGCGCGCTCAACCTCCCCTACGCCGACAACCTCGTCGGCGGCCGGCTTCGTCCTTCGTCCGAGCTTCGCTCCCGCTTCGAGCCGCTCGCGGAGGTGGAGGAGGTCGTCGTGTACTGCGGCTCGGGCGTCACGGCGGCGCACGACGCGTTGGCGATGGAGGAGGCCGGGCTGCCGCTGCCGCGGCTGTACCCCGGCTCGTGGAGCGACTGGTCGAGCCGCGACGACCTTCCCGT
>CAZHCI010000007.1:28425-40892 GCA_964530905.1 uncultured bacterium
GAGCCGATCAACGCCCTCACCCACGCCCTGGGGGTCGTCTTCGGCGTCGCGGCCCTGGTGGTGCTGCTGGTCCTCGCCGACGGCGAGCCGATCAAGGTCGCGAGCGCCCTCGTCTACGGTGTCAGTCTCGTCCTGCTCTTCCTCGCCAGCACCCTTCTGCACGCGCTCCGCGTCGGCACGAAGGCGCTGCGCGCGCTGCGGATCTTCGACCACGCCGCGATCTTCGTGCTGATCGCGGGAAGCTACACGCCGATCACGTTGATCACCCTGAGCGAGCGGAACCCGACGCTCGGCTGGACGCTGTTCGCCGTCGTGTGGGGCGTCGCGCTGCTCGGCGTGCTGTTCAAGGTCGCTTGGATCGGCGCGCCGCGCTGGGTGTCCACGGGGCTGTACCTGGTGATGGGGTGGATGGCGGTCGTCGCGATCGGTCCGCTGACGTCCGCCTGGCCGCCGTCCGCCCTGGCCTGGCTGATCGCAGGGGGCGTCGCCTACTCGGTCGGGGCGGTCGTGTACGCGACGAAGCGTCCCGACCCGTTTCCGCGCGTGTTCGGCTACCACGAGCTGTGGCACCTGTTCGTGCTGGCCGGATCGGTGTCGCACTTCGTCCTGATCGCCCGGTTCGTCGTCGGTGCCTGAGGGGTCGGTGCCTGAGCGGCCGTCGCCCGAGCGCTCGGCGGTCCCGGACCTGCCGGGACGGTGCCCGTGGGCGGAGGGCGATCGACTCATGGCCGCGTACCACGACGAGGAGTGGGGCGTGCCGCTGGTCGACCGCCGGCGCACGTTCGAGTTCCTGGTGCTCGAGACGTTCCAGGCGGGGCTGTCGTGGCGGGTCGTGCTGCACAAGCGCGAGGCGTTCCGGCGCGCCTTCGCCGGGTTCGACCCCGAGGCGGTCGCGGCGTTCGGGCCCGACCGGATCGAGGCGCTGATGAGCGACGCCGCGCTGATCCGCAACCGAGCGAAGCTGAACGCGGCCGTCGCCAATGCGCGGGCCTTCCTGGCGATGGAGGAGAGCGGGCCCGGCTTCGTGGAGAACGCCTGGTCGTTCGTCGGCGGCCGGCCGGTCGTCCATCGCTACGAGCGCCTCGATCAGGTCCCCTCGACGACGCCGGAGGCCGAGGCGTGGTCGCGCGACCTGAAGCGTCGCGGCTTCACGTTCGTCGGCCCGACCGTGGCGTACGCGCACATGCAGGCGACGGGCATGGTGAACGATCACCTCGTCGGCTGTCCCCGGCACGCGGCCGTGATCGGCGCGACGCCGTGACGCCCGGCGCGCGGCGGGCGTATCAGCGGTTCGCGAGCTTCTTCCTGGCGATCGGCAGCGTGTTCTTGATGCTGGGCCTGGCGCGCGCGACCTTCCTGCCGGACGTCTTGCGGGGAAATCCGGTGCCGGTCGCGCTGCTGTTGCTCGCGATCGGTGGCGGGCTGCGCTGGACCGTTCGGGTTCGGCCGGGCGAGGACGACGACGACGGCGACGCCGCCGACCTCGATGGCGACGACGAGGCGGACGACGAGGCGGACGACGCGACGGTCGACGAGGAGGAGGCGCGAGGCCCGAGCGGCGGGCCGCGGGTATCCTGACGCGCATGCGGGTCTCCGTCGAACTCATTCCTCGCAACGAGGCCGACCTCGCCGTTCAGCTCGACGAGCTGACCGAGCTGCCTACGGTGGACACGGTGAACGTTCCCGACATCCTCCGCTTTCCGCTGCGCTCGTGGGACGCGTGCGGTCTGGCGCGCGAGCGGGGACTGCGCGCGGTTCCGCATCTGCGCGCCATCGACGTCGATCCGCAGGGACCGCTGCCGTTCGCCGCGGGTCTCGACCGGTTCGGCTTGGAGGAGGTTCTCGTCGTCGCCGGCGACGCGCCTCCCGACATGTCCAAGCCGGTGTACGACACGACCAGCGAGGCGCTGATCCGGCGCCTCAAGCGCGAGCGTCCGGATCTCGTCGTCTACGCCGCTCTGGACCCGTACCGGCAGGGGTTCGCGGCCGAACGCGACTACCTGCTCCGGAAGCTCGACGCGGGCGCGGACGGCGTGTTCACGCAGCCGTTCTTCGACGTTCGGCTCCTCGGCGTGTGGGCCGATCTGCTGGACCGGCTGGGTACCACGGTGTTCTGGGGCGCGACCAGCGTGACCAGCGCCCGCTCGGCCCGCTACTGGACGACGCGCAACCGGGCGGTGCTGCCGGCCGGGTTCGTTCCGACGTTGAAGCACAGCCGCGAGATCGCAGGCGAGCTGCTCTCGTTCGCACGCGCCCGGGACGAGAACGTGTACTTCATGCCGATCCGCGTGTCGTGTCGTGCCTACCTGAGCGGACTCGTCTGACCGCCGCAGCTCAGCTCGGTCGCTCCGAGGGCGACGCGTCCTTGTCGCCCGTGTACGCCTTGCGCAGCTTCACGGGCTGACGGCTCGCGCGGACGCGAAGGTTGACCGCCTCGACGAAGATGCTGAACCCCATCGCGAAGTAGATGTAGCCCTTCGGGATGTGGAACGCGAACCCTTCGGCGACGAGGCTCATGCCGATGAGCAGCAGGAACGACAGCGCCAAGATCTTCACGGTCGGGTGGCGCTCGACGAACTCGCTGATCGCACTGGCGGCGAACAGCATCACCCCGATCGCGGCCATGACGGCGATCACCATCACGGCCAGATCGTCCGCCATGCCGACGGCCGTGATGACCGAGTCCAGGCTGAACACGGCGTCCAGCAGCAGGATCTGCGCGATCACGCCGGCGAACGTGGCGGTCGTGCGCGCCTCTGCGTGTCCCTCCTCGCCCTCGAGCTTGTCGTGGATCTCGTGCGTGGCCTTGGCCAACAGGAACAGGCCGCCGCCCAACATGATCAGGTCGCGGCCGCTGAACTCCGCGCCGAACACCGTGAACCAGGGCGCCGTGAGACGCACGATCCACGCGATCGAGAACAGCAGCGCGATGCGCATGAGCATCGCCAGCAGCAGGCCGACGGTGCGAGCACGCGCCTGCTGGTGCTCGGGCAGCTTGCCGCTGAGGATCGAGATGAACACCACGTTGTCGATGCCCAGCACGATCTCCAGGACGGTCAGCGTGGCGAGCGCGATCCAGGCATCGGGATTCGACGTCCATTCCATCCACTCCATGCGCGCGTTCTACCACGCCTCTCCGGCGTTCGGTCGGTCGCCGGAAAGGCGCCCGCGAAGGCGGTCGGCGCGACGTGTCGCGCGCGCACGATTCTCATGACTTCCGTGCTGTATATTCAGCATTCGGTGACGCGCGAGCGTCGCCCGAATCCACACGCGAGCGGCCGCGGAACGCGCCGCTGGAGGACCACCATGACCGACTACGACCGAATTCTTCTGACCAGCCGTCGCAACGAGCTCGAGGCGATCGCGCTGCGCCACCAGGCGTGGATGGAAGCGCGCCGCGCCATGGCCGAGTCGCACGACGGCACGCCCGTGCGCGCCTCGAGGGGCGTCGCCGGACTGCCGGGCATCCGCAACCTACTCGGACTGCGCGGCAACGCCCGCCGCGGACTCAAGCGCCGGCGCAGCCTGGCCTGAGCCCGGGGTCGTGGGCCGAACCCGGCCTCACGGCTTCGTGCCGGACGCGCGTGCCTCCCGGTACGCATCGGCGACCTCCGCGAGACGAGCCCGCCCGAACGGCGTCGCCATGCGCGCCTCGGCGGAGGCGAGGAACTCGTCCAAGCGCGGACGCGACTCGGCGGACGACGGATCGGCGGACGACGGATCGGCGCGAGGGTCGTAGCGACCCTCGCGCTCGTAGATCAGCGCCTGAAGCGCCATGTCCAGCAGGTTCATGTCGCGCACGAAGCGGGCCGGCGGCCCGTCGCGGTCCTCGTACGCCTGCCAGCGGCGCACGATCCGCTCGGTCGCGGCGCACGGCCACGTCTCGTGCAGCGCGGCCATGGCGCGGGCCTCGAGCTCGGCCTTCTCGCGCTCGCCGACCGGCCGGAGCGCCGGGTCGGCGAGGCTGGGAAGATCGCCGATCTCGGCCTCGGCCAGGTCGTGCGTGACCGCGATCTCGAGCGCCTCGGCGCGGTCCACGCCGGCCTCGTCCGCGAACAGCAGGCAGAGGAGCGCCGTGCCCCAGGCGTGATCGGCCACGGACTCGGCGTCGACGACGCCGCGCAACGCCCAGCCCGAGCGCTGCCGCTCCTTGAGCCGGTAGGCGTTCAGCAGGTACGCGAGCGCGCTCATGCGCCGACGGTCGCGTCCGGGTCGTACGCGTCCGGGTCGTACGCCAGGGCGGGCGCCAGCCAGCGCTCGGCCTCCGCCACGCTCCAGCCTTTGCGAGCCGCGACGTCGACGACCTGATCGCGTCCGATGCGGCCCACCGCGAAGTAGCGGGCGTGAGGATGCGCGAAGTACAGGCCGGACACGCTGGCGGCCGGCGTCATCGCGTAGCTCTCGGTCAGGTCCATGCCCGACGCGCGCGCGTCCAGCAGGTCGAACAGCGGCCCCTTCTCGGTGTGGTCCGGGCAGGCGGGGTAGCCGGGAGCCGGCCGGATTCCCCGGTAGCGCTCGCGGATCAGGTCCTCGTTCGTCAGCGACTCGTCGGGCGCGTAGCCCCACAGCTCGGAACGCACGCGCTGGTGCAGCCGCTCGGCCATCGCCTCGGCCAGCCGGTCGGCGAGCGCCTTGACCAGGATCGCGCGGTAGTCGTCGTGCTCCGCCTCGTAGCGGCGCGCCAAGGCGTCCGCCCAGGCGCCCGTGGTGACGGCGAAGCCGCCCAGCCAGTCGGGCGTTCCGACCGGCGCGACGTAGTCCGCCAGCGCCAGGTTCGCAGCGCCCTGCCGCTTCGCGGTCTGCTGGCGCAAGGTGTGGAAGCGCGCGCGCTCCTCGGTCCGAAGCTCGTCCGTCCACACGATCAGGTCGTCGCCGTCGCTGTTCGCGGGCCAGAGCGCCACGGCGGCGCGGCCGACCTTGCTCGCGTCCGCGGCCCAGTCGGCCAGCATCGCGTCCGCGTCGCGCTTGAGCTCGGCGGCGTGGGCGCCCCGCTCCGGATCGTCCAGCAGGTCCGGCCACCGACCCGGCAGCTCCCAGGCCAGGAAGAACGGTCCCCAGTCGATCCCCTCGATCAGGTCGTCGAGCGGGACCTCGAGGCGGTGCAGGCCCGGCGCGGCGGGCGCGGGCGCGACCGACGCGGGGTCGAACGGGAGCCGGGCGGCTCGGGCCGCCTCGAGAGAGAGCAGCCGCCGCGCGTCGTCGCGCGCGGCGTGCGTCGCGCGGAGCGCGTCGTAGCGCTCCTCGGTCTCGCGCGTCAGGGCGGGACGGTCCTTGGCGCTGATCGCCCGGGCCGCCACCTGCACGCTGCGTGACGCGTCCGCCACGTGGACCACGAGCTCGCGATAGGCGGGCGCGATCTTGACCGCGGTGTGGATGCGGCTGGTCGTGGCGCCGCCGATCAGCAGCGGCAGCGTCGAGCCGCGGCGGTCCATCTCGCGAGCGACGGCGACCATCTCGTCCAGCGACGGCGTGATCAGCCCCGACAGGCCGATCGCGTCGGCGCCGACGCGATCGGCCTCCGCCAGGATCCGCTCGGTGGGGACCATGACGCCGAGGTCCACGATCTCGAAGCCGTTGCAGGCCAGCACCACGCCGACGATGTTCTTGCCGATGTCGTGCACGTCGCCCTTGACGGTCGCCAGCACGATCGTCCCGGCGCTCCGCACGCCCGCGGCGTCCGCCTCCAGGTAGGGGGTGAGGTGCGCGACGGCCTTCTTCATCACGCGGGCGGACTTCACGACCTGCGGCAGGAACATCTTGCCGGCGCCGAACAGGTCGCCGACGACGTTCATGCCGTCCATCAGCGGCCCCTCGATCACCGCCAGCGCCGAGTCGAGCTCCAGCCGGGCCGCCTCGGCGTCCTCCACCGCGTAACGGTCGATCCCTTTCACCAGGGCGTGCCGGAGGCGCTCCGCGACCGGCCAGGCGCGCCAGGCGTCGTCGGCGACCTTGGCCTTGGCGCCCCCCTGACCCAGGTCCTCGGCCAGGGCGACCAGCCGCTCCGTGGCGTCCGGCCGGCGATCGAACAGCACGTCCTCGACGGCCTCGAGCAGCTCGGGGTCGACCTCCTCGTAGATCTCGAGCAGCGCCGGATTCACGATCCCCATGTCCAGGCCGGCCGCGCGCGCGTGGTAGAGGAACGCGGCGTGCATCGCCTCGCGCACGCGGGGCGTGCCGCGGAACGAGAAGCTGACGTTGCTGATCCCGCCCGAGGTGAGCGCTCCCGGCAGGTTCGCCTTGATCCAGCGCACGGCGTCGAAGAAGTCCAGCGCGTACCGACGGTGCTCGTCGATCCCGGTCGCGACGGGGAAGACGTTCGGATCGAACACGATCTCCTCGGGGCGGAAGCCGACCCGCTCGGTCAGCAGCTCGAACGCGCGCGCGCAGATCGACGTCCGCCGACCCAGCGTGTCCGCCTGGCCGTCCTCGTCGAACGCCATCACGATCACGCCCGCGCCCAGCCTGCGGACCTCGCGGGCCTGCTCCAGGAACGGGGCCTCGCCCTCCTTCAGGCTGAGCGAGTTCACCAGCGACCGCCCCTGAAGGCGCGTCAGGCCGGCCCGGAGAACCTCGAAGCTGGACGCGTCGACGACCACCGGCACGCGGGCGATCTCGGGCTCGGCGGCCAGCAGATCGAGGAAGCGGACCATCTCCGCCGGGGCGTCCAGCATGCCCTCGTCCATGTTCACGTCGATCATCTGCGCGCCGCCCTCGACCTGGTCGCGGGCCACGTCCAGCGCCTCGTCGTGGCGCCCCTCGCGGATCAGCCGCAGGAAGCGGCGCGAGCCGGTGACGTTCGTGCGCTCGCCGATGTTCACGAAGTTCGTCTCGGGCCGGATCACCAGCGGCTCGAGCCCGGCGAAGCGCGGCAGGCCGTCGGGCTCGGGGGGCACGCGCGGCGGATGGGCCGAGGCGATCTCGGCGAAGGCGGCGATGTGCTCCGGCGTCGTGCCACAGCAGCCGCCGATCACGTTCACCCAGCCCTCCTCCAGGAAGCCCGCCAGCACGTCCGTCATCGTCTCGGGCGACTCGTCGTACTCGCCGAACGCGTTGGGCAGTCCGGCGTTGGGGTGCACCGTCGTCGGGACGGACGCCAGGCGGGACAGCTCCTCGACGTACGGCCGCAACGCGGCGGGCCCCAGCGCGCAGTTCAGGCCCACCGACACCACCGGCGCGTGCTGGACGGAGGTCCAGAACGCCTCGAGCGTCTGACCCGACAGGGTCCGGCCGGACGCGTCGGTGATCGTGCCCGACAGCATCACCGGCACCTCGGTCCCCAGCGATTCGCGGACCAGGTCGCAGGCGTACAGCGCCGCCTTGGCGTTCAGGGTGTCGAACACCGTCTCGATCAGGATCAGGTCGCAGCCGCCCCGCATCAGCGCCTCGATCTGCTGGCGGTAGTCGCTCGCGAGCTGGTCGAACGTGACGGCACGGAAGCCGGGGTTCTCGACGTCGGGGCTCATCGACGCCGTGCGGTTCGTGGGTCCGACCGAGCCCGCCACCCAGCGCGGCCTGCCGGGCCGCTCGAACGCGTCCGCCGCCCGCCGGGCCAGCCGTGCGGCCGCCAGGTTGATCTCGGTCACGTGCTCCTCGAGTCCGTAGTCGGCCAGGCCGATCCGGGTCGAGGAGAACGTGTTCGTCTCGATGATGTCCGCGCCCGCCTCGAGGTAGGCGCGGTGGATCCCCTCGATCAGCTCCGGGCGGGTGACGGCGAGCACGTCGTTCGCGCCTTGGAGCGGGCGCGGATGGCCGGCGAAGCGCTCGCCGCGGAACGCGGCCTCGTCGAGGACCTCGCGCTGGATCATCGTGCCCATCGCGCCGTCGAGCACCAGGATCCGCTCGCGCAGGGCGGAAGCGACGTCAGGCCGCATCAGTCGACGTCGCGTCGCACGAACAGCCACGTCAGCAACGCCCCGAACAGAACGGCGTACAGCGTCATCGCCCAGGCGGCGTGCGGCAAGGTCAGGCCGCTGCCGAACAGGCCGGCCAGCGGAGAGTCCTGGAGATCGGCCGCCTCGGCGCCGAACAGGTCGACCAGGCGACGGGCGGGCACGCGCGCGGGAAGGTAGAGGTTGTCGGTGAGGAACCAGCGGGGGAGGTTCTCGAGCGTGCGTCGGAGCTCCAGCGCCTGGAACACGGCGTTGAGGCGGTTGAGCGGCTGGAATCCCACCGTCGCCCGCCAGACGGTGTAGATCCCCTCGAGCAGCGCGGGAAGGAAGAACGTCATCACGATCCCCAGCGCCACGTTGCGCACCAGGAAGATCAGCAGCGACGCGAACAGCGCCAGGGCCGTGAGGTGCGCCCACTGCTGCAGGTAGAGCCTGGCCAGCTCGCCCCAGGCGCCGGCGAAGGTCGTCGGCAGGAACGTCGTCGCGGCGGCGCCGGCCAGGACGGCGAACAGCGCGGCGCCCGCCATCAGCACCGCCAGCACGATCATCATCGCCGCGATCTTGCCCCAGATCACCGCCAGGCGGGACGGCTGGGCCACCAGCGTCGTCTTCCACATGTTCAGGCTCTTCTCCTCGCCGATGAACACGGCGGCCAGAAGCGCGACGACGATGACGTAGTAGCTGGGGCTGAGGAACGCCGGCCCGGTGAGGGCGACCCGCGCCAGACCGTACGGCGACGCGAGCTCCTGAAGCAGGGTGGCGACCGTGGTGCCGGTCTCGTCGACGAACGATCCGCCGACGTTCACCTGCACGACGCGCGCGATGATCAGCGTGATGGCCGGAAGCAACACCCACCAGAGGCCTGCCAGGACGTAGCTGCGGCGCTTCCGGACCGCCTTGAACAGCTCGGCGCGAACGACGCGGTAGAGGGGCATCACGACGGCCTCCCGTCCTCGCGCAGCAGGCGCAGGTAGGCGTCCTCGAGGTCCTCGCCGACGCGGCGGGCCTCGATCAGCTCCACGCCGCCGGCCAGCAGCCCGCGCAGCAGCCCCGGCACCTCGGCCTGGGCGACGCGGACCGTCGCGTGGGCGGGATCGGCGGCGTCCGTCTCGACCGGGATCTCGCGCTCGGCCAGCGCGGCGCGCAAGGCGTCCGGATCGGTCGCGGCCAGCCGCATCGCGACGGTGCGCTCGTCGATCCGAGCGGTCAGCTCGTGCAGCGGGCCGTCGAAGCGGAGGCGGCCACGCTCGATCGCGACGACGCGTCCGACGAGCTTCTCGATCTCGGCCAGGATGTGGCTGCTGATCAACACCGTCACGCCCTGCCTCGCGACCGTGCGCAGGTTCTCGCGGATCTCGGCGATGCCGACCGGATCGAGGCCGTTCGTCGGCTCGTCGAGAAGCAGGACGTCGGGCTCGTGCAGCAGCGCGCGCGCGAGGCCCAGCCGCTGCCGCATCCCTTGGGAGTAGGCGCCGACCCGCTTGGCGGCCGCGTTCTCGAGCCGGACGAAGGCGAGCACCTCGTCGATGCGTGCTGGCGGCACGCCGCCGTGCAGCGTGGCGGCGTAGCGAAGGTTGTCGCGGCCGGACAGGTAGGGGTAGAAGCTGGGCTCCTCGATCATCGTTCCGACGCGGCGAAGGCCGCGACCGGGAACGCGAGCGCCCAGGATCTCGGCGTGGCCGGCGCTGGGCCGGATCAGCCCGGCGAGCATCCGAAGGGTGGTGGTCTTCCCGGCGCCGTTCGGGCCGAGGAAGCCGACGATCTCGCCGCGCTCGACGTCGAGGTCGAGGCGGTCGACGGCGACGGCGGAGCCGTACCGTTTGACGAGGCCGTGAGCGGCGATGACGGACATGGCGGCATCCTACCCGGCGCTCGGATCGCGCTCCGCTCGCCGTCCCGTGCCGCGCGACGTGCGCGGCGACGCTCCGCGGTGCTAGCATGACGCCCGCGCATCGCGCCATCGGCACAGCCGAAATTCCACCCGTGGAGGGGACCATGCCCGTCTACGTCTACAAGAATCTGACCACCGGCGAGACCTTCGAGGTCGAGCAGCGCATCACCGAGTCCGCCTGGACCGAGCACCCCGCCAGCGGCGATCCGGTCAAGCGGATCGTCCAGCCGGTCGGGATCGCGTTCAAAGGCTCGGGCTTCTACGTGACCGACTCGCGGGGCAAGGCCAAGGGGCCCGCCGCCGCGAAGCCGGCCTCGTCGAACGGCGAGTCCGGCAAGGGCGACGCTCCGGCCAAGGCGAGCGACGCTCCGAAGACCGACACCAAGAGCACGCCGGCCGAATCTTCCAAGGCTTCCAAGGACTGACCGTGCCCTGACCGCGCCCCGTGGCCGCGGCGCGGTCAGTCGGGAAGGCCCTCGATCCGCATCTCGACCACGACGGGCCACAGCTTGCCGGTGACGAGCATCGTCCCGCTGTCGGGGCGCCACGCCAGTCCGTTCAGGACGCCTTCCGGCCCCGCCTCCTCGCGCTGGTCCGGGGTGAGCAGGTCGGGCAGGTCCAGCCACGCCTCGACGCGGCCGCTGCCTGGGTCGATCCGCACGATCCGATCTTCGTACCAGACGTTCGCCCAGACGGCGCCTGCGACGCACTCGAGCTCGTTGAGGCGCGCCAGCGGCTCGCCGTCGAGGGTCACGTCGACCGCGCCCAGCCGCCGGAAATCGACCGGGTCGTGGAACGTCAGTCGCGGCGTTCCGTCGCTCTTGACCAAGCGCTCGCCGTCGTGGCACAGGCCCCAGCCCTCGCCTCGGTAGGCGTGCACGGCCAGGGGCGGGTCCCCTCGGGCGAAGCCGTCGATCGGCCAGCGGTAGGCGCGTTCCGCGCGCCAGGTGAGCTGCACCAGCGCGTCGCCGACGCGGGCGAGACCCTCGGCGAACACCTCGGCCTCCAGGTAGCGGACCTCGTGGACCTCGCCGGTCTCGAGCTCGACGCGGCGCAAGGAGGACTCGCCGTACAGGCCGGTGCTCTCGTACAGCCAGCCGTCGTGCCAGACGAGGCCTTGCGTGAACGCGCCCGTGTCGTGCGGGTGGCGGGCCACCTCCTCCGCGGACAGCTCGGTCGCCGGGCTCGATCCGCAGGCGGTCAGCAGCGACGACGCCAGGACGGCGAAGACGACCGACACGGCGACGCGTCGCGGTGTCGCCCAGCCGCGGGTCATGCGGTCTCCGTCTCGCCGTGCGCGTCGACGCCGAGGCGAGGCCGGAGCGCGCGCCAGACCGCGTCGGCGACGTCCGACTCGTCGTCCGCCGCGTTCACGACGATCCAGTCGCCGTGCACGGAGGCTTCGGTGAGGAATCCGTCGCGGACCCGCCGGTGGAACGGCAGGTCGGCGCGTTCCAGCCGGTCGGTCGCCCCGCGGGCGGCGATGCGCCCCATCCCCACCTCGCTCGGGACGTCCAGCAGCACCGTCGCGTCGGGCGTCAGGCCGTCGGTGGCGCGCGCGTTCAGCTCGCGGACCCAGGCGGGATCGAGCCCTCTGCCGTAGCCCTGGTAGGCGACGCTGGAGGCCGCGAAGCGGTCGCACAGCACGGTGGCGCCGCGCTCCAGGGCCGGACGGATCCTCTCCTCGACGTGTTGCGCGCGCGCGGCGGCGTAGAGGAGGAACTCGGCGAGGGGCGCGATCTCGAGATCCGGATCGAGGACCACGTCGCGGATCCGGTCGCCCGCCGGCGTGCCGCCGGGCTCGCGCGTGACGACGACGTCCCGCCCCGTCTTCGTCAGTCGGCGCGCCAGCGTGGCGACCTGCGTGGACTTGCCGGCTCCCTCGGGCCCCTCGAACGCGATGAACAGGCCCCGTGCGGGGCGGGTCACAGTCCGGTGGGCAGCAAGAGGAACTCGGTCTCGAGGCCGAACTCGTCGCGGATGCGGTCGGCGAGCAGGTTCACGCCGACGGTCTCGGTCATGTAGTGGCCGGCGAAGAGGGCGTTGACGTTCCGCTCGAACGGGACGTGGAACACGTCGTGCTTCGGCTCGCCGGTCAGGAAGGCGTCGAGGCCTTCGTCCGCGGCGCTGGCGACCTCCCGCGCGGCGGCGCCCGACACGATGCCCAGCGAGGCCACGTCCATCGGGCCGCCCGCATGCACCAGCACGCTCTCGCCCAGCTCCTTCTCGATCGTGTCGGCCAGGTCGCGGAGCGAGACCGGGTTCGGGAAGATCCCTTTCACGCCGATCGGATGGCCCTGCCAGTCGCCGAACGGCCGGAGGTCGTCCATCCCCAGCAGCCGCGCCAGACCCCAGTTGTTGCCGAGCTCGCGGTGGGCGTCCAGCGGAATGTGCGCCGCGTAGAGGTTGACGTCGTGCTCCAGCAGGTAGCGGACGCGCCTGCCCATCATGCCGGCGAGCGGCTCGGCTCCGCCCCAGAACAGACCGTGATGGACGATCAGAAGGTCGGCGCCGACGTCGGCGGCCTGTTCGAAGGTCGAGAGGCTTGCGTCGACGGCGACGGCCACCTTGGCGACGTCGTCCGTGCCCTCGACCTGAAGGCCGTTGAGGGAGGGGTCGGGGAAGGCGTGGATGTCGAGGGTGGCGTCCAGCCAGCGAACGAGGTCGTTGCGCTTCATGGCGCCAGC
>CAZHCI010000008.1:0-4303 GCA_964530905.1 uncultured bacterium
GGCCGCGCCCTCCGGGTAGCATGCGGGCATGTACGCAGACCTGCAGCGGTTTCTGAGCTTCCTCGAGCAGAAGGGCGAGCTGGTGCGGGTTCGCGACCCGGTCAGCGCGGAGCTCGAGATCACGGTGCTGGCGGACGCCGCCGTCAAGTCCGGCGGTCCGGCGCTCCTGTTCGAGAACGTCGAGGGGCGCGACGTCCCGCTGGTCATCGGTCTGTACGGCACCCGCCAACGGATGGCGTGGGCACTGGGCGTCGAGACGCTCGACGCCCTGGGTGACCGCGTCCGCGACCTTCTGGACGTGAAGGTCGGTGGCGGGCTGATCGGGCTCGCCTCGAACCTTCCCAAGCTGCGGGAGCTGACCTCGCTGCCGCCCAAGCGCGTTCGGCGCGCGCCGGTGCAGGAGATCGTCCGGCGCGGCGACGAGGTCGACCTGTCGCGCCTGCCGGTGTTGACCTGCTGGCCGGGCGACGGCGGTCCGTTCGTGACCCTGCCGCTGGTGATCAGCCGCGACCCGATCGAGGGCGACGTCAACATCGGCATGTACCGGATGCAGGTGTACGACGGCAGGACGACCGGGATGCACTGGCAGCGCCACAAGACCGGCGCACGGCACCTCGAGAACGCCCGGAAGGCCGGTCGCAAGCTCGAGGTCGCCGTCGCGCTGGGCGGCGACCCCGCGCTCACGTACGCCGCCACCGCGCCGCTCCCGCCGATCCCCGGGATCAACGAGTTCTCGCTCACCGGCTGGCTTCGCGGGCGCGGGGTCGAGCTGGTGCGGGGCGTCAGCGTCGATCTCGAGGTTCCGGCCCAGGCCGAGATCGTGCTCGAGGGCTACGTCGACCCCGAGGAGCCGTGGCGCGTCGAGGGACCGTTCGGCGACCACACCGGCTTCTACACGCTGGAGGACCTCTACCCGACGTTCCACGTCACCGCCGTGACGACGCGACGCGACCCGGTGTACCCGGCGACGATCGTGGGGCGGCCGCCGATGGAGGACGCGTACCTGATCGAGGCCAGCGAGCGGCTGTTCCTGGCTCCCGCCCAGCTGATCCTTCCCGAGATCCGCGATTACCACATGCCTCCCGCGGGCATCGCGCACAACCTCGTGAACGTCGTGATCGACAAGGCGTATCCGGGGCAGGCGTACAAGGTCGCCAACGGCCTGCTGGGGCTGGGTCAGATGATGTTCGCGAAGGTGCTGCTCGTCTCGGACGATCCCGAGGTCGCGCCGCAGGATCACGCCGCGTTCTGGCGGCACGTCCTGGCGCGGGCCACGCCGGGTCGCGACCAGCAGATCGCGAAGGGACCGATCGACGTCCTGGATCACGCCAGTCGCGCCTGGAGCTACGGCAGCAAGCTCGTGCTGGACGGCACGACGAAGCACGAGGAGGAGGGCGGCGACGCCCTCTGGGAGGCGGCGCCCGCGCGCCACGCCTCGACGCTTCCCTACCACGCCGAGACGGTGTCCCAGGATCAGCCGGGCGGCGGGTTCTGGTTCATCACGACGCGCAAGGCGCGCCCTGACCAGGGCCGCCACCTGGGCGAGTGGGCCGCGCGTCAGTACGCGGCCCGCGGGATCCGGTGGATCGCGGTGCTCGATGACACGACCGATCCCACCGACTTCGAGGACTGCATCTGGACGATGCTGAACAACATCGATCCCGAACGCGACGTGCAGGTGGTCGAGGACGCCATGGGCGGTCCGACCTGGGTCGTGGACGGCACGCCGAAGCTGCCCGAGGAGGGCTTCGCACGTGCCTGGCCGGAGAAGATCACGATGGATCCCGAGGTCGAGGAGGAGGTCGAGCGCCGCTTCCCGGACCTGCTGCGCCGACTGCGGGGGGACGCGGATCGAGAGACCGACACCGATCGCCTCGTCGCTACAGAAGCCGGCGTCGAAGCCGGCGCCGGTCGCGGCACGGGCGAGCTCGCGAACGTCTCGGACGCCGAGAGCGACCTACCGGAGCGGCACTGAGCCGGGACTGAGCCGGGACTGAGCGACGCCAGTGCGGATCGCCGCGCCGCAGCCTCGGGAAGGCGGCGTCAGCGACGCCCGACGATCGTGGCGACCAGGAACACCGCGGCTTGCAGCAGGATGATCGCCGAGCCGCTCGGCACGTCCGCGAAGAACGAGGCGACGAGCCCGGCCACGGTCGTCGTCAGCCCGATCCCGATGGCACCGAACGTCATCGTCGCCAGCGTGCGCGCCAGCAGCCGGGCCGCGGCCGCGGGGATCACCAGGTAGGCCGCCATCAGCACGATCCCGACCACCTGGGCGCTCACGACGACCGTGACCGCGGCGACGGCGAACAGCGCGTAGTCGAGAGCGCGGACCGGCACGCCGTCGCTCGCGGCCAGCTCGGCGTCGAAGGTGGCGTACGCCAGGCGACCCCAGGCGGCGGCCAGCAGGCCGGTCACGAGCACCGAGGTCACGACGATGATGGTGAGGTCGGCCGGTCCGACCGCCAGAATCGAGCCGAACAGCAGGTGCCAGACGTCGACGACGTTCCGGTCCGGCGGGATGCGGGAGAGGAACAGCACGCCCAGCGCGACCGAGACCGCGAAGAACACCCCGATGGCGGTATCGCTGGACAGCTCGGTTCGGTCGCGCACCCAGGCGATCGCGAGCGCCGCGATCAGCGTGAACGGCAGCGCCACCCAGAGCGGCTGCGAAAGCACCCCGCTGCCCGCCGCGCCGTAGGCGACCAGCGCTCCCAGCGCGATTCCGCCGAACGAGGCGTGCGCCAACCCGTCGCCCAGGAACGCCAGGCCGCGCTGGACGACGAACACGCCCAGCAGACCGGTCATGACCGCGATCGCGACGCCGCCCATCAGCGCGCGTTGCATGAAGGCGTAGTCCAGCATGCCGGACAGCTCCGCGATCACGGCACGACCAGACCGTGCCCATGGCCGACGTGCCCGTAGGCTCGCTCCAGGCAGTCGCCGCTGAGCGCTCGCTCCGGCGGACCGAAGCCGATCACGACGCGGTTCAGCACGAGCACGTCGGAGGCGTGATGACGCGCGGCGGCGAGGTCGTGCGTGACCATGACCACCGTCGCGTCGGCGTCGCGCTGGTAGCCCTCGAGAAGCCGGTTCAGGTCGTGCTCGGCCAGGAAGTCGACGCCGGTGGCGGGCTCGTCCAGGATCACCAGATCGGGGCGGCGCACCAGCGCGCGAGCCAGGTACGCCCGCTGGAGCTCGCCGCCCGACAGTCGTGCCAGCGGGCGGTCGGTCAGGCGCCCCGCCCCGACCCGCTCCAGCGCTTCGCACGCCGCGTCGTGCTCGTGCCGCCGGACGCGTCCCGGCCAGGCACGGCGCAGGCCCGACACGACCAGCTCGAGCGCGGTGGCGGGGAACGACCGATCGAACGTCTTGAGCTGAGGCACGTAGCCGACCCGGACCGGTTCGTTGCCCGCGGCGCGCCCGAACACGAGCGCCTCGCCGCGGTCGGGCTCGACGAGACCGAGCAACACCTTCACGAGGGTGGACTTGCCAGCGCCGTTCGGCCCGATGATGGCCAGGAACCGTCGAGCGGCGAGCTCGAGGTCGATGTCGCGAAGGATCTCGACGTCGCCGCGACGGACCGTGACGTGGCGCATACGAAGCGCTGGGGTCGTGTCCATGCGGTCCTCCGTTCGCGGGCCCCCGGGCCCGACGGGGCGGGACGCCTCCGCGGCCGGGCACGGCGCCCGGACGTCCGGAGCGCCGCGCCCCTCCTTCGCGACCGTTCTCAACGTGCGTCGGCGTCGGGCCGGAGCGCCTCCAGGATCACCGCGGCATTGTAGCGCAGCAGCTCGCCGTAGCTTCTCCGCCCCGGTGCGCCTCCGATGGGGTCCAGGACGCCGAGCGACACCCCCGCCTCGTCGGCCAGCACCCGTGCGGGACGCTCGGGCAGCTGCACCTCGGAGAACACGGCCGTCGCCCCGGCGCGGTCGATGAGATCGATCGCCTGCGCCAGCTCGCGGGCGGTCGGCTCGCGTCCGGGGAACGGCTCGATCTCGACGATCAGGTCCAGCCCGTAGTGGGCGGCGAAGTACGGCCAGGCGTCGTGGAACGGGACGAACGGCGCCCCGGCGACCGGAGCGAGCATGGAAGCGATCTCGGCGTCGAGCGCGTCCAGCTCGGCCAGGTACGCCGCCGTGCGCGCGGCGATGGCGTCGGCGCGCGCAGGGTCCAGCTCGCTCAGCCGCTCGCCGATCGCGCCCACGATGGTGCGCATGTGGGCCGGATCGAGCCAGACGTGTGAGTTCACGTCGTCGTAGTCGGCGGGCACCTCCCGGGCGGCCTCGTCGCGCTCGTCCGC
>CAZHCI010000008.1:4403-33689 GCA_964530905.1 uncultured bacterium
CAGCGGCAGCGACTCGATCGCGACGAAGACCGGCACGTCGCCTCCGAGCGCGTCGACCATCTCGAGCACCCAGGCGTCGAGGCCGCCGTTCACGATCACCAGGTCGGCGTCCGCCAGTCCGGCCACCTGGCGCGGCGTCGGGTCGTAGGCGTGCGGGCTGGCGCCCGGCGGGAGCAGCACGTCGACGGCGACGTCGTCGCCCAGCAGGCGTTGCACCGCGTCACGGTACGGCTCGATCGACACGACCACGCGAGGCTGGGCGTGCGCGCTGACCGCGAGGCTCAGGATCACGAGGCTCACGATCAGGAGGATCGGCGACGTCGGCAGCGTTCGTCCGCAGGGGGCGACGCGTCGGATTCCATCAGCTTGTTGAGAAGTCGTTTTCATCACTGGGCGATCGTACATGCCGGCGCACGTGAACACAAGTGCGCCCCGACAAGGTTCTCGATCGTCGCAGCGGATGGCGCACGAGCGTCGCGATCGCACCCGTAACGACATCTCGATGTCACGAGGCGCTCGGAGCGACGACCGAGAAAGGCCGTCCGACGAACGAAGCTCGGCCCCGAGCGAGCGGGGCCGAGCGACGGATCGTGGGAAGGAGCGCGCGACGGGAGTCCAGCGCCGCCTGGACGAGGGGCGAGACCCCTGACGCGTGAGCGCCCTTACTTGTGGGGGTTCACGAACAGCGTGGGATCCATGCCGCGCATCGCCTTGGCCGAGAGCCAGACGCGCTGCGGCGCTCCGTCGACCCAGATCGTGCGCTTCTGCAGGTTCGGCTTGATCTGGCGCTTGTGGACCCCGACCTGCTTCAGGCCGACGCCGCCGCGCTTCTTGGGCGAGCCCTTGCGCTTGCTGGTCGTGGTGCTCCGGGTCTTCTTGCCGGTGACGGCACAAACTCGCGGCATGGTCTCCTCCTGCGCTCCGGCGCCGTCGGCGCCGAGACGTGTCGATCGAAATCGCCCACCGGGGCGAACCCGTGGGCGTCGGCCGGACCCGCGACGTGAAACGCCGCTCCGGCAGGGAACGCGTGAATATAGCACACCGGCGCGCCGAGGGCGAGGCCTCGGGGCACGCGGCGGCGGTAGCATGCGCCCATGGACCGCACCCGGCTCGCCCGCGACATCTATCGCGCCTCCCACCTCACCGGCAGCTTCGTGCTTCGCAGCGGCACGGTCAGCGACGAGTACTTCGACAAGTACCTGTTCGAGTCCGACCCTGGGCTCCTCGCCGCGATCGGGGACGCGCTCGCGCCGCTCGTGCCCGAGGGGACCGAGGCGCTGGCCGGGCTCGAGACCGGAGGCATCCCGCTGGCGGTGATCCTCTCGCAACGGACCGGGCTTCCGGCCGTGTTCGTGCGGAAGGAAGCGAAGACGTACGGCACCTGCAAGCTGGCCGAGGGCGGCCCCATCGCGGGCCGGCGCCTGCTGGTCGTGGAGGACGTGGTCACCTCGGGCGGCCAGCTGGCGGCCTCGACCCGGGACCTGCGCGAGCGCGGCGCCACCGTCGAGCACGCCCTGTGCGTGATCGACCGTCAGGCCGGCGGGCCCGAGGCGCTGGCGGCGGCGGGGGTCGAGCTTCGTCCGCTGTTCACGATGCGCGAGCTCGTCGCCGCGTCCGTAGACTGAGGCCATGAGCGACGAGACGCTGTTCCTCCGGATCGTACGTGGCGAGGTCCCCGCCGACGTCGTCTACCAGGACGACCTCGTGACCGCCTTCCGCGACATCGCGCCCCAGGCACCGGTGCACGTCCTGATCGTGCCCAACGAGCCGATCCCGACCGTGGCGGACGTCGAGGCGCGCCACGAGCCCGTGCTGGGGCGACTGTTCACCGTGGCGCGGCGAATCGCCGAGGACGAGGGCCTGGCCGACGACGGCTACCGGCTGATCGTGAACTGCAAGGAACACGGCGGCCAGGAGGTCGATCACCTGCACCTGCACCTGCTGGGCGGACGCCCCCTCGGACCGATGCTGAGTCGCCGGGTCAGCGACGGGGCCTGACGCGACGGGCCGGTACACTTGCCCACGATGACTCGCCGAACCAGCCAACGGCGCGCGATCCTGAGGGCGCTGCACGATGCCGAGGGACCGTTGACGCCGCAGCAGGTGCACGACGCCGCGCGCCAGGAGCAGAGCACCCTCGGCCTCGCCACGGTGTACCGGAACCTCGCCCGGCTCGAGGAGGCGGGCGCCGTCGTCACGGTCCACCTGCCGGACGACGCCACCCGCTACGAGCCTTCGGGGCGCGGGCACCATCACCACTTCATCTGTCGTGCCTGCCAGGGCGTGTTCGAGCTCGAGGCCGACTGTCCCGTCTCGATCCTCGAGGGCGTCACCCTCCCCGGCGGCTTCCGCGTCGAGGACCACGCGCTGACGCTGTACGGTCTGTGCGAGCGCTGCCAGCGCCCCTCCGACCCCGCGGCGTCGCCGTCATGAACGCCGAGCCGTCGTGCGCGGCGCTCCGCCGCTCGTCTCGTTCCGCGACCCGCGCGTCGCGTGAACGCCCGCCTCGCGTCGCGCTGGTCGTGCTGGCGATCGTCGCGGCGATCGCGCTGGCCAGCACGGCCACGGCGCAGACGCCCGGCACGCCGGGCTCGGACCCGTCCGCGATCGGCTGGGTCGACGGCACGATCCGCACCGTCGTCGACGAGGGAACGGGCCCCGGTGCCGCGCTGGTGGAGCTCTCGAACGGACGCGTGATCGAGGCGCGCCTTCCCGGCCAGGATCCGCTGGCCGGCTACGAGCTGCCGGCGTTCGAGGTGGGCGACCGCGTCGAGGTGTACTACAGCCCCGGACCGGGCGGCGAGCGCGTGCACGTCGTGGCCGACTGGGTGCGGCGCCCCGCGCTCGGCTGGCTGATCGGGCTGTTCCTGCTGGTCTCCGTCGTCGTGGCGCGCTTCAAAGGCTTGCGGGCGTTCCTGGCGACCGCCGCGAGCCTGGCGATCGTGATCGGATTCGTGGTTCCGCGCATCGTGGCCGGGGCGCACCCGGTGCCGATCTCGCTGCTGGGCGTCAGCGCGATCCTGATCCTGGCGATCTACTTCGTCCACGGCGTGAGCTGGTCGACGACGGCCGCCCTGATCGGCACCTTCCTCGCTGCCGTCGTCACGATGCTGCTGGGCATCGTGTTCACCGATCTCGCGCATCTCACCGGATTCGGGAGCGAGGACGCCGCGATGATCGCCGCGACCGCGCCGAACATCGCGCTGCGTGGGCTGATGCTGGCCGGCCTGATGATCGGCGCCCTCGGAGCGCTGACCGACATCACCATCGTGCAGGCGGCGGTCGTGCGCGAGCTGGCGCACGCCGATCCCGACTGGGACGTGCGCGCGCTCTACCAGCGAGGCATGAACGTCGGGCTTGACCATATCGGCTCGCTCGTGAACACCCTGGTGCTGGCCTATACCGGTGCCGCGCTCCCGCTCCTGGTGCTCCTCGGGCAGGGCGAGATCGGCTTCGCCCGGGCGGTCAACCTCGAGCTGATCGCGGCCGAGGTGGTCCATACCCTGGTCGGCTCGATCGGCCTCATCCTCGCCGTCCCGGTCACGACCCTGATCGCGGCGGTCATGTTCCGTGGCGACCGCCTGCCGCTCGCGCCCGGCGAGCTCGATCACGCCCACGCTCACTGACGTGGACGGCGTCGGCGACCTCGTCGCAGGTGCGCTCCGACTCGACCCGGCGGCGTTCACCGCCATCGCGAGCGATCCGGCCGGCCTGCGCATCGCGGTCCTCGTCCTGATCGGATCGGCCTTGTCGCACGTGCTGGGCCAGAGCGTCGCGTTGGTCGCGAACCGCGTTCCGCCGTGGCGCTTCGTCCTGAGCATCGCCCTGGGCACCGCCATCTTCGCCGCGTCGGTCGGGGTCTGGGCCGGCGCGCTCACCGTGGCCGGCGCGCTGGCGTTCGACCGGCCGACGCCGTTCGCCCAGGTGATCCGGATCGTCGGCCTGGCGCACGCCCCGCGACTGTTCGGCTTCGTCGTGCTCACGCCCTACTTCGGCGCGGGCATCGGCGTGGCGTTGACGGTGTGGACGTTCCTCGCGCTGGCCGTCGGTGCGCGCGCGACGTTCGGCTTCTCGCTGCCCGAAGCGCTCGTCGCCCTGGGCGCTGCCTGGCTGGTGACCGAGCTGCTGGCTCGCACGGTGGGCCGACCGGTCGTCGCCGCGACGCGCCGCATCCGCGAGCGGGTCGCGGGTCGGCACGGGCCGGACGGCGCGGAGCGCGAGCGATGACGCTGCCCTCTCCCGATCTCGGCACGCTGGCGTTCGCGGCCGTCGCGGCGCTGTTGGCCGCCGGCCTGCTCGCGCCGATCGAGGCGCTCGGCTGGTGGGCGGGCTGGTTCGGCTCCGAGACCGAGCCGCTACCGACGGAGGACCCGATCGATCCCCCGCCGTCGGGCTGGCTGGTGTTCCTCTCCGGCGTGCACTCCGTCGGAGGCGCCACGTTCGCGCCCCGGGAGCGGGCGTTCCTGGAGCGCCTGCGCGCGGAGCTGCCGGACCTCCACGTCATCGAGGTGTTCCCCTACTCCGTGACGAACCGCGCGCTGACCGGGCAACGGCTGTTCGCGCGCTTCTGGCGCTGGGCGCTGGCGCGCAAGATGAGCCGTCGCCAGCTCGCGGGCGTCGCCGGGATGGTGATCAACTTCCGCAACGCCTGGCAGGTCGCCGTGTCCGCCGATCGTCGCTACGGTCCGATGTACGACGAAGGCTCCGCCGACCTGATCCTCCGCGCGCTCGTGCGCGACGGCTACCTCGCCGGGAGCGACGCGCCGCTGCTGCTGGTGGGGTACAGCGGCGGCGGCCAGATCGCGATGGGGGCCGCCGCGCCGCTCGCGAGCCGGACGGGTCGACCGGCCCGGGTCGTCTCGCTGGGCGGCGTCATGGCCAGCCCGCGAAGCCCCGACGGGCTGGCGAAGCTGGTGCACCTCCGGGGCCGGAACGACGTCGTGGCGAGAATCGGCGCGGCGTTCTTCCCCGGTCGCTGGCCGTGGGTACGCTGGTCGACCTGGAACCGGATGAAGGCCGGCGGCCGGATCGAGGTCGTCGATCTCGGCGCGATGGACCACACCGGCCGCGCCGGCTACCTCGACGACGAGACGCGACTTCCCGACGGGCGAACGCACCAGCGAGCCACCGTGGACACGATCGTCGCCGTCGTGCACGACGCGCTGAGCGAGTTGGAGGCGGACGGCGACGGGGACGCGGACGGAGGCGCGCCGCACCCGCGGCACGCGACGTCCGACCGCGACGATCAGCCCTCGTAGACGCCCCAGACCTCGCGAAGCACGCCGCACGTCTCGCCGACCGTCGCCCCGACCCGCAGCGCCTCGCGCAGCACCGGGAACAGGGCGTCCGCGCCGCCCGCCGCGGTGCGCAGCACGTCCAGCGCCCGTGACGCCGCGACGCCGTCGCGGGCGCTCCGGAACGCTCGCAGCTCGTCCGCGCGCCGTCGCTCCAGCGCCGGGTCGATCCGCTGGAGCTCCGGCTCCGGCTCGTCGCCGGCGACGAACCGGTTGACCCCGATGATCACCCGCTCGCCCGACTCGATCGCGCGTTGATGCCGGTAGGCGGACGCCTCGATCTCCTCGTGCACGAACCCGGCCTGCAGCGCCGCGACCGCGCCCCCGAGCTCGTCGATCCGGTCCAGCAGCGTGTCGACCTCGGCCTCGAGCGCATCGCAGAGGTGCTCGAGGTAGAAGCTTCCGGCCAACGGGTCGATCGCGTCCGCCACGCCGGTCTCGTACGCCAGCACCTGCTGGGTCCGGAGCGCCACCCGCGCCGTCTCGGGCGTCGGCAAGCCCAGCGCCTCGTCCTGCGCGTTCGTGTGCAGGCTCTGCGTCCCGCCGAGCACGGCGGCCAGCGCCTGGTACGCGGTCCGCACCACGTTCACCTCGGGCTGCTGCGCCGTCAGGGTCGATCCGCCCGTCTGGGTGTGGAACCTGAGCGCCCGACTCTTCGGATCGATCGCGCCGAAGCGCAGGCGCATGCGGCGCTCCCAGATCCGCCGCGCCACCCGGAACTTCGCGATCTCCTCGAAGAAATCGCCGTGGCAGGCGAAGAAGAAACTGAGGCGCGGCGCGAACGCGTCCACGTCCAGCCCGGCGTCGACCGCCGCCGCCACGTACGCCTCGGCGTTCGCGAGGGTGAACGCCAGCTCCTGCGCCGCGGTCGCGCCCGCCTCGCGGATGTGGTAGCCGCTGACGCTGATCGGGTTGAACGCGGGCAGCGCGCGCGAGGCGTGCGCGACCAGGTCGGTCGCCAGCCGCATCGACGGACGTACCGGGAAGATCTGCGTCCCGCGCGCGGCGTACTCCTTCAGGATGTCGTTCTGGACGGTCCCTTTCAGCCGGTCCAGCGACGCCCCCTGCTCCTCGGCCACCAGCGTGTAGAGCGCCAGCAGCATCGCGGCCGGCGCGTTGATCGTCATCGAGGTCGTCACCCGGTCCAACGGGATGCCGTCGAACAGGCGCCGCATGTCGTCGAGCGTCGCGACGGACACGCCAACGCGCCCCACCTCCCCGGCCGCCATGGCGTCGTCGGGATCGAGGCCCAGCTGGGTCGGCAGGTCGAACGCGACCGACAGGCCGGTCACGCCTTGGGAGAGCAGGTAGCGGTAGCGCTCGTTCGACGCGGCCGCGGAGGCGAACCCGGCGTACTGCCGCATCGTCCACAGCCGCGAGGTGTACATGCCGGCATGGATGCCGCGGGTGAACGGCGGCTCGCCCGGCGTGCCGAGCCGCACGCCGAGATCGTCGGGCGGGGCGTACCGGATCGGCGGGCGCGGAACGCCGCCGAGCGCGCTCGACCGCGACGCGTCGTCGTTGGAGTCAGCCATGCGGCGATGATAGCCGCCCCGGGGCCAGGCGCGACACGGCGCCGCCACGCCGGGGCGGTACGCTCGAACGGGAGGCAATCGATGAACTATCGCAGACTGGGAAGCAGTGGACTCAAGGTATCGCAGATCAGCCTCGGCGCCTGGACGACGTACGGAGACAGCGTTCAGGACCGGAAGCTGATCACGATGATCGTCGAAACGGCGCTCGAGGGCGGCGTGAACTTCTTCGACAACGCCGACATCTACGCCCGCGGCGAAGGGGAGCGCTTCATGACCGGCGTGCTCCACGACATCGGCGCTCCGAGGCACACGCTGGTGCTGTCGAGCAAGGTGTTCTGGCCGATGTCGGACGACGTGAACGATCGCGGGCTTTCGCGCAAGCACGTCATGGAGTCGATCGACCGCTCGCTGGAGAGGATGGACGAGGACTACCTCGACATCTACTTCGCGCATCGGCACGACCCCGAGACGCCGATGCCCGAGATCGTCGAGACGTTCAGCGACATCGTCCGCAGCGGACGGGCGCACTACTGGGGCACCAGCGAGTGGTCCGCCGCGCAGATCGCCGAGGCCCATACCTACGCCGAGGCGCACGGCCTCGTCGCCCCGGTGGTCGAGCAGCCGCACTACTCGATGCTGCACCGGCGCCGGGTCGAGGAGCAGATCCTGCCGGTGACCGAGCCCAAGGGCGTCGGCTTGGTCGTATGGAGTCCGCTGGCGCAGGGAATGCTGACCGGCAAGTACGACGAAGGGATTCCGGAGGGCAGCCGGTTCGCCGAGAACGAGACCATGGCGTCGCGCTTCCTGACCGAGGAGAACCGCCAGAAGGTCATCGCCCTGCGCGACGTCGCGAACGACCTGGGCGTCAGCCGCGCGCAGCTGGCGTTGGCGTGGGTGCTTCGTCAGCCGGGCGTCTCGTCGGTCATCACGGGCGCGACGAAGGTCGGGCAGATCGAGGAGAACCTCGGTGCCGGCGAGCTGGAGCTCGCGCCCGAGGCCGTCGAGCGGATCGAGTCGATCCTGTCCGACTGAGCGAAGACCTCAGCGGCCCGCGCGCCCGGCGCGGGCCGCGACTCACGACGCGGCCTGGGGATCGTCGACGAAGCGCGGCCTGACGCGACGGATGCGCTCGACCTGACGCGGGTCGACGCCGGCGGCGTCGAACACCCTCTCCAACGCCTCGCCGCGGCCCCGGGCCGCCGGATGGCGACCCAGCAGCCGTGGCGGGACGACGGGGACGTGGCGGTACGCCGCCGCGGCGCGCGCCAGCGCGATCTCGAGCCCGAATCGGTCCAGGTCGGTACGGACCCGCTCGTACACGCGCGCACGCGCACGCGCCGCACGTGGGTCGTGCTGCTCGGACGGGCCACGGGCCATGTCGCGCAACACCTCCACGCGGCAGGCGTCGAGACCGGCGCGAACCCGCTCGGCGGGTCGTCGGGGGGTCAGGTTCGTCCGCATCGTGGCCTCCTCGGCGCGACCCGGAAGATGGGCCGTGCTCCATCGTCGCGGATCCGACCCGGGCGGCGCAAGGGGCGAAGGTCCGCGGCGGGCCTGAGGGCCCGCGACGAGCGGGCGCGCGAACCGCGAGGAGTAGACTCGACCCATGCGTCTCGTGTCCGCAGACGACGTCCGCGCCGCCGACGAGGCCGCCGCCGGCCTCGGCGCCCCGCCCTCGCGCCTGATGGAAGCCGCGGGGCGATCGGTCGCGACCGACCTCCGTAGCGCCTGGCCGCTGGCCCGCCGACCGCTGGTCTTGTGCGGCTCGGGCAACAACGGCGGCGACGGCTACGTCGCGGCGCGTCACCTCGCCCGCGCCGGCCTGCGTCCGACCGTGCTGGCGCTCCGGCCGGACGGCTCGAAGGGCGACGCGGCCGAGGGCGCCAGGCGAGCCTGGCTCGAGATGGCCGACATCGGCGTCCTGGACGAGGACGCGCTGGCGAGCGCGCTGCGCGACGCCGACGTGGTGATCGACGCTTTGTTCGGCACCGGCCTGGACCGGCCGCTGGAGGGCGACCCCGAGCGGATCGTCGCGCGGCTGGCGGGCTGGACCGGACCGGTGCTGGCGGTCGACGTCCCCAGCGGCGTGGACGCCGACCGCGCGGTTCCACCCGGACGCCACGTACGGGCCGACCGGACCGTCCAGCTCGCGTACGCCTGCCCCGCGTCCGCGCTCTCCCCCGCCCGCTTCGCGTTCGGGGCGTGGACGGTGGCCGACATCGGCATGCCCGAAGGCGCCCTGCCGGAGCGCGAACGGCCGGAGCTGACCCGAGACGCGGACGCCGCCCGCGCCTGGCCGACCCCCGAGCCGGCGGTCCACAAGTACGACGCCGGCACCGTCCTGATCGCGGCCGGATCGGCCCGCTGGTCGGGCGCCGCCGAGCTGGCGTGTCGCGGCGCGCACCGGGGGGGCGCCGGCCTCGTCACCCTCCTCACCGACGCCGTCCACCCGGACCGCTGGCCCGAGACGATCACCCTGGTCCTGGACGACGGGGCGGGAGCGCTGTCCCGTGCGCTGGCGACCGCGGACGCCCGCCACGCCGCCGCCCGCGTGTTCGGACCGGGCCTGGACGGGAGCCGGGTGCCCGAGCTCGTGTACGCGCTCGAGCACGGTGACGCCCCGACCGTCCTGGACGCCGCCGCGCTGGACGAGGCGCTGCGCGAGTCGACCGCGCGGCGGCCGGGCAGGTGGCTGACCCCGCACCACGGCGAGGCGTCGAAGCTGCTCCGGAGCGGGTCGGACGCGGTCCACGCCGATCCGATCGGGAGCGCGCGACGGCTCGCGGAAGCGTGGGGCTCGGGCGTGGTCCTGAAGTCGGCGGGCGCGGTGATCGCCGGTCCGGACGGCCGTGTCCGCGTCGTCGCCGCCGGCCATCCGGGCATGGCGTCCGGCGGCACGGGCGACGTGCTCGCGGGCCTGCTCGGCGCTGCCTTGGCGGCCCCGCACGACGACGCTCTGGCCCGCGTCGCCGCCGCCGTCCAGCTGCACGCGCGCGCCGGCGAGCGCGCGGCCCGCCGCTACGGAGTCGGCATGACCGCGAGCGGTCTCGCGGACGCGATTCCAGGCGCTCGCAAGGCGCTCGGCGGCGCGTGGTAGCCTCCGCGCGTGCCGCTCGAGGTGACCGTTCCCGCCAGCAGCGCCAACCTGGGGCCCGGCTTCGACTGCCTGGGGCTTTCGATCGGATTGGAGCTCGTGGTGCGGGCCACGCCCGCGACCAGCGACCGGTTCGTCTATCGCGGCGACGGCGACGTCGAGACCGGGCCTGACAACCTCGTCCACCGTGGCTTCCGTGCCGCCGTGGAGGCCACCGGCCGGACGGCGCCGCCGGTCCTGCTGGAGGCGGACAATCCGATCCCGCTGGCGCGGGGGCTGGGCTCGTCGTCCGCGGCGCTGGTGGCCGGCGCCTTGCTGGGCGACGCCGTCTGCGGCGGCGAGCTGGGGCTCGACGGCGTCTACCAGCTGACCGCCGACCTCGAGGGCCATCCCGACAACGTCGCTCCCGCGCTGTTCGGCGGCCTGACGGTGAGCGCGCGCGACGACGCCCGCTGGATGACGCGCGTGCTTCCGTGGCCGCCGTCGTGGCGGCTGCTGTTCGGCGTGCCTGCGTTCGAGGTCCGGACCGAGGACGCCCGCGCCGTGCTGCCCACCCAAATCCCGCGCGCCGAGGCGGTGGCCACGGCCAGCCGCGTGTCGTTCTGGCCGCTCGCGGTCCTCCGCGACGAGCCGGAGCTGCTGCGGTTCGCCTCCGCCGACGTGACCCACGAGCCGTACCGGCATCACCTGCTGCCCGGGTTCGCTTCGGCCCAGCGGGAGCTGCGCGACGCGGGCGCCTGGGCCGCGTACCTCTCCGGCGCGGGGCCCACGCTGGGGGTGGTCTGCTCCGCGGCTCGCGTGACGGTCTGCCTGGAGATCCTGGAGCGCTACGCAGGCCCGGACGGCCGCGTGCTGGAGCCGCCGATCGGTCGCGGCCCGCGCGTCACCGGCCGCTGGCAGGACGCGCCCGCAGCACCTTGAAGCCGCGCTCCCGGACGAGCTCGTCGACGGTCTCTCCCGCTGCGAACGTCGCCTCGTACGGCAGCGCCGCGTTCGCGACCAGCCAGATCTCGCCCCCCGGCGCGACCCGGCGTCGGGCCGCCTCCACGAACGCCCGTCCGAGCCCCACCCGCACCCCGCTTCCGACGTGGAACGGCGGGTTGAGGATCACCCGATCGAACCTCTCGCCCGGCTCCAGCGGCCCGTCCATGTCGCCGTGCAGCACCCGTGCGGCCGGCACGTTCCGGGCGCAGCTCCGTACGGCGGCCAGGTCGTCGTCCACCGCCGTGACGCGTGCGCCGCGGCCCGCCGCGTAGCGCGCCAGCGGTCCCCAGCCGCAGCCCAGGTCCAGCGCCGTGGACCCGGCGGGAACGGCGCCGTCCGCGTCCATGCGCCCCAGCAGCAGCTCGCTGCCCGGATCGAGCTTGCCCGCCGCGAAACAGCCCGCCAGCGCCGCCGCCTCGCCGTAGGGCGTGTCGAACGTCGTCCACGGCCGTGCCCGCACGTCCGACCGGGGCTCGCTCGCGCGGGCCAGGCGCCAGCCCTTGCGACGGTCCACGACCCGCACCTCGCCGAACGCCTCGCGCGCGTCCCGCTCGTACCGCTTCGCGCCACGGTCCTTCTCCAGCACGATCCACGCGACACCGCCGGGCCGAAGCGCGGCGGCCGCGGCGTCGATCTCGGCGCGGACCCGGTGCGAGCCGCGCTCGGCGGGCGGTGCCAGCAGCACGTGATCGAACGTCGCGAGCGGCGCGTCCCACGGCAGGCCCGACGACGCCCGCAGGAGCTCGGGGCCGCCGTCGGCCGGCGCCGCGAGGTCGTGCCGCAGCGCCGCCAAGCCGAGCGCCGACGGCTCCAGCACCACGACGTTCGCAGCGGAGGCGGCGCGACCGGGCACGCCCAGGCAGGCCGAGGCGTCGAGCAGCTCGCCGCGCAGCGGCCGGCTCGCCTCGACCAGCGCGGCCCAGCCGGCCGGCGGCTGCGGATGGCCGCGGCAGCCGGCGCGCCACGAGAACGTCACGCCGGCGACGCTGGCACGGTCGTACCCACGGTCGAAGCCACGGTCGAAGCCACGGTCGCGCACGGCGGGAGGATACCCGACGGCGACGTGGTAGCGTCCCTCCCGTGCCGCTGATCCTGGGCGTGGACACCTCCTGCGACGACACCGGCATCGGCCTCGTCGACGCCGAGAGCGGCGTCGTACGCGCCAACGTCGTCGCGTCGCAGACCCAGGTCCACGCGCCGTTCGGCGGCGTGGTGCCCGAACGCGCCAGCCGTGAGCACCTCGCGGTCATCGACGCCGTGGCGGCGCGGGCCTTGGCGGACGCCGGCGCGACGTTGCGCGACGTCGGCCTGGTCGCCGCGACGTACGGGCCGGGCCTCGTCGGCGCGCTGCTGGTCGGACTCACCTGGGCCAAGACGCTCGCCTGGGCCCGGGGGCTGTCGTTCGTGCCGATCCATCATCTCGAAGGGCACCTGGCGTCCGCCGACCTGGAGGGCGAGCGCCGTCTCTGCCTGGTCGCGTCCGGTGGCCACACGAGCCTGTTCCGCGTGGACGCGGACGGCGTTCCGACCGAGCTGGGGCGCAGCCGCGACGACGCGGCGGGCGAGGCGTTCGACAAGGTCGCGAGGCTGCTGGGGCTGCCGTTTCCGGGAGGTCCGGCCCTGGCCGAGCTGGCCGCCGGCGGCGATCCGGACGCCTACCCGCTACCCGTGCCGCTCCGTGGCCAGGAGGGCTTCGACTTCTCGTTCAGCGGGCTCAAGACCGCCGTCGCCGTGCTGTTGGAGCGAACGCCGGACGCGAGGCCCGCCGACGTCGCGGCGTCGTTCGAGCGGACCGTCGTCGAGGCGCTCGTGGGCACCCTGCTCCGCGCGGCACGCCACGAACGGTGCGCGGACGTGGTCGTCGTCGGCGGCGTGGCGGCGAACCGCCGGCTTCGAGAGGCGCTCGCGGCGAGCGGACTGAACGTGCGCGTGCCCTCGCCCGAGCTGGCGACCGACAACGGAGCGATGATCGCGCTGGCCGCACGGGCTCGGCTGCGCCGGGGCCCGCTCCGGCCCGACTGGGCCCGCGACGCCGCGCCCTACCTCCCTCTCGACGTGGCCGCCCGAGCAGGCTCGTAGCCGGCTCCATGGACGGCGACCCCCGGGATCGCGGCCCGCGGCGCGCTGTAAGAGTTCCGTCATACGGGGGACGCGAGCGTGGGAGCGTGTCGACCCGTGTCGTGACCGATTCGAGCTGCGACCTGCCGCCGTCCAAGCTGCTGGCGGCCGACGTCGTCGCCGTCCCGCTACGCGTGCGGATCGGCGAGGCGACGTACCGGGACGGCCGCGAGCTGCTGCCGGCCGAGCTGTATCGCCGCATGCGTCGGGGCGGCCCCAGGCCGCGAACGCGCCCGCCGGACGCGGACGACTTCGCCGAGACGTACGCCGCCGTGCTGGCCGAGGCCGACGAGGTCGTCTCGATCCACCTATCGGCGACGCTGTCGGAAACGATGACGCACGCGTCGGAGGGCGCCAAGCGGGCAGGGGTGCGCGACCGCGTCCACGTGGTCGACGGCCGTGCGGCGGGGGCCGCGCTGGCCGAGCAGGTGCTGGTCGCCGCGCGAGCTGCCGCCGCGGGTCGCGACGCCGAGGAGGTCGCGGCGGCGGCGGAGCGGATCCGCGACGCCAGCCACGTCGTGCTGGCGCCGGCGGGGCTCGCCTGGCTGCGAGCCGGGGGCCGCATCGGTCGGATGCGCGGCCTCCTCTCCGGGTTGCTGTCGGTCGAGCCGCTGCTGACGATGCGCGACGGCCAGATCGTGCCGCTGACCTCGGTCCGTGCGACCGAGAAGGCGTCCGGAATCGTGCGCGAGCTGGTCGCTCGGACCGGTCGCGAGCCGGTTCGCGTCGCGATCGGCGTGGCCAGCGACGACCTGTCGGACGCGGACGCGCTCGTGCACGCCCTGGACGCGTCGAGCCTCGACGTGCAGGAAGGTCGGATCCAGCGGCTTGGGCCCGTCCTCGCGACGCACCTGGGACCGGGCGCGATGATGGTGGTCGCCTACCCCGAATCGGCGCTGATCGCGACTCCAGCCGCTTAGCGCACCGAGCCCCACAAGCCCGCGAGGTACATCTCCTGGGTCACGATGCCGCGGACCTCGTCGCCGTCGGTGACGATCACCAACGGCTCGTGGGCGAGCACCCGCCGCAGGTCGGTGACGGCGACCCCGCCGTCGACCTTCACCAGCTCCTCCCACGAGGTGATCCGCTCGCGCCTCACGCCGGCGACGCCGACGGGAACGCCCTCCTCCTCGACGATCACGATCCGGTTCTCGATCAGCGTGTGCAGGCCGCGCGCCGCGTCGACCTGCGGCACCGCCTGCGCCACGCGGGCCGCGTTCGGCGGCGCGACGAGTCCGAACGACAGCAGGGTCGGGCTGGGAAGCCGCAGCGCGCTGCGGACGTAGCGGAGGGCGGTCGAGAACGCCAGCACGAACACCAGGCCCTCGAGCAGGCCGGCGGCGTTGAACGTGCCGAACCCCAGCCGCCCGCCGCCGCCGACGAGGAGATGGACCAGGTACGCGGCCAGCAGAGCGGCCGCGATCGAGGCGGTCGCGCCGAGAAGCGCGGCCAGCCGCAGCTGCGACGGACGTCTCATGCCGACCTCGTGCCGTCGCGCTGCACCGGGCGTCGACCGTCGGACAGGCGCAGGGTGGCGGGAAGCTGCTCGATCCGATCGATGTCGCTGCCCAGCGTCGCGTCGTCGCTGGCGATCGCCCGGACGTCGGCGCCGATCAGTCGTCCCACGCGACGCTCCAGCATCGGGAGCGTGGCGCGTCCCGTGAGCAGCGCCAGCAGCACGCCGGGACCCAGGCGCCAGGCGAGGCGGACGGGCGTCTTGCGGTCGCGCGTGGCGAGGTCGACCCAAGGGAGCAGGGCGCGCAACGTGTCGGGACGCGCCAGCAGCACGTTGCCGCCGGTCACGTCGCCGCCCGCCAGGCGAACCCAGGTCCTGCTCAGCGACGGGAACTCCGCCTCGCACGACGTGCGCGAGACGACCGGGTAGACCAGGTCGTGCTGCGTCCCGGCCTCCGTCACGAAGCGGTCGACGTTGTCGGCTTCCAGCCAGGGGATGTCGGCGCTGACCAGCAGCAGCCGCTCGCCTTCCGCCGCGTCCGCCGCGACGGCCCCGAGCCCGATCGCCAGCGAGTCGGCCAGCCTCGGACCTCCGGGAACGACGAGGTCCACGCGAGCGCGCATCTCGGCGTCCGCCGCGCCGACCCACACGATCCGCCGCACCGAGGTGGCGTCGCGGAGCGCGTCGAGCACGTACGCCCCGAGCGGCCTCCCCTTGAGCGGCACGAGCGCCTTGGCGGGCGCCCCGACCGCGGCGGCCAAAGCGTCCGAGGCGTCGCCGCCGGCCAGCACCAGGGCGGTGACGGGTCCGGACTCGGGCGCTCCGGAATCGGGCGCGGGGGCGTCGTCGGGAGCGGCTTCGGTCACGTCGCGAGCAGCATACCGTGGAAGCGGCCGCTCACGGACGCTTCCACGGTGGTGCCGACCCGTCCGCTCAGAGCGGCGACTGACGGAGTCGGACCTCGGAGGTCTCGCCGGAGCGGACCGAGACGCTGGACACGAACGTCTCGTACCCTGGCGCGACCACCGTGAGCTGGTACTCGCCGGGCTCGAGCGAGTCGAGCTCCAGCAGGCCCGTGCCGCTGCGAATCTCGCCGACCGACCGGCCGTCGAGGAAGACCTGCGCACCGCCGACGTTGCCGTTCACCCGAAGCGTGCCCAGGCGCGGGCTCAGGCGGACGCTCACCGTCTGGCTCTCGCCCCGCCTCACGGTCACGCTCCGCCGCTCGGGGGTGTAGCCGGACCGCTCGAACGACACCTCGTACGTGCCGGGGTCGAACTCGCGCGCCCCGATCGGCGTGGTGCCTTCGAAGCGGCCGTCGACGAACACGTCGGCGCCGTCGGGGTTCGACTCGAAGCGCAACGAGCCGGTCGTCGGGACCCGCTCCAGGTCGGCGCTCACGCGGCGCGACTCGCCGGGCGAGAGACGCAGGGTGGTCTCGAACAGGCGGTAGCCGTCCAGCTCGATCCGCACGGTGCGCCGGCCGGGCTGGGCGGTGGCGCGCAGCGGCGTCGTGCCCTGGAAGCGGCCTTCGACGTACACGTTCGCGCCGCGCGGGTCGGAGTCGATCGCCAACGTCGCCTCGGCGGCCGAGGGCGGAGAGCTGCCGCCGCGAGTGACGTCGTAGTACGTCGTCGCCGTCACCCAGCCGGACTGCGGTACGGGGTTCACGACGATCCGGAACGCGCTCTGGAAGCCGCGCTCGCCGATGTCGCTGGTCGCGAAGTTCTGCCCCGACTGGAAGCGGGCCAGCTCCCGGGTGTCGAGCTCGCGCGTGCTGGCCACCGCGACGACCTTCGACAGGCCGGTGGGCGGCTCGACGTTGAACACGTAGCCGGCGCCCGAGGGCGGATACGTCCTGGTCTCGCCGGCCCGCAGGTAGTTCTCGTCGTCGAAGCGGTTGGGCAGGATCTGCGTCACCGTGCCGTCGGGCTGAAGGCTGTAGAGGTACACGAACGCGTCGCGGTCGACGCGCACGCCGATCTCGATCTCTTCGCCGACCCGGTAGGACGGCACCTCGCCCGACTTGTCGAGGAAGACCGTCACCCCGAACGACGGTGCGGGATTGACGACGATGGCGCGAGGCTCGAAGCGGACACCTTGCGCGAAGGCGGTGACGAGGCTGATCAGCACGGCGAGGGCCGTGAGGGTGGAGAGGATGCGTTTCATGAACGACCTCCTTTCGTGCGGCGAAGGTAGCACGCGCTCCGTGCGCCTGCATGACGCCCGCCTGAACGTGCGTTCACGGTGGCGGCCTACCGCCTCACGCCTCCCTCACGCCGCTCGGCGGGCTCGGGGGTAGGCTGGTTCGCATGAGTCGACGTGCCCTGTTCGCTACCCTTCTGATCCTCGCGAGCGCGCCCGCGGTCGCCCAACAGGACGCCGACGCGCTCGTGGACCGCGTCGCCGAGACCGCCGAGGCGCTGCGCGACGTCTCGTTCCTGCTGACCGGCCGACTGATCGACGCGGACGGCACGGAGATCCCGCTGGAGCTCGAGGTCCAGGCGATCCCCGATCGGCGCGTCGCCAGCGCGTACGTGCTGCAGCCCGATGCCTTGGCCGACAACATCCTCGTGCTCGAGGACGACACGGTCGCGAACTACACCTTCCTGACGAACCAGGTGACGCTGTTCGACGCAGGCGATCCCGACGCGCTCGGCGGCCTGATCGGCGGCGGCGAGGGCGAGGAGCTCGAGGTCACGTTCGACCTCGAGCGCCTGTTCTCGGGGTACGAGGCGTCGACCGAGGGCGAGACCGAGACGCCGCACGGGCCCGCGACGATCATCAGGCTCGACAACCTCGAGCAGGATGCCCAGATCGCCTCGGTCCTGGCCACGATTCCCGAGGCGACGCTGCTCCCCTACAGGCTGGAGCTGCTCGGTCGCGAGGGCGACCTGCTGGCCGAGCTGGTGTTCGAGGACCTCGCGGTCGACACCGGCCTGGAGGCCTCGAGCGTGACGTACCTCCCCGAGGACGCCGAGGTCATCGACGAGCGCGAGAACGGGACCGAGGAGGACGACGCCGCGGCCGGCTGAGTCCGCGCCGAGATCGGCTCGGAGCGTCGCTTCAGACCATCCGCTCGGGCACCACCGCCGCGTCGAACTCCTCCTCGCTGAGGTAGCCGAGCTCCAGCGCCGCCTGCTTCAGGGTCGAGCCGTCGGCGTGCGCCTTCTGCGCGATCTCGGCCGCCTTGTAGTAGCCGACGACCGGGTTGAGCGCGGTGACCAGCATGAGCGAATTGTCGAGGTGCATCCGGATCCGCTCGGGATTCGCCTCGATCCCTTGCGCGCAGCCGACGTCGAACGAGGCGCAGGCGTCCCCCAGCAGGCGTGCGGATTCGAGCAGGTTGCGGATCATCACGGGCTTGAACACGTTCAGCTGGAAATGGCCGTGCGTGCCGCCGACGGAGACGGCGACGTCGTTGCCGATCGCCTGGGCGCACACCATGGTGAGCGCCTCGGCCTGGGTCGGGTTCACCTTGCCGGGCATGATCGACGAGCCGGGCTCGTTCGCCGGGATCGTGATCTCGCCGATGGCGCAACGGGGCCCCGACGCCAGCATCCGCACCGCGTTGCCGACGTGCATCGCCGACACGGCGAGGCGCTTGAGCGCGCCGGACGCCTCGACGACCGCATCGTGGGCGCTGAGCGCCTCGAACTTGTTCTCGGCGCTCACGAACGGGTAGCCGGTGAGGTCCGCGATCCGCCTCGCGACGGCCTCGGCGAAGCCGTCGGGAGCGTTCAGGCCCGTGCCCACGGCGGTGCCTCCCAGCGCCAGCTCGTACAGGCCGGGAAGCGCGCGCTCGACCGCGGCGACACCGTGCTCGAGCTGCGTGGCCCACCCCGAGATCTCCTGGCCCAGCGTCAGCGGCGTGGCGTCCATCAGGTGCGTGCGGCCGATCTTGACGGTGCCCTCGAACACCTGCGCCTTGGCGCGGAGCGTGGCCGCCAGGGTGCGCACCTGCGGCAGCATGCGCCCTTGGATCGCCTCGACCGCGGCGATGTGCATCGCGGTCGGAAAGGTGTCGTTCGACGACTGCGACTTGTTCACGTCGTCGTTCGGGTGAATCGGGTCCTTCGACCCGAGCGTGCCGCCGAGATGCTCGATCGCGCGGTTGCTGACCACCTCGTTCACGTTCATGTTCGACTGCGTGCCGGAGCCGGTCTGCCACACGACCAGCGGGAAGTGGTCGTCCAGCACCCCTTCGAGGATCTCGTCGCAGACGCTCGCGATCAGGTTCGCCTTGTCGGCGGGGAAATCGGTCAGCTCGGCGTTGGTGAGCGCTGCCGCCTTCTTGAGCAGCGCGAACGCGCGGACGATCTCGGTCGGCATCCGCTGGCGCTCGTCGCCGATCGGGAAGTTCTCGATCGAGCGTTGGGTCTGCGCGCCCCAGTAGCGGTCGGCGGGGACCTGGATCTCCCCGAGGGTGTCCTTCTCGGTCCGGTAGTCGCTCATGCGGGCATCGTACCGCCGGCCGCCGCGGGCGGAAGCAGGTGTTCGAGCGCCTGCGCGACCCCGTCGCGCCAGAACGTCCAGTTGTGGCCCGCCGCGCGGACCTCGTAGCGGTGCGCGTCGGCCCGCTCCGCGAACCGCGCGGCCGCCTTCGCGTTCACGTCGTGGAGCCAGTCCATCGTGCCGACCTCCTGGTAGATGCGCCACGGCAGGGCGCGCGCGTCCGCGTCCAGCGTCTCGAGCAGCCACGAGCGCGCGGTGCCGTGGAACGCGCGCTCGTCGGGCGCGCCCAGGAAGGCCGGCGACTGGAGCGCCAGGCCGGCCACGGAGGCGGGATCGTGCAGCGCCAATAGCGTCGAGGCGAGGCCGCCCAGCGAGGCGCCCAGCAGCAGCAGGCCGCCCTCCGCGTCGGCCTCGTCGCGGAGGCGCGGCACCATCGCGTCGCGCAGGAACGCCTGGTAGGCCTCGCCGAAGCCGTACTCCTCGGTGCGGAGCGCGGGCTTCGACGGATCCACGAAGGCCAACCTGGCCGGCCGGACGCGGCCGGCCGCCAGCGACGCCTCGAGCACCGCGGGAAGCCTGGCGATGCGCTGGTACGCCGTTCCGTCGTGCACCAGCACCAGCGGAGCCGGCCCCGACAGGCCGGCCGGCTCGTACAGCGTCGCCCGGCGGATCGCCCCGCCGGCGTCGGCGACCCGGATCGTGCGCGTCCGGCCGCTGGCCGCCTCGGGATCGGGCGACGCGAGCGGGTGGGGCCGGTAGCGAGGCCCCCGCACGCAGCTCAGCTCGGGGTACCACGGGTTGTCGGCCCGCTCCTGCGCGTCCGGATCGGCCCGCAGTCGGCCCTCCCCGTCCAGGAAGCCGTACTCGAAGTAGACGTCGTCCGGCAGCTTCAAGCGGAAGCGGCTCACCCGCGCGGCGTCGACCGGGCGAGGCGCGCGGTCCATGTCGGTCAGGTCCGAGACCAGCTGCCGGGCCCAGCGGGGAACCGTGACGTCCAGATCCATGCCAATGAGCGTACCCGGGGCCAGGAGGCTTGGGTATCCTCCTGCATGGCTCACCGCTACGACGACCTGACCGTGGACGCGCTCCGGGCGCGACCGTTGCTGAAATGGCGGCAGTACGACGCCGACGTGCTGCCGCTCTGGGTGGCGGACATGGACTTCCCCGTGGCCGAGCCGATCCGGGCGGCCCTGCGCGCCTACGCGGACGGCGACCTGTTCGGCTACCCGGAGTGGGGCGGGCTGCCCGGGCTGCGCGAGGCGGTGTGCGACCGGCTCGAGCGCCGAAGCGGCTGGCGCGTGGACCCGGACGCGGTATGGATCGTTCCCGGAACGGTCGCGGGCCTGTTCGGCGCCGTCAAGGCGTTCGCCTCGCAAGGCGACGGCGTGCTGGCGACCACGCCGCTCTACCCCCCGTTCCGCCTGGCGGCGGAGCGTCAGGGACGGCGCTTCCAGACGGCCGACCTGCGCGAGACCGACGCCGGCTGGAGGCTGGACCCGGACGCGCTCGACGCGGCGATCGATCCCTCGACGCGGCTGCTGGCGCTCTGCCACCCGCACAACCCGACCGGCCGCATGTTCGACCGCGCCGAGCTCGAGGCGCTGGCCGAGCGGGTGCTGGAGCACCGCCTGTTCGCCGTCTCCGACGAGCTGCACGCCGACCTGAACTACGGCTCCGCGCACGTGCCGTTCGCGTCCCTCTCGCCCGAGGTGGCGCGGCGCACCGTCACCCTGGTCGGACCGACGAAGGCGTTCAACCTGGCCGGCCTGAAGATCGGCTTCGCGATCGCCGAGGACCCGGCCGTGATGGAGCGGTTCAAGGAGGCGATGTTCGGCTTCGCGATGCCGGCGCCCAGCGTGTCGCAGGCGGGAGCCCTGGCGGCGGTGCGGGACGCGGACGCCTGGCTCGACGACACGCTGGCGTACCTGAAGGCGAACCGGGACCACGTCGACCGGGTCGTCCGCGACCGTCTGCCCGGCGTTCGGATGCACTCCCCCGAGGCCACCTACCTCGCCTGGCTGGACTTCCGGAGCACACCGCTGGCGGACGACCCCGCGGGCGCGCTGCTCGAGCGTGCGCGGCTGGGCCTGAACGACGGCGCCAGCTACGGCGAGGCCGGCCGCGGCTTCGCCCGGCTCAACTTCGCGACCTCGCGCGCCATCGTCGACGAGGCGCTGACGAGGATCGCCCGGACGCTCGCCGACGCGTGACCTCCTGGTCGGCGCGGGAGCGCCTGCCGCCGGCGCTGGAAGGCTGCACGGCGTGTCCCCGCCTGGTCGAGCACCGCGAGGCCGTCGCCGCCCGCAAGCGGGCCGCGTACCGCGACGAGCCGTACTGGGGCCGCCCCGTGCCCGGCTTCGGCGACCCGGCGGCGAGGCTGATGCTGCTCGGCCTGGCGCCCGGCGCGCACGGCTCGAACCGCACCGGCCGCCAGTTCACCGGCGACGCCTCCGGCTCGGTCCTCTTCCCCGCGCTGCATCGGGCGGGACTGGCCGATCGGCCCGACAGCCGCGCCCGTGGCGACGGCTTGCGTCTGCGCGGGCTGTGGATCACCGCCGCGGTGCGGTGCGCGCCCCCCGGCAACAAGCCCACCCGCGACGAGGCGGCGCGCTGCCGTCCCTGGCTGATCGGCGACGTGGGCGCCCTGCCGGAGCTCCGGGCGGTCCTGGCGCTGGGCGCGTTCGCGCACGACGCCTACCTGGAGGCGCTCCGCTCGCGTGGGGCACGACTGGTGAAGGCCCGTCACCGCTTCGCTCACGGCGAGGTCCACCGGCTGGACGAGGCGTTTCCCGAGGCGGGCGCGCTGCCGCTGATCGACGGCTACCACGTCAGCTTCCAGAACACGAACACCGGCGTGCTGACCGAGCCGATGCTGGACGCGGTCCTGGCCGAGGCGAAGGCGCTCGCCGGGCTGGCATGATGAGGGCGTGAGCACCGCCGGCCTCGCCACCCTGACGCTGACGCCAGACCTGGAGCGCGCGCTCCGTTCCGGCCACCCGTGGATCTACCGCGACCGGCTTCCGCGCCACGACCTTCGGGTCGGCGAGTGGGTGCGGATCGAGGCCGGCTCCGCCGTGGCGTTCGGACTGTACGACGACGAGGGCGCGATCGGCGTGCGCCTGTTCTCGTGGGAGGCGCCGCCGGACGACGCCTGGTGGAAAGCTGCGGTGGCGCGGTCGGTCCGGGCGCGCGACCCGCTGGCCGCCGCCGGCCACACCGCCTACCGGCTGATCCACGGCGAGGGCGACGGCCTGCCGGCGCTGATCGCCGACCGCTACGGCCGCTTCGCCGTGATCCAGCCCCACGCCGCCTCGCTCGAGCCGCATCTGCCCCTCGTCGCCCGGACGCTGCTGCGCGAGGCCCGACTGAAGGGCGTCGTCGTGCGCCGCGCCGGCGGCCTGGAGGTGCTCGCCGGCGAGGCTCCGCCCCCCGAGGAGACGGTGATCGAGAACGGCCTGCGCTTCCTCGCGAACGTGCGCGAGGGGCAGAAGACCGGCCTGTTCCTCGACCACCGCGAGCATCGCGCCACGGTGCGCGAGCTGGCCCGGGAGGCGCGCGTGCTGAACCTGTTCGCCTACGCCGGCGGCTTCAGCGTCCACGCCCTGGACGGCGGGGCACGCGAGGTGTGGAGCGTGGACGTCGCCGAGGCCGCGCTGCGCGACGCCGAGCGGAACGTCGCGCTGAACGACCTGCCCGCGTCCCGGCACCGCATCGCTCAGGAGGACGTGTTCGCCGCGCTGCCGCGCTGGGCGGAAGCGCACGAGCGGTTCGAGCTGGTGATCCTCGACCCGCCGTCGCTGGCGCGGCGGAAGAGCCAACGGTCGAGGGCGGAGGCGGCGTATCGGCGGCTCAACGCGGGAGCCGCGCGCCTGGTCGCGCCGGGCGGCATGCTGGCGACCGCGTCGTGCACGGCCCAGGTGTCGCCGAAGGCGTTCGAGGGCGCCGTGCGTGCAGGCCTGCGCGAGGCCGGCCGCCACGGCACCGTCGTGCACCGCGGCGGCCAGCCGGCCGACCATCCGGTCCCGGCGGCGTTTCCCGAGGGGCGCTACCTCAAGTTCGTGGTGTTCCGTCTGGACGACTGACGCGCGCCTTCTGCCCGCGAGCGAGCTCGACGCGCTCGGCGCTCCACGTCACGATCGCGTCCAGCACCTGCTCGGACGCGACGTCGTGCAGCAGGTCGTGCGCGCCCCCGGGCACCTCGAGCAGCGTCACGTCCTCGCTGGCGGCCGCATCGCGCAGCTCGCGGCTTCCGGCCGGCGACGCCAGGCGATCGGCGTCGCCGTGCACGATCAGGGTCGGCGTGAGCAAGCGCTCCGCGTCGGCCAGGACGCGCGGACCGAGCGCGTGCAGCTCGCGCACGCTGGCCAGGCGGACGCCCCCGACGTCCACGAGCGGATCGTCGAGGTAGCGCCTCACCTCGGCCGGGATCGACGAGACGACCGTCGCGTCGATCGGCCGGCCCCGGAGGCGCGGCAAGACCCTCGACGCGACGTTCACGAGCCCGAACATCCACGGCGGATCGTCCAGCGCGGTGCGCAGGTAGGGCGCGTTGGCCACCACCCCGTCGAGCAGGTCCGGCCGGAGCTGCGAGACCCGCAACGTCAGCGCGCCACCGAAGCTGTGACCGAAGCCGAGCACCGGTCCGCCGGCCGCCCGGAGACGCTCCAGGAGCATCGTCAGGTCGTTCTGCGACTCCGCGACGTCGCGGACCAGCGCCCGGACGCCGCCGCTCAGGCCGTGCCCCCGCAGGTCGACGACGTGGACCTCGAGCCCTTGCGCGGCGAACGCGCGCGCCAGCTCGCCGTACCGCCCGCCGTGCTCGGCGAAGCCGTGCACGACCGCCACGCGACCGCGCGGCGTCCCCTCGGGAGCGACGACCGAGACGTGCAGAGGCTCGTCGCCGAGGGCGTCGCGCGTCGGCCTGGCCACCGTGCCGCTCCGCTACGCGTCGCCCGGCGCGGGCGCGTCGGCCGGCTCGAGCGCGATCTCGACGTCCTCCATCACCGGGTTGGCGAGCACCTCCTCGGCGATGCGGCGGACCTCCGCCCGGGCCTCGTCGGGCGCGCCGTCGATCGTGAACTCGACGACCTTGCCGACGCGGAGCTCGTCGACGCCCTCGTGCCCCAGCCGCCGCAACGTCGCCTGCACCGCCCGCCCCTGCGGATCGAGGATCGCCGGCTTGAGGCGCACGGTGACGCGTGCCCGGCTGCGGGTCGTGCGCTCCGCGCTCATGCCGACGCCCCTTGCGCGACGCGCCTCGCCACCTCGCGGTAGGCCTCCTCGACGTTGCCGAGGTCGCGCCGGAAACGGTCCTTGTCGAGGCGCTCGCCGCTCGCCAGGTCCCACAGTCGACAGGTGTCCGGGCTGATCTCGTCGGCCAGGAGCAGGCGTCCGTCCGCATCGACGCCGAACTCGAGCTTGAAGTCCACCAGGTCCAGCCCGCGCTCCGCGAAGAACGGGCGCAGCGCCTCGTTCACCGCGATCGCCCCCTCGAACAGCGCCTCCAGCTCGTCCTCGGTCGCGAAGCCCAGCGCCACGGCGGTCGCGTCGTTCATCGGCGGATCGCCGAGCTCGTCGCTCTTCAGGCACCACTCGATCACGATCGGATCGAGCTCCGGGCCCTCCTCGACGCCGTAGCGGGCGGCGAAGCTGCCGGCCGCGCGGTTGCGGACGATCACCTCGACGGGCACGATCCGCACGCGTCGGACGAGCTGCTCGCGCGGGCCGAGCTGCGCGACGAAGTGCGTCGGCGTCCCTTCGGCCTCGAGGTGACGCATCAGCGTGGCGGTGATGGCGGCGTTCATCTCGCCCTTCCCCTCGATCGTTCCGCGCTTCGCCGCGTTGTACGCGGTGGCGTCGTCCTTGTACTCGACCCGGTACAGGTCGGGATCGGCGGTGGCGTACACGCGCTTGGCCTTGCCTTCGTAGCGCAGCTCCGCGCGCTCCGGTGCGTCGTCGGTCATGACCGCTCCTCTCCGAGCCCGTTGCGGGCGTAGATGGCGTCGACGTGCCGGAGGTACCAGCCCGGGTCGAACGCCGCGTCGAGCTCGTCGGCGCTCAGCGGCACCTCGGGATCCTCGGCGAGCAGCGCTCGCAGCTCGCCCTCGCCCTCCCAGACGCGGAGCGCGTGTCGCTGGACGACGGCGTACGCCTGCTCGCGCATCGCGCCCGCCTCGATCAGCGCGTGCAGCACGCGCTGCGAGTAGACCAGGCCGTGCAGCGCGTCCACGTTCTCGCGCATCCGCTCCTCGTCCACCACCAAGCCGTCCAGCACCCGGGTCATCCTGCGCAACGCGTACGACGCCAAGGTCGTCGCGTCGGGCAGCGTCACCCGCTCGACGGCGCTGTGACTGATGTCGCGCTCGTGCCAGAGCGCGACGTCCTCGAGCGCGGGGGCGACGTAGCCGCGCAGCAGCCTCGCGACGCCGGTCAGGTTCTCCGACGCGATCGGGTTCTTCTTGTGCGGCATCGACGACGAGCCGGTCTGGCCCTTCGCGAACCCCTCGCGGGCCTCGCGCACCTCGCTGCGCTGCAGGTGGCGGATCTCGAGCGCGATCCGCTCGATCGTCGTGCCGATCAGCGCCAGCGCGGCCAGCAGCTCGGCGTGCCGGTCGCGCGCCACCGTCTGGTTCGTGACCGGGTCCACCGCCAGTCCCAGACGCGCCGCGACCCGGGCCTCGACCTCGGGCGGCACGTGCGCGTACGTCCCGACCGAGCCGGACAGCATCGCGACGGACACCGCCTCCTTCGCCGCCGCCAGGCGACGCTGATCGCGGGCCGCCGCCGCGTCGAACGACACGAACTTGAGCCCGAACGTCATCGGCTCGGCGTGGACGCCGTGGGTCCGTCCGATGCAGAGCGCGTGACGATGGCGCCGCGCCAGGTCGCGAAGACGGCCCCGCAAGGCGGCGAGGTCCTCCTCGATCAGCTCGCACGCCCGGCGGAGCAGCAGGTTCTGCGCGGTGTCCACCACGTCGGTCGAGGTGAGGCCGAGGTGCACGAACCTGGCCGGCGCGCCGAAGCGCTCGGTCAGCGCGCGCGTGAACGCGACGATGTCGTGCCGGGTCTCCGCCTCGAGCTCGGCGACGCGGTCCGCGAAGGCGGCGTCCAGCGGCCGCTCCGCGGCGGCGGCACGAAGCGCGGCCCCGGTGCCCCCCGGCACCTCGCCCAGCGCCTCGAGCGCTTCGGTGGCGGCCAGCTCGACCTCGAGCCAGGTTCGGTACCGCTCGGCCTCGCTCCAGAGCTGACGCGTTTCCGGCGTGCCGTAGCGGGCGATCATGGCGGAACGCTACCACGCCCCGTGCCCGCCCCCGGGCCCGTCCCGGGGCCGTCCCGGGGGTACGATCGGGGCATGCGCCGTACCGTCTGGATCGCCATCGTGCTCGTCGTGCTCGGGGCGCTGGCCGCCACGAATCCGAGTCGCGACGACTTCGCGCGCTACTACGCCGACCGGGCCAGCGCCGCGGTCGTGGAGGACCTCGCGGCCGAGGGGCCGTGGGCCGACCTTTTGGGCGGCGCCGCTCAGTCGCTGCTCGAATCCGCGCTGCGCGACGTGGTGCACCGGCGCGAGCTGCTCGTCGCCAGCGTGTACACGGTCCCCACCGGCGGGCGCGACCCGGTCTACCTCGGCGTGGCCGGCATGGTCGTTCCGCTTTCCGAGCGACGCTGAGCGTCGCGGCGCCGCGGCGCCGGCGAGGGCCGTAGCCCGCCGTCCCGCGCCGCCTCGCACCCGCTCGCGCGCCAGCGAGCCGACCCCGCCCCGACCCGATTTCGCACGTCGCAGACGCGCCCGCGCAATGGACGGACGTCCGGAGCGGAGTGGTAGACTGCGCCGTTGCCGCGACGCCTCGGACCGGCCGCCCCGAAAGGGGCGCGGCCTCCGGAGCGCGACCCCCGACCCCCGAGGAGGGACCCGTTGAACGAAGGTCAGGTCGTCCCCGTCCAGATCACGGACGAGATCAAGACGAGCTTCATCAACTACGCCATGTCGGTGATCGTGGACCGGGCCCTGCCCGACGTCCGCGACGGGCTGAAGCCCGTCCAGCGCCGGATCCTCTACGCCATGCAGCAAGAGGGACTGGCCAGCAACCGCAAGCACTCGAAGTCCGCCGGCGTCGTCGGCGAGGTGATCAAGAAGTACCACCCGCACGGCGACTCCGCGGTGTACGACGCGATGGTCCGCATGGCCCAGCCGTGGAACGTGCGCTACCCGCTGGTGGACGGCCAGGGCAACTTCGGCTCGATCGACGGCGACCCGGCGGCGGCCTACCGGTACACCGAGGCGCGCCTGACGAGGGTCGCCGAGTCGCTCCTCGTCGACATCGACAAGGAGACGGTCGACGACCGGGAGAACTACGACGGCACGACCAGCGAGCCCGAGGTGCTGCCCTCGTCGTTCCCGAACCTGCTCGTCAACGGCGCGTCGGGGATCGCGGTGGGGATGGCGACGAACATCGCCCCGCACAACCTGAACGAGATCGTCGACGGCCTCGTCGCGCTGATCCGGAATCCCGACCTGTCGCTGGACGAGCTCATGACCCACGTCAAGGGGCCCGACTTCCCGACCGGCGGCATCATCGGCACCGAGGGGATCCGACTGGCGTACGAGACCGGCCGGGGCTCGATCCGGGTCCGGGGGCGCGCCCGGATCGAGGATCGCGGCGCGAAGGCCACCATCGTCGTGACCGAGATCCCCTACCAGGTGAACAAGACCAGCCTGATCCAGACGGCGGCGCAGCTGGTCCGCTCGAAGAAGATCGAGGACATCTCGAACATCCGCGACGAGTCCGACCGCCAGGGCATGCGGATCGTGTTCGAGCTCAAGCGCGGCGTGCTGCCGGAGCTGGTGCTGAACCAGCTGTACAAGTACACCCAGCTGCAGTCCACCTTCGCGATCAACAACGTGCTGATCGTGGGCCGCTCGCCGCGACTGCTGCCGCTCGCCGACACGATGCGGCACTACCTCGACCACCGCGCGGACGTGATCCAGCGGCGCACGGAGTACGAGCTCCGCAAGGCGCGCGAGCGCGCGCACGTGCTCGAGGGGTACCTGATCGCGCTCGACAACCTCGACGAGGTCATCGCCCTGATCCGCCGCTCGCCCGACGGTCCCGCGGCCCGCACCGGCCTGATGGAGCGCTTCGGCCTCAGCGAGGCCCAGGCGCAGGCGGTCCTGGACATGCGCCTGCAGCGCCTCACCGGGCTGGAGCGCGCCAAGATCGAGAGCGAGTACGCCGAGCTGCAGGAGCTGATCGGTCGACTCGAGACGATCCTGGGCGACGCCGCGGAGCTGTGGGCCGTGGTCGAAGCCGAGCTGCTCGACATCAAGGAGCGCTTCGGCGACGCGCGCCGCACGCAGGTCGGACGCCTGTCGGACGACATCGGCAAGGAGGACCTGATCGCCGAGGAGGCGATGGTCGTCACCCTCACGCGGGGCGGCTACATGAAGCGCACGGCGCTCAGCTCGTACCGGGCGCAGTCGCGCGGTGGGCGCGGGGTGAGCAGTCAGCGCGCCAAGGAGGACGACGTCAACAGCCTGCTGCTGGTGGGCTCGACGCACGACTACCTGCTGTTCTTCACCGATCGCGGCCGGGTGCATCGCGAGAAGATCTACGACCTTCCCGAAGCCGAGCGCGCCGCGCGCGGCAGTCACGTCCGCAACCTGCTGCCGCTCGACGACGACGAGACCGTGCAGACCGTGCTGTCGATCAAGGACTTCGGCGCCCCGGGCTACTTCGTGTTCGCCACCCGCCAGGGCCTCGTCAAGCGCACCGCGCTGAGCGAGTACGCGAACATCAACGCCGCGGGCCTGATCGCGATCAACCTCGTCGACGGCGATCACCTCGTCGCCGTCCGGGTGACGGAGGGCGAGCACGACGTCGTCCTCGCCACGCGGGACGGTCAGGCGATCCGCTTCGAGGAGTCCGCGGTGCGCGATACCGGTCGCGCCACGCAAGGGGTGATCGGGATCCGCCTGCGCGAAGGCGACGTCGTCGTCAGCCTGGCGACGATCGGACCCGACGAGCGCGACGTCGCCGAGCTGCTGGCCGTGTCCGAGCGTGGCTACGGCAAGCGCACGAAGCTCTCCGAGTACCCGCTGCGCGGGCGCGGCGGGATGGGCGTCCTGACGCTCCGCGTGACGCCGAAGACCGGCTCGCTGGTCACGCTCGCGCCGGTGCTGGGCGACGAGGAGCTGTTCGTCCTGTCCGAGGGCGGCATCCTGATCCGCACCAAGGTCGCGCAGGTCAGCTCGTACGGACGCGCCTCGCAGGGCGTGACGATCATGCGGCTGGGCGACGAGGACCGCGTGGTCTCGGCGCTGGTCATGCTGGCCGAGGAGCAGCTCGACGA
>CAZHCI010000008.1:33789-37353 GCA_964530905.1 uncultured bacterium
CGCGTCCTGATCGACTGCGACCCCGGCCACGACGACGCGTTCGCGCTGCTGTTCGCCGCGCGGACGTGCGAGGTGGTCGCGATCACGACCGTCTCCGGGAACGTCGGGATCGCCTCCACGACCCGCAACGCGCTGATCGTGCGCGACCTCGCGGGCCTCGACGTGCCGGTGCACCGCGGTGCGGCCGGGCCGCTGGTCGGCCAGCCGCTCCACGCCCCGGACATCCACGGCGACAGCGGCCTGGACGGGCCCGTCCTGCCGTCGCCCCGCGGCGACGTCCACCCGACGCCGGCCGCGCTCGCGATCGTCGAGGCGGCCCGGGCGCATCCGGACCTCTGGCTGGTGCCGACCGGACCGCTCACGAACGTGGCGCTGGCGATGCATCTCGACCCGGAGCTGCCCCGCCGGGTCGCGGGGATCAGCCTGATGGGCGGGTCGCGCACGCACGGCAACACCACCGCGGCCGCCGAGTTCAACATCCTGGCCGACCCCGAAGCGGCCGACGTCGTGTTCCGCAGCGGGGCGAGGCTCGTGATGTCGGGCCTCGACCTGACCCACCAGTTCCGACTCGGACGCGACGAGGTCGAGGCGCTGCGGGGCCTGGGCAGCGAGGTCGGCGTGTTCGCGTCGGAGCTGCTCGGCTACTTTCTCGATTCGTACCAGCGCCGTTCCGGACGGCCGTCGGCTCCCATGCACGACCCGTGCGCCGTGATGGCGCTCACCGATCCGGAGCTGTTCGAGCGTGAGCCCCTGCACGTCGCCGTCGAGCTTCGGGGCGAGCACACGCGCGGCATGACGCTGTGCGACCAGCGCGACCTGGAGCGGCGGCGCGAGCCGAACACGGAGGTGCTCGTCCGGATCGACGCCGCCTCCGCCCGGGCCAGGCTGCGCGACGCGTTGGCCGAGTACGCCGGCAGCCGGTAGCATGCGACCGTGATCCGCTTCGAGCACGTCACGAAGACGTACCCCCGGACGCATACCCACGCGCTTCGGGACGTCGACTTCCGCATCAGGAAGGGCGAGTTCGTGTACATCACGGGCCACTCCGGCGCGGGCAAGTCGACGCTGCTGTCGCTGATGCTGCGGCGGATCGTGCCCAGCGAGGGGCGCGTGACCGTCAGCAGCCAGGACCTCGCCCGCCTGCCGGAGCGCAAGCTGCCGCTGCTGCGCCGCGCGATCGGGATGGTGTTCCAGGACCACGCGCTGCTGCCCGGCATGTCTGCGCTCGAGAACCTGACGTTCGCGCTGCGCGCCTCGGGCACGCGCGGCAACCTCGACCAGCGCGCGCTTCAGGTCCTGCGCCAGGTCGGGCTGGCCCACAAGCGCAAGGCGTTCCCGATCGAGCTGTCGATGGGCGAGCAGCAGCGCGTCGCGATCGCCCGGGCGATGGTGACGAACCCGCCGCTGCTGCTCTGCGACGAGCCGACCGGCAACCTCGATCCGGATACCAGCTGGGAGATCCTGGAGCTGCTCAGCGACCTGAACATCCGCGGCACCACCATCTTGATCGCGACCCATTCGCGCGATCTGGTCGACCGGCTCAGGCGCCGCACCCTGGTGCTGCGCGGTGGAGAGCTGGTCCGCGACGCGGACGAGGGCGGCTACGCGCTCTGAGCCATCACGCGACGCGACCCGTGGCCACCGAGCGGCGTCGGGCTCGCGCCACCGTCCTCAGAGGCGACTGATGCTGTAGTCCAGGCGGTCGTCGTCGAGGAACATCTCGAGGAACTGCAGGTGCGCCAGCGCGTCGATCATCGCGAAGCCGTGCTCGCGGTCGACGTAGATCCCGTCGCTCATCACCGTATGGCCGTACACCCCGAAGCGATGCCCGGACAGCCGGAGCAGCTCCGGCTTCTCGTACCACCACGTCTTCGTGTCGGGGTCGTGATAGAAGAAATCGTCGAACTGCTGCATGCCGGGCGTCGGACCGGCGTGCGCGAACTGCACGCCGTGGAACCGCACGTCCCTCGGAAAGCTCGCGAACCACTCGGCCAGATCGTCCGGGAGCGCCAAGCCCCCTTGCGACGGGTCGAACTCGACGTGGCGCAGCCCTCCGCGGGTGCTCAGCTCGTACTCGTGCCGGAGCGCCGCGTCGTCGTGGTTGCCCAGCACGATCTGCACGTTGCCGTCGGCGGCCTCCACGAACCGCTTGAAGCGGTAGAGCTCGCGGATCTGGGCCTTGGCCGCGCGCCGCAGGTGATCGGCGTCCGAGGCGTCGAACGGCTCGACGCCGACGGCGTTGGCGTACGCCCGCTCGTCCTTGTAGTGCACCAGGTCGCCGACGCACACGACCTGGACGCGGCCGTCGACGACGGCCGGACTGGGCTCGTACTGGGGCGTGGCCGCCGCCGACGCCTTCAGCACGCGCCACAGCTCGGCCCACATGCCGTGGACGTCTCCGACCGCGACGACCTTGATCACGTACGGGCGCTCCGCTGGACCAGCAGGGCACGGAGCTTCGCGTACAGCTCCCGGCTGGCCTCGGCGTCGCCACCGTAGCCGCCGTAGCTCGTGACGAGCCTGGCCGCGTCGGCGCCCAGCCCTTCCTGACGGAGCCGCTCGACGAGTCGGTCGATCACCTGGTGCCCGTCCGGCTTGGCAGCCTCCCCGCCACGCTCCCCACGCTCCGACGAGGCCCCGCGATCGCCCGCCGCATCGCGGGCCGAATCGCCAGCCGCATCGCCTGCGGTCGAGGGCGACGCCGCGGGCGCCGCAGCTGGCGACGGCTCGGCCCCCGGCTGCGTTCGCGACCCCGCTCGCGACGGCGTCGGTGACGGGCCGTGCGACGCGGCGCCACGGTCGTGCGTCGCGCGGTGCGCTCCGGCGTCGGCCTGGGGCGAGGCAGCATGCTCGGGAAGGTGCAGCCCCTCGCCGCTCTCCGGATCGGCGTCGACCCAGCCGTCGTCCAGCACCACGACCGGAAGCGGCACGCCGAACGCGGCTGCGGCCACCGTCCAGGCGGCACCGGTCACCGCGTCCGCGGCGCTCACCGAGCCGGCTCCGTCCGGTCCCGCCAGGGCGGGGAGCTTCAGCGCGCGGCACACCACCGCCCGGGACACCACCGCGCGGGACACCACCGCCGTCGACGCCGGTGCGCCCGACGCCCGTGCGCTTCTCCCCGCGACGCCCGACCCGGCGGCCTCGTGAGCCCCGGGGAGCGCCGCCAGCTCGGCGATCAAAGCGTCTTCGCCCCACGCCGTGAGCGTGAGCGACCAGCCGTCCGGGCCGACCGCCTCGTCCAGACGAGCGCGGAGCGCCTCGGGGGCGAGGTGGGGAGCCAGGCGGACGCGCAGCCCGTCCGAGCTGCGATCGACGGCGTGCCAGCGCACGCTCGCGAGCGGAAACGGCGCGGCCAAGGAGGACCAGGAGCGGTCGGACATCGAGCGGAGTATAGCAGCCGACCTCGGCGCGGCCGGGGGCGGCGCACGGCCCGAGGCCCGCGTGCCCGAGCGGCGTGCTCGGCCCGCGTGCCCGAGCGGCGTGCTCGGGCGGCGTGCCCGGGCGGCCGTGCGGTACCGTGAGGCATGGCGTCGTCTCTGCGATTCCCCGTTCGCGTCGCACCCG
>CAZHCI010000009.1:0-1964 GCA_964530905.1 uncultured bacterium
CGACCGCTCACGATCACCGTGTCGTCCCGCACCAGGGCGGGCGTGCTCTGCACGCCGTACCCCAGGATGGTGGGGTAGTCCTCGACCTTCTCGATCGTGACGTCGAGGCCCAGCTGATCGACCGCCTTCTGGACGTTCGCTTCGAGTCGCTTGCAGTTGGCGCATCCGGGTCCGAGCACTTTCAACGTCATGCGATACCTCCGAGGACGGTGGGGGCGAGGGCGTTGAGGCCGAGGCCGAGCAGCAGGATGCCGCTGGCGACGACCGCGATGAACAGGGCGATCAGGCGGGGCTTCAGCACGCGCCGAAGCAGGATCGTCTCGGGCAGCGACAGCGCGACGACCGCCATCATGAACGCGAGCAGCGTGCCGATCGCGAGGCCTTTGGCGTGGAGCGCCTCGATCAGCGGCAGGACACCGGCGACGTTCGCGTACAGCGGCACGCCCAGGAGCACCGCGAACGGCACGGCCAACGGCTGATCGGGGCCCGCCCAGCGGGCGAAGAACGCTTCGGGCAGCCAGCCGTGGATCGCGGCGCCCAGGCCGATGCCGACCAGCAGGAACGGCCAGATGCGGCGGAGGATGTCGAGCACTTCGTCCCAGCCGATCCGGAAGCGCTCGGCCCAGGTGAGGCCGCGGGAGGGATCGGCCGCCTGCGCGACGTGCGTCTCGAACACGAACGGCTCGACCCAGCGTTCCAGGTTCATGCGGCCCAGAAGCAGGCCCGCCACGATCGCGAGCGTCAGGCCGGCCGTGACGTAGATCGCGGCGACCTGCCACCCGAACAGGCCCAGCAGCAGCGTGATCGTCACCACGTCCACCAGCGGACTGGCGATCAGGAACGACAGCGTCACGCCCAGCGGCACGCCGGCGGAGACGAAGCCGATGAACACCGGCACGGCGCTGCACGAGCAGAACGGCGTGGCGACGCCGAGGAACGCGGCGAGCACGTTTCCGACGCCCTGCCGGCGGCCGCCCAGCACGGCGCGGGTGCGCTCCACGCTGACGAAGCTGCGCAGCACCCCGATCACGAAGATCACGCCGGAGAGCAGCAGCACGATCTTGACGCTGTCGTACAGGAAGAAGTGGACCGCGTCCCCCAGCCGCGTCTCGGTCCCCAAGCCCAGCGCGTCGAACACCAGCCAGTCGAAGAACGGCGCGTTGCCCAGCCACGCCGCCAGCCAGACGGCGGCGGCGGCCGCCACGATCGCGCCGGCGGGCACGCGTGCGCCTTCGCGGCCCAGGGCGCGGTTCATGCAGGTACCCGCGCACCGCCGCAGGCGCAGCCCGGCGCGGTCGCGGCCGCGGCCGGGCCCGGAAGCGCGGTGGTCACGGCGGCGAGCCCGGCAGGATCGAGCTGGTAGTGGATCCAGCGGCCGCGACGCTCGGCCGTCACCAGCCCGGCCTCGCGCAGCACCTTCAGGTGGTGCGACAGCAGGTTGGCGGCGACGTCGACGTGCGCCTGGATCTCGCACACGCAGCGGCCGCCGTCGGCCAGGACGTGCAGGATGCGGAGCCGGGTGGGATCGCCCAGCGCCTTGAAGCGCTGCACGTCCACCTCGCTCGGTTCAAGCACGGTTGGTTCAAGCGCAGTTGCTTCAAGAACGGTTGGATCAAGCATGATTGAACCGTAGTCCCGCCGGACGGTCGGCGCAAGAGGACATGCGTCCCGACGGAGCCGGGCTCGACGGCAGCGAGAGCGACGCCGCGTCGTGCCTACCGGCCGGACGGTACAGTTCCGCATGCGTCTCGCCGGCCTCGGCAGCTACCCCCTCAAGTCCGCGCGCGGTCTGCGCCTCGCGACCGCCGAGGCCGGCCCGACCGGCCTGCGACACGACCGGCGCTGGATGATCGTCGACGCAGGCGACCGCTTCGTGAGCCAGCGCGAGGACCCTCGCCTGGGACGGATCGTGCCGGAGATCGGGGACGGCTCGCTCCGCCTCACCGTGCCGGGCCTCGCCGAGC
>CAZHCI010000009.1:2064-14892 GCA_964530905.1 uncultured bacterium
CACGGCGGACCGTCACGGTCTGGGGCGACCGGGTCGAGGCGCTCGCGTGCGGGCCCGAGGCGGACGCCTGGGTCGCGGACCTGCTGGGCCCGGGGCACCGCCTGGTGGCGATGCCCGACGATGCCGTCCGGCCGGTCGACGCCGACGACGCCGAGCCGGGCGACCGCGTGTCGTTCGCCGACGGCTTCCCCTACCTGCTGACGACCGCCGCCTCGCTGGACGAGCTGAACCGGCGCGCCGGCACCCGCCTGACGATGGAGCGGTTCCGACCCAACCTGGTCGTCGACGGCGCCGAGCCGTTCGAGGAGGACCGCTGGCGCCGCATCCGGGTCGGCGAGGTGGTCTTCCGCGTCGCCAAGCCGTGCGCCCGCTGCGTGGTCACCACCCTCGATCCGGACACGCAGGAGGCCGGTCCGGAGCCGTTGCGCACGCTGGCGCGCTTCCGGGAGCGTGGCGGCAAGGTCCTGTTCGGCCAGAACCTGTTGCCGGACGGTGGCGGCACGCTGCGGGTCGGCGCTCCGGTCGAGGTGCTCGAGCGTGACGACGGCCCCGTCGCGAGCTGAGCCGACGGGCGACGAACGTCGCTGGCCGATCGCCTGGGCCCTCGCCGTCACGCAGACGATCGGCTACGGGGTGCTGTTCTACGCCTACGGCGTGCTGACCGTCCCGATGGAGACGGCGCTGGGCTGGACGCGCGCGCAGACGTCCGGCGCGTTCTCCGTGGCGCTGCTCACCTCCGGCCTGGCGGCGCTGACGGCGGGCAGGATCGTCGACCGGCACGGCGGCCGCGGCCTGATGACGGTCGGCTCGCTGGCGGGCGGCGCGCTGGTGATGGCCTGGTCGTTCGTCGACTCGCTGGCGGCGCTGTACCTGGTGCAGGCCGGCATCGGCCTGGTGCTGGCCGCCGTGACCTACGAGGTGGCGTTCGCGGTGGTGGCGCGCTGGTTCACGCACGACCGGATCCGCGCGCTGTTGGTGGTGACGATGGTGGCGGGCCTGGCCAGCACCATCTTCGTGCCGCTGGCCACCGTGCTGGTCGAGACCCTCGGCTGGCGCCCGGCGCTGCGCGTGCTGGCGCTGGTGCTGTGGGCCGGAACGGTGCCGCTTCACGCCCTGGTGCTGCGGCGGGCGCCCGAGGATCCCCGCGAGGCGCACGCCGTCGAGGCACGTGGCGTCGAGGCACGTGGCGTCGAGGCGCGTGACGTAGACGCCGGTGACGTCGAGGCCGGTGACGCCTGGCGCGACGCGACGTTCTGGTGGCTGACCGCCGGCTTCGCCTTCGACCGGATGGCGGTCGTGGCGGTCGGCGCGCACGCGGTTCCGCTGCTGCTGGAGCGCGGCCACGCGCCCGGCCTGGTGGCGGCGCTGGCGGGCTCGATCGGACTGCTCCAGGTGGCGGGACGGCTGCTGTTCGCGCCGGCGACGGCGGGCGTATCGCTGGGCCGCCTGGCCGTCGTCACCTACCTGGTGCGGGCCGCGGCGCTGGCCGCGCTGCTGGCGATCCCGGGCGTGACCGGCGCGTGGGTCTTCGCCGGCCTGTTCGGGCTGGCCAACGGCGCCAGCACGCTGGCGCGCGCCGGCCTGGTGGCGGACACCTACGGCGCCAGGCGGTACGGCACCATCAGCGGCAGCATGACGACGCTCATCGCGCTGCTGCAGACCGGCGCGCCGCTGGCGGTCGGCGCGCTCAGGGTCGCCAGCGGCGGCTACGGGGCGGGCCTGGTCATGCTGACGCTGTTCGCGCTGGCAGCCGCCGCCGCGATCGAGCGGGCGCGGCGGAGCGGCTCGCCGCGCGTCGCCCACGGCTGAGGCGCCTCAGACGATCGCGGAGCGGATCTTCGCCGACGCCCACTCGCTGAACAGGACCAGCACGAAGATCGCCAGCAGGATCACGCTGGCCTCGGACCAGCGTAGCGAGTTGATCGCGGCGCTCAGCTGCAGTCCGATCCCACCCGCGCCCACCAGGCCCAGGAACGTCGCCTCTCGCACGTTGATGTCCCAGCGGAACACGCTGATTCCGGCGAAGGCGGGCATCACCTGGGGAACGATGCCGTACGTCATCACCTCGCCCGGACCCGCGCCGGTCGCACGGATCGCTTCGACCTGGCGGGCGTCGGTCTCCTCGATCGCCTCGTGCAGCAGCTTCGCGACGAAGCCGATCGAGCGGAACGCGATCGCGATCGTTCCGGCGAACACGCCCGGGCCGATCAGGTAGACCAGCAGCAGCGCCCACACCAGCGAGTGAATCGAGCGCGACGCGACGATCACCAGCAGCGCCAAGGCGCGAAAGACGGGGTGCGGCGTCGTGGTCCGGGCGGCCAGCAGCGCCACCGGGACGGCCAGGACCAGCGCGCCCAGCGTCCCCAGCGTGGCGATGTTCACCGTGTCCCAGAGCGGCCGTGCCAACCCGGGCGCGTACGACCAGCGGGGCGGCACCATCCGCCCCAACAGGTTTCCTGCCTGCTCCGGCGCGTCGGCGACGAAGATCCACATCGTCTGCTGGCTGATCAGCGTCCAAGCGGCCAGCACCAGGGCGAGCCCGAGGGTCCAGCCCGTGGCCACCAGCGCGGTGGCCAGGGGCGTGCGCCGCCGCCAGCCGGGGCGTCCTCCGATCTCCACGCGCGGCATCACTGGACCGCCTTGCGCACGGCGCTGGACAGGTACTCGAGCCCCAAGACGATGGCGATCACCAGGATCAGGATCGCCCCGGCGCTGTCGAAGTCGAAGCGTGACATCGCGGTGGTCAGCGTCGCCCCGATGCCGCCCGCACCGACGATGCCCAGGATGGTCGACTCGCGGAAGTTGATGTCGAGGCGGTACACCGACAGACCCACGAAGCGGGGCGCCACCTGCGGCAGCACGCCGTACAGCACGAGCTGCGGCCAGCTCGAGCCGGTGGCGCGAATCGCCTCGAGCTGGGCGTCGTCGATGTCCTCGATGTCCTCGGCCAGCAGCTTGGCGATGAAGCCGACCGATGCGAACGTCAGCGTCAGGAAGCCCGCGAACGGCCCGAAGCCCATCGCGACCACGAACAGGATCGCGACGACCACCTCGGGGAAGGTGCGCGAGACGGTGATGTAGGCGCGGGCCAGCAGGTAGAGCGGAAGGGGCGCGAGGTTCTTGGCCGCCGCGAGCGCGACGGGCACGGACAGCGCCACGCCCACCGCCGTGGCGACGATCGTCATCGTCACGCTCTCGAGGATGCCGATGCGGATGTCGCGCCAGCGGCTCGTGAAGTCCGGCTGCAGGAACTCGCCGAAGAGCCGTCCGCTCCGCTCGAACCCGCGTGCGACCCGTACCCACTCGACGTCCAGCGACGCGACGGCGCCGACCAGGTAGGCGAGCGCCAGCAGCCGAACCAGCCAGCGGACCCGGGGGTCGGCGATCCAAGGCTTGGGGCGCCACCGACGCGGAGACGCGGTCACGACGGCGTCGCGCCGTTCGGCGCGGCGACCGCCCGAGCGTCGACTCCGGCGTCGCGCGAGGGCTCGTCGGTCGCGTCGTCCTCGCTCTCCGCCCAATCCTCCTCGCCGTAGATGTCGGTCAGCCGCGCGGCGTCCAGTCCGAGCGTCGAGCCGTCGTAGACCACCTCGCCCTCGCGCAGGCCGACGATGCGCGGGATGAACCTCTTCGCCAGCGCCACGTCGTGGATGTTGACGATCGCGGCGATGCCGTGCTCGGCGGCCAGCTCGGTGATCAGGCGCATCACCTGCCGACTGGTCTTCGGATCGAGGCTCGCGGTGGGCTCGTCGACCAGCAGCAGGGCCGGCTCCTGGATCAGGGCGCGGGCGATGCCGACGCGCTGCCGCTGCCCGCCCGAGAGCTCGTCGGCGCGCTTGTCCTCCATCCCGGTCAGGCCGACGCGATCGAGCAGCTCGAACGCCCGCTCGACGTCGGCCTGCGGAAAGCGCCGGAACGCGCTACGCAGGAACCCGACGTAGCCCAACCGTCCCGACAGCACGTTCTCCATGACGCTCAGGCGCTCGACCAAGGCGAACTCCTGGAAGATCATTCCGATCGTGCGCCGGGCGCGACGCAGCGCACGGGGGCGCAGCCCAGCCAGGTCGACACCGTCCAGGAGGATGCTGCCGCCGCTGGGCTCGATGAGGCGATTGATGCAGCGGATCAGGGTGCTCTTGCCGGCACCGGACGGACCGATCAGCGCCAGGACCTGTCCCGCGTCCAGGGTCAGGTCCACGCCCTTCAGGGCCTCGTCGCCGGTCCGGTAGCGTTTTCGTAGCGAGCGGATCTCGAGCATGGTGGGCGTCCTCGAATCGGCAGCGTCCGACCCGCCGAGGCGGGCCGGACGCACGTGCGAACGGGGGTCCGGCGTCAGTCGTCGGTGTAGACGACGCCGTTGGCGCGGTCGATCTGACGGATGACCGCCCAGTACTCCTCGTAGGTGATCTCGAGGAACTGGTCCTCGCCGTTGCGGCCGAACTCCTCGGCCAGCGCGGTGCCCTCCCAGTCGAAGCTGAAGAACGCCTCGCGTACGGCGTCCTGGAGCTCCGGCGCGAGGTTGTTCACGGTGCCGTACGCGGTCGTCGGGAAGGTCTGCGAGCGGTAGATCACGCGGACGTCGTCCTCCTCGAACAGGCCGCGATCGAGCATGCGTCCCTTGACCGAGTTCGCGATGCTGGCCGCCTCGTAGTCGCCGTTCGCGACCCCGAGGATCGAGACGTCGTGCGCGCCAGAGAAGACGGTATCGAAGTCCTCGTCGGCGATCAGGTCGAACTCGCTGACCAGGATCGCGCTGGGCGCCTTGAAGCCGGAGTTCGAGGTCGGCGACGTGAAGGCGACGGTGCGGCCGGCGAGGCCTTCGGGTCCCTCGAGGTCGCTGTCGGCCGGGACGATGATCTCCATCTCGTAGCCGAAGCTGCCGTCGTCGGCGGCCATGATCGCGAACGGCCGGAAGCCGGCGGTGTTCACGGCGAACGGCACGCTGCCGGTGTTGAAGCCGGCGACGTGGAGGCGTCCGGCGCGCATCGCCTCGAGCTGTGCCGCATTGGAGTCGACGGCGAAGAACTGGACGGTCTTGCCGGTGACCTCCTCCATGTGCGCGAGGAACGGAGCCCAGACGTCGCGGTAGACCGCGGGGTCCTCGACCGGGGTGTAGGCGAAGATCAGCGTGTCCGGATCGATGAGCTCGGCGGGATCGCTGGGGATGTCGGCGATCAGATCGCCGTCGCGGTCGCAGAAACGGTCGGCGAGGTCGCCGCGCGGGCACTCCTCCTGGGCGAACGCGGCGCCGAAGAGCGCGAAGGCGAGCAGCGCGAGCGGTGCGATGAAACGTCGAACCATGGGATTCCTCCTGAACGAGACGGGCTGGAATCGAGCGTCGGGCGGCGGACGTCCGAACGCTACGCCCCGCGCGTAATGGCCGTGTCAGGCCACGATCGGGCCGTGCGGATCGCCTCGAAGCCTTCATCCCCTCGCCGCGTCCTTCGTTTCGAATCGTTCGTCGTTGCGCATGCGCAACGACCTGTCGAACCTGCGCACGAACGTGCCACCACGGCGGGCGAAGCCCGTCAGGCACGCGCAGACGTTCAGGACGTGCGCACGTTCGCCCCGTTGTTGCGCATGCACGACATCGAAGCCTCGCGCAGGAGAAGCCTGCACGGCGGCGGGTCGCCGATGCACCGTCAGGGCGCCTGCAGAACCGCGCGGCGAGCGGCGGGTAGAATCGAGGCTACGTGCGCAGCGACGCCGGGGGATCGTATCCATCGGCGACGCGCGCCCATCGACGCTAGGAGGAACGCCATGAAGGCCACGCCGCGCGGTCCTGTCCGGTCACGGGCAGCCGTCGACGTCTCGTCATGCCCGACCCGGTGCCGGCAGGCATCGGGCATCGCTCGCTCGAGGACGCGCCCTGGACGGCACCGGAGCGCTCGGTGCTGATCATCGTCCTGATCGGTTTCGCCGCGGCCCTGGCCGCGCCGTTCGTCACCCGGCCGCTGGGAGACCGGGTGGGCTGGCTGATGGCGATCGTGCCCGCCGGCCTCACCGCCTGGTTCCTGACGCAGCTCGGAACGGTAGCGAACGGCGGCGCGCGGGTCGAAACGGTGGCCTGGGTACCGCAGATCGGGGTCGAGGCGGCGTTCCGGCTGGACGGGCTGTCGCTCACGTTCGCGCTGATGATCACGACGATCGGGACCGCGGTCGTCGTCTATGCGGGCGGGTACCTGCGTGGCGACCGTCAGCTGCCGCGCTTCTACCTGCTGCTGCTGTCGTTCATGGCGGCGATGCTGGGCGTCGTCCTGGCGGACGACCTGATCACCCTGTTCGTGTTCTGGGAGCTGACCAGCCTCACCTCGTACTTCCTGATCGGCTACAAGCACGAGTACAAGACCAGCCGCGACGGCGCCCTGCAAGGGCTGCTGATCACCGGCTCGGGCGGCCTCGCGATGCTGGCGGGGTTCGTGATCCTGGGCGCCGACGTCGGGACGTTCCGGATCTCGGAGATGCTGGCCGATCCCGCGGCGCTGCAGGCGTCCTCCGCCTACCTCCCGGCGCTGATCCTCATCGCGCTGGGCGCGTTCACGAAATCCGCCCAGTTCCCCTTCCACGTCTGGCTGCCCAACGCGATGGCCGCCCCCACGCCCGTCTCGGCCTACCTCCACAGCGCCACGATGGTCAAGGCCGGCGTCTACCTGCTGGCGCGTCTGTCGCCCGGCATGGGGGGCACGCCCGCCTGGTTCTGGCTTCTGACCGTCGTCGGCACGGCGACGGTGCTGGCGGCGGGCTCGCTGGCGCTGGTGCAGCGCGACGCGAAACGGCTCCTGGCCTATTCGACCCTGATCGCGCTGGGCACGCTGGTGGTGCTCCTCGGCGTGGGCGGAAAGCTGGGGGCGGAGGCGATGCTGGTGTTCATGATCGCGCACGCGCTGTACAAGGCGCCGCTGTTCATGGTGGCCGGCAACATCGATCACCAGGCCGGCAGCCGGGACGTCACCGAGCTCTCCGGGCTGGGTCGCGTCATGCCGTTCAGCTGGGCGATCGCGCTGGCCGCCGGCATCAGCGCGGCGGGGCTGCCGCCGATGTTCGGCTTCGTCGGCAAGGAGCTCGCCTACGAGACGCTGCTCGCCCATCCCTGGGCGCTGGCCGCGCTGGTCGCCGCGAGCGCCGTGATGGTGACGATCGTCTGGCTGGTGGCGTGGAAGCCGTTCGCGGGACGCACCACCACCGCCCCCACCTCGCCGGTCGAGGCGCCGCTGTCGATGTGGATCGGGCCTGCCGTGCTGGCGGCGCTGGGGCTGACGTTCGGCCTGGCGCCCGACAGCGTGGGGCAAGCGCTGATGGTTCCCGCCGCGTCGGCGGTGATCGGCGAGCCGGTGTCGTTCTACCTCGCGCTCTGGCACGGCGTGAACGCGGCGCTGATCCTCTCGATCGTCACGGTCGCGCTGGGCATCGCCGCCACGATCGCCTGGCGGCCGCTGCACGACCGGCTGCGGGCGCGCTACGGCGGCACGCGGTTCGGACCGGCAGGAGCGTACGACGCCGCGCTGGCCGGCCTGGTCCGCGTGGCGGCGTGGCAGACCCGGCGCCTGCAATCCGACGACCTGCGTCACCACCTCACCACGATCATCGCGTTCGCCGTGGCGCTGCCCGCCGTGACGACGCTGGCGCGCGGCGACCTGCGGATCGCGCCGCCCCCGGTGAGCGGCACGGTGTACGAGTTCCTGCTCCTGGGCCTCATCATCGCAGCCGCGCTGGCGACCGTTCGCGCGCACTCGCGCCTCCGTGCGATCACCGCGCTGGGCGTCGTCGGGTTCGGCATCGCGCTGGTGTTCACGCTGTTCGCCGCGCCCGACCTGGCGATCACGCAGTTCCTGGTCGAGACCCTGACGGTCATCATCGTGGCGCTGGTGCTGATGCGGCTGCCCGCCTCGCTGTTGCGCGAAGAGTCCCGGCCCAGCCTCAGGTTCACCGCCGGACCGATCGCGATCGCCGGCGGCGCCATGCTCACGCTGCTGATGCTGGCGGTCACCAGCGTGCCGCTGGACCGCTCCATCACCGAGTACTACGAGCGCGCCTCGTACCCGGACGCGAACGGCCGCAACATCGTGAACGTGATCCTGGTCGACTTCCGCGCCCTGGACACGCTCGGGGAGCTCACGGTCCTCGCCGTCGCCGCGACCGGCGCGTTCGCGCTTCTTCGGAGAACCGGTGGACGGCGCGAGCCCGAGGACGAGTTCGGCGCGCCCCGCGGAATCGACGCGCCCGGCGACGGGCCGGAGCCGGACGACGCCCCTGAGGGCACGCCCCGATGAACAGCCTGATCCTTCGCACCGCGACCCGGCTCCTGATCGCCGTGCTGCTGCTGCTCTCGGTGTTCCTGCTGCTGCGCGGCCACGACCTTCCCGGCGGCGGCTTCATCGGCGGCCTGGTGGCCGCCTCGGCCCTGGCCCTCTACGCCATCGCGTACGGCCACGAGGCGGCCGCGAAGCTGCTGCGCGTTCCGCCCCAGCTCGTGATGGGCCTCGGGCTGGCCTTCTCGCTGGCCGCGGGCCTGGCCGGCGCGCTGGTCGGTCGCGAGGTGTTGACCGGCCTGTGGTGGATCAGCGACCTCGGTCGATTCGAGCTCAAGCTCAGCACGCCGCTGGTGTTCGACGTCGGCGTGTACCTGGTCGTGATCGGCACGGTCCTCACGATGCTGTTCGCCCTGGAGGAGCACTGATGGAGGTCCCGGTCGCGATCACGGTCGGCGTCGTCTTCGGCTCCGGGCTCTACCTGGTGATGCAGCGCAACCTGCTTCGCTTCGTGTTCGGCCTGATCCTGCTGTCCGGCGCGGTGAACGTGACGCTGTTCGTGTCGGGACGGCTCACGCGGGGCGTCTCGCCGCTGATCCGCGAGGGCTCGACCGTGCCGCCCGAAGGTGCAGCGAACGCGCTGCCCCAAGCGTTGATCCTCACAGCGATCGTGATCGGGTTCGGCCTGATCGTGTTCGCGCTGGTGCTGCTGCTGCGAACCTACGAGCGCCTGGGCACCGTCAAGTCCGACGAGACGATCGCGCGGCTCGGTGATCCGCGTCCCGTGCCGATCGGGGCCGCCCGCCCCACGCCCAGGGCCAGAGGCGCCACGTCGGCGACGCGCAGCGGTCCCGCCGACGCCACGAACGACCGGGCGGACGACGAGAACGGGGCGGCGACGTGAGCTGGCTCCTCGTCGCTCCGGTGATCGTGCCGCTGATCGCGGCCGCCGCATCGTTCCTGGTCATGGGCCAACGGCGGCTGCAGCGCGTCGTGTCGACCGTCGCCGCCTTCGTGGTGCTGGTGCTCTCCGTGGCGCTGTTGCTGCAGGTGTCGGCGAACGGCATCCAAGTGATGCAGGCCGGCGGTTGGCCGGCGCCGTTCGGCGTGACCTTCGTCGCAGATCACCTCTCCGCGATCATGGTCGCCATCAGCGCGGTCATGGCCGCCGCCACGGCGGTGTACGCCCTGGCGGACATCGATCCCGCGCGCGAGGCGCTGGGCTACCACCCGCTGTTCCAGGTCCTCGTCGCCGGCATCAACGGCGCGTTCCTGACCGGCGACCTGTTCAACATGTACGTCTGGTTCGAGGTGATGCTGATCTCGAGCTTCGTGCTGCTGACGCTGGGCAACCGTCGGGCGCAGCTCGAGGGCGGCCTGAAGTACGTCGCGGTGAACCTGGTGTCGTCGATGCTGTTCCTCGCCTCGATCGGCCTCACGTACGGCCTGACGGGAACGCTGAACATGGCCGACCTCGCGATCGAGCTGCAGAGCGCTCCGCAGGGGCTCGTGACGGTACTGGCGATGCTGTTCCTGACCGCGTTCGGCATCAAGGCCGCGATCTTTCCGCTGTTCTTCTGGCTGCCGGCGTCGTACCACACGCCGCCCGTGGCGGTCTCGGCGATCTTCGCCGGCATGCTGACGAAGGTCGGCGTGTACGCCCTGATCCGCGTGTTCACGCTCCTGTTCACCCACGACGTCGGTTGGACGCACCAGATCCTGCTCTGGCTCGCGGGCTTCACGATGCTGACCGGCGTTCTAGGCGCCGCGGCCCAGAACGAGTTCCGCAAGCTCCTGTCGTTCCACATCGTCAGCCAGATCGGCTACATGATCATGGGCCTGGCGCTGTACACGCCGCTGGCGCTGGCGGGCGCGGTGTTCTACCTGGTGCACAACATCGTCGCGAAGGCCAATCTGTTCTTCGTCGCGGGCCTGACGCGCAAAGTCGGCGGCAGCTTCCGGCTGGCCGAGCTCGGTGGCCTCTACCGCGCCCATCCGCTCCTGGCGATCCTGTTCCTGGTGCCCGCCTTCAGCCTGGCGGGGTTCCCACCGCTGTCGGGGTTCTGGGCCAAGCTGGTCGTCGTGATGGCCGCGGTCGAGGTCCGCTCGTGGCCGATCATCGCCGTCGCGCTCGTCGTCGGCCTCCTCACGCTCTACTCGATGACGAAGATCTGGCAGGCGGCGTTCTGGTCGCCGGTTCCGGAGGGTCGCAGCGTGGGACCCATGCCGTCGCGCCTGATGATCGCGCCGGTCGCCGCGCTCGCGGCGCTGACCGTCGTGATGGGCGTCTGGAGCGGTCCGTTCCTGGCGCTGGCGCAAGCGTCCGGCCACGAGCTCCTGGACCCTGCAGGGTACGTGCGGGCCGTGCTGGGCGACGCGTCCGCACTCCGCTACCTGGAGGGACGACCGTGAGCCTGTTCGCGCTGAACCTGATCCTCGCGTTCGTGTGGGCGCTGGCCACCGGCTCGCTGTCCGAGCTGAACCTCGCCTTCGGCTTCGTCGTCGGCATCGTCGTGCTGCACTTCGTCGGCGGCGCGGTCGGCGATCCCCGCTACGCGATCCGACTCGTCCGCATCGTCGGCCTCCTGCTCACGTTCATGAAGGAGCTCGTCGTGTCCAGCTTCCGCGTCGCCCTGGACGTGATCCGTCCCGAGCTGCGCATGAAGCCGGCCGTCATCGCCGTGCCGCTGGACCTTCGCAGCGACGCCGAGATCACGCTGCTCGCCAACCTGATCTCGCTCACGCCCGGCACCCTGTCGATCGACGTGGCCGAGGACAAGAGCTGCATCTACGTCCACGCCATGTACGGCGGCGACCCCGACGCGCTGGCGGCCGACATCAAACGCACGTTCGAGCGACGGATCCGGGAGGCGTTCCGATGACGCTCATCGAAGGGCCCGCCACCGTCCTGACCGTCGCCGCGGCCATCTCGCTGACGCTGGTGATGATCTCGATCGTTCTCGCCTTCGTCCGTGTCCTGCGAGGCCCCAGCCTGCCCGACCGCGTGATGGGCCTGGACATGATCGGCCTGATGGCGGTGTCGGTGATCGTGCTGACCGCGATCGTCAGCGGCGAGGCCGTCCTGATCGACGCCGCCATCGCGCTGGCGCTGGTCGCGTTCCTGGGCACGCTGGCGTTCGCGCGCTTCATCGAGGGACGGGAGAGGGACGACGATGAGTGACCTGATCGCCGCCGCGCTGATGCTTCTCGGAGCGTTCTTCGTGCTGGTCTCGGCTCTCGGCGCGATCCGGCTGCCGGACCTGTTCATGCGCATGCACGCCGCGACCAAGGCAGGAACGTTGGGCGCCGGGCTGGTCCTGGCCGCCGCCCTGTTCGTGTTCGGAACCACGGCCGTGGCGACGAAGGCGGTGCTGGTGTTCCTGTTCCTGCTGCTGACCGCCCCGGTCGCAGCGCACGTCCTGGGGCGGGCCGCCTACTTCGACGGCGTGCCGCTGTGGGACCGGACCGAGGTCGACGCGCTCCAAGGGAAGTACGACGTGGAGGAGGCCACCACCCCCGAGCCGGTCGGCGCGCCGCCCGGACCGGGCGACCGTCCGCACGAGCCGGACGGCCCAGACGCCTGACGCCTGACGCCGACGCAAACGGAGGTTCGCCGCATGCCGCACGCCCACGATCACGGCGCCGAGCAGGCCAGCGACCGAAGGATCGTCTTCACGGTCGTGCTCAACCTGGGGCTCACCGTGGCCCAGATCGTCGGGGGCGCCGTGGCCGGCTCGGTCGCGCTGATCGCCGACGCGCTCCACAACCTGAACGACGCGATGGCGCTGGTGATCGTGGTCGTGGCGCGCAGGATCGGTCGCCGTCGCGCCGACCGCATGCGGACCTTCGGGTACCGCCGCGCCCGCACGATCGGCGCGCTGATCAACCTCGTCGCGCTGGGCGTCGTCGCGCTGGTCCTGGCGTACGAGTCGATCCTCCGCTTCTTCGATCCGCGCGACGTCGGCGGCTGGACGATGATCATCGTCGCGGGCGTCGCGCTGATCGTCGACGTCGCGACCGTGGCGCTGCTGGCCGGCATGCGCAAGGGCGGCACCGACGTACGCGTCGCGTTCGTGCACAACCTCGCGGACGCCCTCGCCAGCCTGGCGGTGATGGCGGGCGGCGCCGCGATCCTGCTGCTGGACTGGAGCTGGGTCGACCCCGCGCTGTCCCTCGCCATCGTCGGGTACGTCGCCTGGCAGGTCGGCTCCATGCTGCCGGGGACGGTGCGGCTGCTGATGGAAAGCGCGCCGCGCGACCTGGACCTGGAGCGCGTCGCCGCTCGACTCGCGGAGGTGAGCGGCGTGCAGGACGCGCACCACCTGCACGCCTGGCTGCTGGACGAGGACCGCTGCGCGCTCGAGGCGCACCTGATCGTCGAGCGCGACGCCGCGCCCCGCCTCGACGAGCTGATGCGAGAGGCCCACCGCCGGCTGCGCGACGAGTTCGGCATCCATCACGCCACGCTGGAGCCCGAGTTCCCCGAGGTCGCCACCGCCGGAGGGCACGACACGAGCCTGATCGCGGACTGCACCGAGGGCGCGCCGTAGCGGTACCGCTTCGCTCGCGATCGGCGCGA
>CAZHCI010000009.1:14992-19813 GCA_964530905.1 uncultured bacterium
GGGGCGCAGCGCGGACGCGTCGTCAGTCCGCACCGATCCCGACCAGCGGATCGCCGACGTTCATCGCCAGGCTGCTGACGGCGAACAGCACGACGCCGTCGATCGGCGAGACGACCCGCCGCACCGGCACGTCCAGCAGGTCCGACACCACCCCCATCTCCTGGCCGGCGGCGACCTCGTCCCCACCCGCGACGGCGGGCCTCCACAGGCCCGCGTGCTCCGATCGGATCCAGGCGAACGTCGTCAGCTGACGCACGGGTCTGGGCGCGGGCTGGCCGGCCAGCATCCCGAGGTGCTGCATCGAGCGCTGGACCCCCTCCACCAACGGCCGCACGGCGTCCTCCGGCCACAGGCCTTGGCCGCCCGCCTCCGCGATCACGGAAGGCACGCCGTCTCGGCTGGCGCTGGTGATCGTGGTGCCCGGCAGGTCGTCCGCCACCCGCAGCGGCAGCCCGAACGCGTCGGCGAGCTCGCGCGACGCCTCGTCGCCGACGTCGTGGATCGAGAACGGCGCCAGCGACTCGATCATGTCGCCGCCGTGCAGGTCCAGGTACGCGTCGGCGGGGTGGATGAACGTCGTCGTCAGCCAGTGCGCCAGCCGCTCCGCGAAGGTGCCGTCCGGACGGCCGGGGAACACGCGGTTCGGGTTGGCGCCGTCGACCGGGTTCACGTAGATCGTGCGCGCGAAGAAGCTGGGAGGACAGGCGACCGGCAGCACCACCAGCGAGCCGGCCAGGGCGCCCGCGTCGGTGCGGGCCACGCGGTAGGCCGCCTCGATCGAGGCGTACTCGGCGCCGTGGATCCCGGCCGTGACCAGCAGGGTCGGTCCGGGACGCGCGCCTCGCACCGCGAGGCAGGGGACCTCGACGGAAAGGCCCAGATCGGGGGTCAGCGAGCCCTGCCCGGTCGATCCGGGCGCGAGCTGATCGAGAATCGGAATCGTCACGTCGTCCACCTCCGGACGGCTCGTTCGTACCACGCGCGCGCCCGAGAGGGGCCGAGGGACGCGCGTCCGCTGCGGCGACGCGCGTCCCGTCCTACCGTGACGAGATGAGCGAGCCCACGGACGCGTACCGACTGGCGGCACGCCTGCCGACGATCCACGAGTACCGCACGATCTGCAGCGCGGTCGGCTGGCAGGACGTGATGAACTTCGGCGCCGCCCCCGCCGCGCTGGCGCGAAGCGTTCACGCCGTCGTCGCGGAGCACCACGGAGCCGCCGTCGGCATGGGCCGACTGGTCGGCGACGGCGCCATCTACCTCTACGTCCAGGACGTCGCGGTGCTCCCGGAGCACCAGGGCCGCCGGCACCGACGGCGTCTACCGCCGACACGGCTTCGAGCGCCACGAGGAGCTCTACGGGACGTTCCAGGTCGTGCGGCGCGAAGCGTGAGCGCCACCGGTGCGGCGCGCGGATCGCGCGTCGAGAGCGGGACTCGGCGTACGCGACGCCGGCCGCGTTACCGCTGGCCTTCCTCGTCGCCCCGCTCGCGCCGCTCACCGGCGTCGGCGTCGCCGCGCTTCCCGCCCTTGCGGGAGGCGAGCTTGTCGACCAGGTCGGGCAGATGCTCGAACGCCTCGGCCAGGCGGCCGCCGCGGCCGGGCGCCGCCATGATCTCGATCTCGCCTCCGCGCATCACGATGAACGCGGCCGGCTCGACGCGCACGCCGCCGCCACCCCCGCCGCCGCGGCCCTTGCCCGGGACGTCCTGCTTGGGGTCCGTTCCCTCGCCTTCGCCGCTTCCCGCCCCGACCCCGACCGCCAGGCGGATCACCGGCACGATCGTGGCGTCGCCGATCTGCATCGGCTCGCCCACGATCGTCTCGGTGCGAGCGACCTTGCGAAACTCCTCCATCAGACCGTCGAGCAGCTCCTTCGCCAACATGCCGTCCTCCTTTCGGCGCCGCCGAGCCGTCACGCGGCCCGCGCGCTGCGCCGTCGTTCCCTCCTGAACACCCATGCGACCCTCGCTGCGCTGCCGACCAGGCGGATCGGCCGGACGCGGATCGCGAGCTCGGCACGGCCTCGCGGCCGGTCGCCCTCGAAGTCGAAGTCCAAGCGAAGCTCGGCCCCCGGCCAGCGCCCCCTCGCGGCCGACACGAGCGCCGAGCCGTAGCCGAACAGCTCCCCGGTCAGCGCCGGATCCTCGCTCGCGACCACGGCGTCGAGCCTCAGCCGCTCGACCCGGACGGCCCGAACGATCCGACGGGCCTCGCGCAGACCGGTACGGATCAGGACGCGCCACGACGCGAGCGACAGGCGCGGACGGTCGCGGCGTGGTCGGCCCTTCGCTTCGTCCCCGCTCTCGCCCGCGCTTTCGCCCGGCATCGGCCGGCGCACCAGGCGCACGCTCAGCAGCCGCACGTCGATCGTTCGCCCACCGCCGCCCGGGTCCACGTCGAGATCGACGTCGACCCCGAGCCAGCCGACGCCGCCCGCCGGACCACGCTCGTCCACGCGGCCCCGGAGCCGCAGCGGCGAGGACAACGCGAGAAGCACCAGCAGCACGGGCACGCCGACGATCACGACCGTCCACGCGATCCAGCTCATACGCCCGCCTCGACTCCGGGCCCGTCCATCGCGGCCTCCACGGCGCCGTCCTTCGGCCCGGCGCCGTCGCGAGGCTACGCGGCGGTCCAGCGCGCCGGGTCGGCCTCTCTCCGACAGCGCGTCGGACAGGTGCGCACAGGAGACCGACGACGGTCGGCGATGCTCGCCCCCCGAGGCGAATGCGGCTCCTCAGCGAAGCGGGCCGCCCAAGCCCGCGAGTCCCGACTCGATGCGGGTCACGCCCGGAACCTCGAAGCGGGCGACGCCGCGCACGGCGATCTCGAGGCCGCTGCCCTCGGTCTGGAGTCGCGACAGCAGCGCCGCGCCGATCTGCGCGACGCCGACCTCGACCGACACGAACGCCGGCACCTCGCTGGCGGCGGGAACCGCCGTGCGCGGCAGGAACGCCCGGCCGACGCTGCGGCCGTCCAGGCGCAGCTCGAGCTCGGGGCTGGTCGCGACGAACCCGATCGGGCCGGGGTTGTCGATCCGCAGACCGACCTCGATCCGCGCGGTCAGGCCGTCGACGCGGACCCGGCTGGCCGAGCCGTCGAAGCGCACGGTCGGCGCGCGCAGCTCGCCCGGGAAACGCACCTCGCCGCTCGCGACCGGCCGGGCGGGGAAGCGCTGCGTGACCCCGAACGCCTCGACGGTCAGCGCGAGCTCCAGCCGGTACGGCACGCCCTCGCCCCGCACCAGCCGGGCCATGGCGTCCGCCACGCCGGCCGCGCCGTCCAGCGGCACCTCGACCTCGACCGTCAGCGGCGCGTCGCCGCGGGCGGGAATCGTCAGTCCGGCCGGGAAGCGGCTGGTCGCGACCGACCGCCCGCTCAGGAACAGCTCGCCGTCCAGCCCGGCCAGCGTGAGCCCCACCGGGTTCGGATTGCCGATCTCGAGGTCCACCCGGATCAGCGCCGAGCCGCGCCCGACGCCGGGAGGCTCCAGCCGCACCAAGCGGGCACCGTCCGCTCCGACGGCGACGGTGGGGGCCTGCACCACGGACGCGCCGGGGACGCAGGAGGCCAGCAGGACGAGCAGCACGATCGGAACGAGCCGGAACCAACGGGTCATGCCTCGTTATAGCCTTAGCAGCGCTACGGCAGAAGCACGTCTCCACGCTCCAACAGGCGGTCGATCCCCTCGCGCGGCATGGGCCTCGCGAGCAGGAAGCCTTGCGCCTCGTCCACGCCGATGGCCCGCACCGCGTCCCACTGCGCACGGGTCTCGACGCCCTCGGCCACGACCGTGCGCCCCAGCGACTGCCCCAACAGCGTGATCGCGCCCACGATCGCGCGGTTGGGATCGTCGTCCTTCAGGTCGCTGAGGAACGTACGGTCGATCTTGATCACGTCGACCGGAAGGTCGCGAAGATACGCGAGGCTGCTGTGGCCCATGCCGAAGTCGTCCAGCGCGACCGTCGCCCCCAGGTCCTTCAGCGCCGCGAGGCGCTCGGCGTTCGTGGTCACGTCCGTCATCGCGACTCTCTCGGTCACCTCGAACTCGACCGCCTGGGCGGGAAGGCCCACCTCGCTCAGCACCTCGTCGATCTCGTCCAGGAAGCCGTCACGGTCCAGCTGCTTCGCGGCCAGGTTCACGGCGATCCGGAGGTCGCCGAAGCCGAGCCCGCGCCAGCGACGAGCCTCGCGTGCCGCCGTCTCGAGGATGTACCTTCCCAGCGGATGGATCAGGCGGGTGCGCTCGGCCAGGGGGATGAACACGCCGGGCGGGACCAGGCCACGCTCGGGATGCCGCCAGCGAACCAGCGCCTCGAGGCTCCGGATCCGACCGGTCGACGCGGAGACGCGCGGCTGGAAGTGCACGACGAACTGCTGCTCGTCCAGCGCCGTCCGCAGCGCCTCCTCGAGCAGGAGACGCTCCAGCGGCGCGGCCTCCATCGTGGGCTCGAACGTCACGACCGCGTTCCTGCCCAGCCGCGTCTTGGCTTGGTACATCGCGACGTCCGCGCGACGCATCAGGTCCGTCGCCGACGTGCCGTGCTCCGGATACAGACCGATGCCGATGCTGGCTCCCAGGTACACCGTGTGCCCCTCGGCCGCCATCGGCCGTTGGACGGCCGCGAGCATCCGCTGCGCCACCTGATGAGCCTCGCCCGCCGATCCGTCCACGACGACGGTGAACTCGTCGCCACCCAAACGCGACACCTCGTGCCCTTCGGCGCCCAGCTCGGAGAGCCGCTGGGCCACCGTCTTGAGAGCCTCGTCGCCAGCGAGGTGTCCGAACGAATCGTTGATCGGCTTCAGGTTGTCGAG
>CAZHCI010000009.1:19913-23171 GCA_964530905.1 uncultured bacterium
CGGTCTCCCCGGAGGATCGGCACGATCAGCACGGACGCGATCTCGCCTTCGCGCCCGTACTTCGTCAGGGCGGCCGCGGCCTCCGCGCCCAGCTCGGGCGGAGCCGGCCTGGGCCAGCGGAGGATGCGTGGCGTGGGGTCCCCCTCGGGATGCGCGAAGCCAGCGGTCTCGGGTGGCATCCGTACGTCGCGCAGACCGTCGAGGTCGTACCCGACCGTGGCGACGAAGCGGTACGCGTCGTCGGCCTCGTCCCGGAGCATCATGGCGCCGGCCTGGGCGCCCGGGACGACGTCGACGGCTCGTTCCAACAGGTGCCGGTGGAACGCCTCGGGATCCATCGTGGCCAGCACCGCGCGGATGAGCTCCAGCATGTCGCGACGGAACGCGTCCATCCTCGCGAGGCGGCGATCCCGGTCGCGGTGCACGGTGTCCGCGCCGCCCGCGCGGTCGCGGCCGCTCACGGCGCCGTGCCGGGCCACGTACGAGCCGGGGCTCCTGCGCGACGCGCGTTCGAACGAAGCGACGGGCCCGAGGCTGCATCGGGCATGCGGGGTCCCCTTCCCGGCCGGTCGACCTGGCTTCGTAGGGTAGCGAGGCGGTGATGCTCCGTCCGGAAAAACCACACACGACGGGCTCCAGCGCCGGCTCCGGACGCTCCGGCCAGCCGTTCCCAGCAGCGCGACCCGCGCCCGCCCGCTACCGCCTGCGCGCAGCCGCGCTCATCGCTGCTGGCGCCACCGCTCGCCGGCCGCCCCGATCCCGAGGCCCAAGGCCAGGCCCGCGCCCGCCAGCACGAACCAGAGCGGGTTCATCGTGATGGCGAAAAGAACGGTCCCGACACCCGCTCCGATCCATAGACCGAACATCATGCCGACCTGCGCGGGCGGGGTCTTGCTGGGCTCTCGCCGCATGTCGCCTCCTCGGGGTCCATGCTTCCCGATCGCCGCGGCCTCCGCCAGAGGCTTACGTCCCCGGCGTACCCCCCGGCGTGCCCCCCGGCGTGCCCTGGTCGGGGACGAACCGCCTGCTGCCGAAGCCGGTCAGGACGACCGCGCCCAGCGCCATGACGGACGCGAGCAGCGACGCCGGCGCTCCGATCCAGGGGACCGCCGCGACGCCGTGCAGCGCGACGACGAACACGACGGCGCCGACGACCGCTTCCGCCCGGCCGCCGCGCGGACCGACGCCGACGCGACGCAGCGCGCGCCCGACCAGACGCCCGAACCCGAGCCACCCGAACACGATCGCCACGCCGACCAGGACCAAGCCGATCACCGTCGCGGGGATCAGCACCACGGTGAACGCCATCGCCACCAGCAGCACCACCCCGATCAGGCCGGCCAGGGCCCCCATCGCGACCGTCACGACGGGATGGTGCGCGATCGCCTCGGCCGTGCGGTCCGTCGCGCGGGGAACGAGCGCGGCGGCCAGGAACGCGGCGAGGGCGAGAAGCAGCGTCTGAATCAGGAACCGACCGGCCCGCTGAGCAGGCGTGGGCGTCGGCCGGATCGCTTCGGCGGCGAGCTCCAGGTCGCGCGTCACGCCGCCGGCGACCGTCGAAGCGGGAGAGGCGCGAAGCTCTCCGCCGGCGACGACGACGCGTCCCCCGACCCGAGCGCGGTCGCCCAGCACCAGCGTGCCGCCCATCAGGAAGACGTCGCCGGTCACGTCGCCGTCGATCGTCAGCGCGCCGTCCAGCATCACCACGACGCCGTCGATGCGGGCGTCCGCGTCCGCCGCGCCCGTGCCGCCCATCACCAGCACGTGGCCCTGGCTCGGAGCCAGCCGGTGGTCGCCCGAGAGGAGCAGCGCCCCGCGGTGCAGGCCTTGCCCTTGCGCGCCTGCGACGCCGGCCAGCGCCAGCGCGGCGGCCACGATCGCCACGGCCCGCGTCATCGCGGAACCTCTCGCCGGCCGCCGTCGAGCACGAGGAGCGCCAGCATCGCGGCGAAGAACGCCAGCGCCAGCGCGTCCACCAGGCGCAGATGCTCGGCCCACGACACGCCGACCGCCTGCAGCCGGATCGCGATCGCGGTGCTCGCGAACGTCGCCGTCCAGCCCGACAGCGCCACGCCGATCGCGGCGTTCACCGGCATCGTGCGCGGCGTGGACAGGTCCGCCCACACCGCGAAGTTCACGACCGTGTACAGACTCACCGCGACGGCGTAGAGCAGCGGAACGCCCAGCGCCGCCGAGCCGTCGCCGGGGAGCCGGTCGGCGAGGCCGTACGAGAAGTGCACCAGCGCGAAGATCCCGAACGTCCAGAAGAACAGGTGGCGGGCCGGGAACGCGCCGTACAGCACGCCGCCGATCCAGGCGGCGACCAGGTGCGTCACGCCCAGCGCGACGCGGGGCGCCGACTCGACCGAGCGCCACGCCCCCGTGACCAGCACGGGCGTATCCACCACTCGCAGGAAGCCGAGGCTGTCGATGAAGAAGATCGCGAACATCAGCACCACCAGCAGCACGAACAGGCGGTCGCGCCGCGGCCTGCCGGTCGCGTCGTAGCGGACGAAGCGGCCGCGTCCGAACGCGGGGTCGCGGTGCTGCTCCGCCAGCGGGGCCAGCCAGCCCGGACGAACGAACGCCAGGAACCCGAGACCGATCGCTCCCGCCGGCATCGCCCACGCCATCTGGCGCGCGAACGCGTCGATGGTCCACGCCTCGGGCAGCAGGTTGGCCGCCAGGTAGGCGAGCCCCGTGATGGACGCGGCGACCCAGCCGCGGTCCCGCACCGGCACCAGGTCCACCGTCATGCCGAACGTCACCGGGACCCCGACGCCCAGCGTCACGGCCGTCGCGACGATCCAGACCAGGAACGCGGCCTCGCTGGCCAGGTGGGGCGCGAGCCAGCTGAGCACCGTCTGGACCGCGACGACCGCGAACGCGATGCGGAGCTTCGCGAGCAGCCGCGTTCCCCACGGGGCGCGCGCCATCCGGAGCCCGAACGCGACGGCGACGATCGCGGTGACGACCGCGAGCACCGTCATCGCGAGGACGACGCGCTCGGCGCCCAAGCCCAGCACCCGCTCGCCCAGATCCTTCAGGCCCAGCTGCACGAACGTGACGTTGTAGTAGTAGCCGACGCTCATCATCGCGATGAACGAGATCAGGCCCGCCACCGCCGGCCAGTTCCGCTCGCTGAGCATCGTGCGCATCTACGCGGGCCTCCTACGCCGCAGCGAGCGTGACACGCCGAGCCCCGGTCGCGGCAAGGGACGTCCGACCTCGGGCCGGCTCGCGGCTCGGTCGCGGCTC
>CAZHCI010000009.1:23271-26492 GCA_964530905.1 uncultured bacterium
CGGCACGCTCGTCGGCACGGTCGTCTTCCCCGACCGGACGCTCCAGCAGGTCGACGCGCCCCGCCAGCGACCAGCCGTCGGGCAGCGCCTCGATCCGGGCGCGCCCGCCCGCACCGTGCGCGTCGTACAGCCGCAGGACGGCGCCGGTCCCCTCGTCCGCCGGCTTGAGGGCGGCCAGGCGCATGCCGGTGCCTCGCACCGTGAGGTGGGCGTGCCTGGCGGGCAGACGCGCGTGCGCACCGGACTCCGCGTCGTCGCCGTCGGCCGGCCCCGCCACCACGCCCAGCAGCGGCGCGTTCAGGTCGTGTGCAGCGGCGACGGTGCCGTGTCGCCAATCGCCGTCGTGCGGCCGGAGCGCGTAGACGAGGTCGTGCTGGCCCTCGTCCGCCCAGGGGTCGGGAAAGATGGGCGAGCGGACCAGCGTCAGGCTCAGCGTCCCGCCGTGGGCGCCGTGGCCGTAGCGGCCGTCGTTCAGCAGCGACACGCCGCGCGCGCCGTCGCTCAGGTCAACCCAGCGGTGGCCGGGAACCTCGAACCGGGCGGCGTCCCAGGAGGTGTTGCGGTGCGTCGGCCGCGTCACCGCGCCGAAGGCGGTCTCGAACGTCGCCTGGTCGCTGCGCACCGCCAGCGGCATCAGTGCGCGCAGCTGCGTACGGCGGCCGTGCACGTCGATGCGGGTGACGATGTCCAGCCGGTCGCCGTGCCGCGTCAGCCTGAGCTCCTGCTCCACGCTGGCGCCCTCGACGCTGCGGCGCACGCGGATCGCGGCCCGCAGCGGACCGTCCTCGATCAGCTCCGGCGGGCCGTCGACGGTCAGGTCGACGGCGGCCTCCGCGTCGTCCGGGTCGAGCTCCCACGCCTCGAAGAAGCGTGGCAGGTCGGCGTGCGCGGTGATGCGGTTGGCCGGCGCGGCCAGCGTCTCCTCGCCGCTGCGGCGGTCGACCAGGCTGCCGAGCGTGCCGTCGGACGCGACGCGGACGTCCAGGACGTCGTTCGCGAGGCGGCCTGCGGTCGCGACGAGGGTGCCGCTCGGGGGCGCGTCGGGATCGCCGCGGCCACCGTCGTCGCCGGCCGCGACGACCACGTCCAACGCCAGGTGCCCCAGGCCGGGCACCAGGTGGTCCGGGTCGTCGACGACCACGCCGCCCTCGACCGGCTGCCAGGCGACGGGGCGGTCTCCGGGAGCGAGCAGCGTGAACGGACCGTCGTGCGGACGCGGCAGCACGGCCCGAAGCGGCCGGTCCTCGAGCGCGAGGTTCCACGCCACCAGCCGGCCGCGACCCGCGGGCGCGGCCACGATGCGCGCCGAGAGCCGCTCCAGCGCCCCCTGCCGCAGTCGCGACGCCCGGTCCAGCGCCTCGCTCAGCTCGGCTTCGGCCTGGTCGTTGACGGTCCGGACGGACGAGCCGGGCAGCACGTCGTGGAACTGGTTGCGCAGCAGCACGGTCCACAGGTCGCGCAACGCCCCGACGCGCCCGTCCTCGTCGCCGTCGCCGCCCGCGCCGTCCAGCGTGGCGGCGGCCTCGGCCTCGACCAGGACGTGCTCCAGACGACGGTTCAGCCGCTTCAGCCGCGACTGGGTGGTGTACGTGCCGCGGTGAAGCTCCAGGTACTGCTCGCCGCGCCAGACGGGAAGGCCGTCGCGATCGGCCCGCCCGAAGAACGCGTCGACGCGTCCCTGCCGGACCCGGGGAAGGCCGGGGAACGCCGCGAAGCGCGGCAGGCGAGCGCGCATGGCGTCGTCCGGCCCGCCGCCGCCGTCGCCGTGACCGAACACGTACAGCGAGGCGTCGTGCCAGCGCTTGCCGTCGTAGTTCTCCCAGCTGGACAGCAGCGCCTCGGCCTCGACCAGGCCGTTGTAGCCGCCCGAGGGGTTGCGCAGCTGGTGCGCCAGCACGCGGCTGCCGTCGATCCCCTCCCAGCGGTAGAGGTCGTGCGGGAAGCGGTCGCGGTCGTTCCACTCGAGCTTCGTGGTGAAGAAGCCGGTGATGCCGGCCTGCCTGAGCAGCTGCGGCAGGTTGGCGGCGTAGCCGAACGTGTCGGGCAGCCAGCCGACGGTCGAGGTCCTGCCGAACCGCGAGGCGAGCCAGCGCTGCCCCAGCAGCAGCTGCCGCGCCCACGCCTCGCCGCTGGGCAGGTTGCCGTCCGGCTCGACCCACATGCCGCCCACGACCTCCCAGCGACCCTCGGCGACGCGGGCGCGGATGCGCTCGAACAGCTCCGGATCGTCGCGCTCGAGGTCGGCGTAGATCTGCGCCATCGACTGCGCGAAGCGAACGTCCGGATCGCGGTCCATCGCGTCCAGCACGGTCGCGAAGGTGCGGCGCGCCTTGCGCCGCGTCTCGCTCAGCGGCCACAGCCACGCCAGGTCCAGATGCGCGTGCCCGACGGCGACGAACGCGCCCTCGCCGGGCGACGCCTCACGGAGCTCGGCGAGCCCCTCCGCCAGGCGGCCGCGCGCGTCGCGCCAGGCACGGCGCGACGCGTCGTCCAGCGGCAGCGGAGCCGCGTCGAAGCGCCACCCCTCCCACAGCGCCGAGAGTCCCCCTTCCGAGCCGGTCGCGTCCGTCGCGAAGCTCGGCCCGACCCGCGCCAGGTAGGCGTCGGTCGGCGTACGCGGAACGCGGAGCCCCGCCAGCGTCGCGCGCAGCAGGTCGGCCAGGCGCTGCGCCAGCGCCCTCCGTCCGTGCCGTGCCAGCGCGCCCGCCGCGTCGTGGACGGCCAGCAGGTCGTCGTGGAACGCGCGCGCCTCGTCGTCGGGCAGCGCCCAATCCAGCCGCTGGAGCCTCGGGGCGTCCAGGCGCCGGCCGAACTGCGCGTAGGGAACCGCCTCGATTCGCAGCGACCAGCGTCGAGCGTCGTCGTCCGCGTCGCGGAGCCGCAGGCGTCGATGGAACGGGTTCGACCCGAACCGCGCTGCGCCGTCCACCAGCACCAGCGCCTCTCCCCCCACGTCGACGTGAAGCTCCAGCGCCTTTCCGCGCCAGGCGGCGGGGGCCTCGGCCTCGACCTCGAACACCGTGGGCAGCTCCCGGACCGGCCACGGCCGGCCGGGCGCGATCGGGCGCGCCCGGCCGTCGACCCGCACGTGCACGCCGCCTACGGGCCGGACGTCGTGGTCGCGCCACGCGCCGATCTCCTCGATCCGCTTGGCCAGCGCGTCGAGGCGCTGGCTCAGGGGGTCGCGGCCGTTCATCGCTTGGCGCTCACTCGACGCCGCC
>CAZHCI010000009.1:26592-37199 GCA_964530905.1 uncultured bacterium
GGTCGCGACACGGCGCGCCTGGGCCCCGACCGGCCGACAACGTGATATCAGTGACGGTGGAGGTTCCATTCACCATGACCAAGTCTGACCTGATCGACCATGTCGCCAACGAGACCGGCCTTTCCAAGAAGGACGCCGGCGCAGCCGTCAACTCCGTCTTCGACGGGATCCGCGACACGCTCGCAAGCGGCGGCAGCGTGACCGTGACCGGCTTCGGCACCTTCGACGTGCGTGAGCGCTCCGCCCGCCAGGGCGTCAACCCGGCCACGGGCGAGAAGATGCAGATCGAAGCCAGCAAGGCGCCCGGCTTCAAGGCCGGAAAGACGCTCAAGGACGCCGTCAAGTAACGACGGGACGCAGGTCGCGGTAGGCCCTGGACGCGAGTCCCGGGACGCTGCCCAGGCGGCGACCCTCGAGCCCGGGGGTCGCCGGTCCCTCGCGTCAGGTCCACCGCAACGCTGCCCGCCGCGACCAGTACGCGTCGGGCGTCTCGACCAGGGCGTCCACGGCCTCGTCGGCCCGCTCGTCCCAAGCGACCTGCGACGCACGAAGGTTCGAGCGTGCCTGCTCGACCGTCGCCGCGCCGCTGAGGACCACGTCCGCCCACGGGCGTGCCAGGACGGCGGCCAACGCCAAGGCGTCGACGGTGGTGCCGAGACGCTCGGCCTCGGGCCGCAGCGTCACGGCCAGGTCGGCGTCGTCCCCGCCGGCCCGCCTCACGAGCCGACCGTTCGCGAGCGCCTCCTTGACGATCACCCCCACGCCGGCCGCGTGCGCCTCCTCGAGCGCCGGCCCGGCCGAACGCTCCAGCACGTTCCAGGTCGCCTGCACGCTGTCGAACAGCCGCACCCCGTCGACCCGGACGCCGATCGCCCTGCGAATCGTGCGCGCCTGGTCCGGTCCGCTGGTCGACAGGCCCACTCGAACGCCGTGCTGCTTCGACCTCGCCAGCTCGCTCAGCAGCCGACCGTCGTCGAGCATGCCGCTCCGGATCGTCACCGAATGCGCCTGGTACAGGTCCAGCTGGTCGCCCAGCCGCTCGTCGGTCTCGGCCCGCTGCCGACGGAACGTGTCCAGCGAGAGGTCCTTGACCTCGTGCCGCTCCGCGTCGACCCGCCACTCCGCGGTGTAGGTGTAGCCCCACTTCGAGCCGACCGTGACGTCCGTGGGCGAGATCCCCCGGGTCTCGAGCCACGACGCCAGGAACGACTCGGCCCGGCCGTACGAGCGGGCCGCGTCCAGGTACCGCACGCCCGATCGCCACGCCTCGTCCAGCACCTCGTGCGCCCTCGCCTCCAGCGCGGCGACGCGCAGGTCCTCGCCCAGATCGGCACCGTGGCCCACGTTGATGTAGCCCGGACGGCCCAACGCGGCCAGGCCCAGCCCGATCCGCGAGACGACGAGCCCGCTGGAGCCCAGCGGGCGGGCCTCGGCGGTGTGATCGCTGGGTCGGTCGGTAGGGGGCACTGCGCTAGCCTACCGTCGGAACGCCGTGCTTCGCGTGGGCGATCCGAAGTGGAGTGAGGCCGTGTTCTCGCACATCCTGGTACCGCTGGACGGATCGAAGCTCGCAGAGTGCGTCCTTCCTCACGTGAGCGCGTTCGCCCGCCTCGCCGCTGCCCGCGTCACCCTCGCCCACGTTCTCGAGCCGCCCACCCTGGCGGGGAAGCGGGAGCCGACCGACCCCATCCGCTGGCAGCTCGCGGCGAACGAGGCCGAGCACTACCTGGCGGAGGTGCTGGAGCGCCTCGGGCCCGACGTCGCCTCGGCGGAGTGGCGGATGTTCGAGGGGCAGACGACGGGCAACGTCGTCGAGTACGCGCAGGCCGAAGGGGTCGACCTGATCGCGCTCAGCAGTCACGGCCAGAGCGGGATGATGGGCTGGAATCTCGGCGCGGACGTGCACAAGCTGGCGCTTCACGCCCGCACGAGCGTGCTGATCGTGCGCGCCTTCGGCGCCCCCCCGAGCACGGACGAGCCGCTGAGGTACGAACGGCTGCTGCTGCCCCTCGACGGCTCGAGGCGCGCCGAAATCGTCCTGCCGAACGCGAGTCACGTCGCCGACGAGCACCGGGCACGGGTCACGCTGGCCCACATCGTGCAGCGTGCGCCGACGACGAGCCGGCTGCCCCTCCCCGAGGCCGAAGCGGACCTCGAGGAGCGGTTCCTCACGATGCGACGGCGCCACGCCGAGCGGTACCTGGCCACGGTCCGCGACGAGCTGGCCAACGTCGGCCGTGACGTCGACGTGCACGTCGACGTCGATATCGACACGGTGGCCCGGCTTCACGACCTGGCGGACGAAGGGGGCGCCGACCTGGTCGTCGTCAGCGCTCACGGCGCCTCGGGAAGCAACCGCTGGCCGTTCGGCACCACGGTGCTGAACCTCCTCGCCTACGGCACCAAGCCCCTTCTCGTGATCCAGGATCTGCCCCGCGACGAGCTGCAGCCCAGCGCCGCCGAGCTGGCGGCACGCGAACGCCGCGGCCACGGATGAGCCGGCAGGAGCCGGTGGCGTCCAGCGACGATGCGGCCGAGAGCTCCGGTACGGCGGGAGGCAGCGGCAGCGACCGGAACGACGAGCCGCCCGAGGACGTCGGGCGCACGCTGGCGGCCGACCACGCCGTGGCGTCTCGGCCGGAGCGTGCGGGCCGCGTAGAGCCGCGGCTGAAACTCTTGCGCGAGCGGGTGAGGGCCGTGTTCGACCGGCTTCCGGTCGAGGCGACCGCGGTGTCGTCGAGAACGCAGTGGCTGCTGGACAACGACTACCTGATCTTCCGGTCGCTGCGGCAGGCCGAGGACGACATGCCGCAGACGTACTACGCGACCCTGCCCAGCCTGCCGGGCGGCACGGTCCGCGTCGAGGCCCTCGCACGCGCGATCCTGACCTGGAGCGGGGACCGGCTGGACCTCGCCCAGGTGCACCGTTTCGTGGGCGGATACCAGGAGATGGCGCCCCTCGCCCTCGGCGAGCTGTGGGCGCTGCCGACCTTCCTTCGGATCGTCGCGCTCGAGTCGCTCGTCGCGGCCGCGCCCGACGCGTCCGAGGCGGCGCGCGTGGAGGTCGAGCACGACGAGCGGGTCCCGGCGACGATCCTGTCGCTGCACGCGCTCGACAAGCACGACTGGACCGCGTTCGTCGAGTCGGCGAGCCTCATCGAACGTCGCCTCCGGGAGGACCCGGCGGGCGTGTACACGCGCATGGACGAAGAGACGCGCGACCGCTACCGCAGGACCATCGAGGTCCTCGCGAGGCGCTCGGACCTGAGCGAGAGCGAGGTCGCCGCGGAAGCCGTCGCGGCGGCTCGGACGGCGGCCGCGACGCCGGACGGCCGCGACGAACGAGGCCACGTGGGGGCGTACCTGGTCGGGCCGGCCGTGCGGGAGCTCGAGGCGCGCATCGGCGCGCGGCCCACCCTTCGCGTTCGCCTCGGTCGAGCCGCGCGCCGCTGGGCAGCGCCCCTCTACGTGTCGGCCACCGCGGTCGCGGCGGCCGTGACGGTCGCGGCGGCCACCGCCGTGGCCCTGAGCTGGGGCGCCGGCGCCTGGGTCCTGGCCCTCGTGGCCACCGTGGCGATTCCCGCCTGGGTCGCTGCGGAGGGGCTGACGCGCAACGTCGTGACGCGCCTGCTCCCGCCCACGCGCCTGCCGAAGCTGGATCCGAGCAGCGGCGTGCCATCGGACGCCCGCACCCTGATCACGATCCCGGCGCTGTTCCCTAGCGAGGAGGGCGTCGCCGACCTGTTCGCGAGGATCGAGAGGCACTACCTCGGGCACCGCGATCCCCACCTCGTCTTCGCGGTCATGGGCGACCTCCCCGATGCGCAGGACCGCGTGGTGCCCGGCGACGCCGCGCTGCTAGCACGCGCGGAGGCCGAGCTGGCGGCGCTTCGGGCCCGGCATCCCGACGGTCGCTTCCTGCTGGCGACCCGAGAGAGGCGCTGGAACGCGTCGGAAGGCCGCTGGATGGGCTGGGAGCGCAAGCGCGGCAAGCTGACCGAGCTGAACCGCCTGATCCTCCGCGGCGAGCGCGGCAGCTTCGTCTTCCACGGGGACGGCCCCGATGCGTTCAACGGGGTCGACTTCGTGATCACCCTCGATTCGGACACGGTGCTCCCGCCGGGGAGCGCGTTCCGCCTGATCGGCACGTTGGCGCACCCGCTGAACCGGGCGTCGTTCGACGCGGCCGGTCGCCTGAGGCACGGCTTCACCATCTTGCAGCCACGGATCGAGGCCCATCCCGACGGCGCCGAACGGACCCGCTTCGCCCGGCTCTTCTCGCACGGCCGCAACGTCGACCTGTACGCGCACGCCGTGTCCGAACCGTACATGGACCTGTTCGGCGAAGGGATCTACGCCGGGAAGGGAATCTACGACGTCGCGGCGTTCGAGCGCACCGTCGGCGACGTCCCTCCCGAGAACGCCATCCTGAGCCACGACCTGTTCGAGGGAGGCCTGGGACGGGCCGGCCTGGTCAGCGACGTCGTCGTGCTCGAGACCCAGCCTCAGCACTACGGCGCGCATACGCGACGTCTGCACCGATGGATTCGCGGCGACTGGCAGCTGCTCCCCTGGTCCGGCCGGCAGGTGCCCGGCCCCGCCGGCCGCGTCGCCAACCCCCTGAGCTGGGTCTCGCGCTGGGTCCTCGTGCAGAACCTGATCCGCAGCCTCCATCCCGCCTCGCTGCTGGCGCTGTTCGTCGTGGGCTGGACCGTTCTGCCGGGCGCAGCGTGGGCCTGGACCCTCTTCGCGCTGGCGTTGTCGGCCGCGCCGGTGCTGCAGCTCTCGCGGGACCTCGTGCGCCTGGCGCGGCCCCGCCGGGAGGCCGACCCACGGCCACGCGTCGCCGATCGGGCCGTGCTCCGCTGGATCGTCGACCTCGCCTTCCTGGCCCACTCCGCCTGGGTCGCCCTGTCCGCCGTCGCGACCACGCTGTGGCGCCTGCGGGTCACGCGGCGGGATCTGTTGCGATGGACGGAGTCCTCGAGCGACGCGCTCGAGACCTCGCGCCAGCGCAGCGCCCTCGTCCGTTGGCGCGCCATGCTGGCCGCCCCCGTCACGAGCGTGATCGTAGGCGCGGCGCTGCTCGCGTTCCACCCGGGCGCGTTGCCGGTCGCGCTGCCGTTCCTGCTCGCATGGGGGCTCTCGCCCCAGCTGGCGCACGCGCTCGATCGGCCCATCCCGAGGCCGGACCGACCGCTGACGCCCGCCCAGGAACGCTGGCTGACCTCGGTCGCGAGGCGGACCTGGCTCTACTTCGAACGGTTCGTCGGCCCGGACGATCATTGGCTGCCGCCGGACCACTTCCAGGAGTCGCCGCGCGGCGAGATCGCCCACCGCACCTCCCCCACGAACATCGGCCTGCTCCTCGCGACCACCGTCGGCGCCCACGACTCGGGCTTCCTCAGCACCCGCGATCTGCTGCAACGCCTCGGCAACACCTTCGCGACGTTGGACCGGCTGGAGCGCCACCGCGGCCACTTCCTCAACTGGTACGACACGCGCACCCTCCGGCCGCTGCCTCCGAAGTACGTCTCGACCGTCGACAGCGGCAACCTGCTCGGGCTCCTGGTGGTGGTGCGTCAAGCGTGCCTCGAGGTGCCGGACGGCGAGGTCTTGCGCTGGCGCCGGATGGAGGGCCTGCTGGTCCTCCTGGATCTGCTGAAGGAGAGCGCGGAGGCGCTGGAGAGCGACGACGGCCTCGCCCGGGGGATCCTCGCCTTCCGCGAGCGCATCGAACGGACCGAAGGGCGGCCGGAGGCGTGGTCGCCGCTCATCGACGAGCTCTCGTCGGACGACCTGCCGGAGCTGGAACGGACGCTCTTGGCGCGCGTACGGGCGGCGGCCGGGGGCGTCGGGCACGAGCAGCTGGCCGATCTGGGCATCTGGCTGGGACGCGTGCACCAGCAGCTCGACGCGATGCGACGTGGCCGCGACACCCTGCTGCCGTGGCTCCGCCCCGACGCCCGCGTGCGTGGCCTGGCGCCGGTCCTGGACGACCTGCCGGCGCACCTCGCCTTCCGCGACCTGCCCGCGACCTACCGGCGGCTGCTAGGCGCGCTGGACGATCTGCGGCCGTCGGACCCCGAGGAGACGGCGCGGCGCGCGCGACTTCGCTCGGCGCTGGAGGGCGCCGACGCGTCCGTCGTCACGCTGCTGAGCGACGCCGCGAGGATCGCGGCGCACGCCGAGCGGTACCTGCAGGAGGCGCGCTTCGACTTCCTGTTCGACGAGACGCGGAGGCTGTTCCACATCGGCTACCACGTCGACGACGACCGTCAGGACGCGAACGTGTACGACCTGCTCGCTTCGGAGGCCCGCATCGGCTCGTTCATGGCGATCGCCCTCGGCCGCGTGACGCCCACCCATTGGCTCCACCTCGGCCGGCCGATCACCGTGGCGGACGGCGCGCAGGTGCTGATGTCGTGGAGCGGCACGATGTTCGAGTACCTGATGCCGACCCTGCTCATGCGAACGCCCGAGGGCAGCCTGCTGGGGCACGCCTGCCACACGGCGGTCGAGCGACAGATCGCCTACGGGCGGGCGCACGACGTGCCGTGGGGGGTGTCGGAATCGGGCTATGCGCGCACCGACGCCCAGCAGAACTACCAGTACCGCGCCTTCGGCGTGCCCGACCTGGCCCTCTCCCACGAGGCGACCGGCCGCCTGGTCGTCGCGCCGTACGCCACGCTGATGGCGCTGCCGTGGCGCCCGCGCGAGGCGACCGCGAACCTGGAACGACTCGTCGCGGCCGGCGCGCTGGGGCGGTACGGCTTCTACGAAGCGTTGGACTACTCGCCCGTCCACCTCGCGCCCGGGGAGAGCCGCACCGTGGTGCGCTCGTTCATGGTCCACCACCACGGAATGGCGTTCCTGGCGCTCTGCAACACCCTCCAGAACGGCCGCTTCATCGAGCGCTTCCACGCGGACGCGCGGGTTCGGACGAACGACATGGTGTTGCACGAAGGGCTCGCGCCGGTGGCGCCGCTCGAACGGATCCGGCCGGACGTCCGGGTGGAGGACGCTCGCCCCCGCTTCCAGGCGCCGCCCGTCGAGCCGTGGGAGGTGCCGGTCCGTACCCGCAGCCCCCAGGTCCACGCCCTGTCCAACGGGCGGTACACCCTGTTCATGAGCAACGCCGGTGGCGGCGCCAGCCGCTGGCAGGGGCTGGACGTGACGCGCTGGCGCAGCGACCCCACGCGTGACGCGTGGGGACAGTGGGCCTACGTCCAAGACCTCGACCTCGACCGGACGTGGTCGGCCACGCCCCAGCCGATGGGCGTTCGGGGCCAGGACGAGCGGGTGACCTTCCACCCCCACCAGATCACCTTCCACCGGCGCGACGGCGACGTGACCACCCGCCTCGAGGTGGTCGTGCCGCCGAGGGACGACCTCGAGATTCGCCGCATCACGTTGATCAACCACGGCGACGCGCCACGCCGACTGGCGGTGACCAGCTACGGCGAGGTCGCCCTCGCCCCCCACGGCGCCGACGCCCGCCACCCCGCGTTCGCGAAGCTGTTCGTCGAGAGCTCGTGGCGCGAGGAGGTGAACGGCCTCCTGTTCCGGCGCCGCCCCCGCAGCGCGGACGACGCGCCCGCCCATCTCGTCCACCGCCTGGTCCACGAGGACGGCGGCCACCCCGCGCCGGAGGCCGAGAGCGACCGCGAGCGGTTCCTCGGGCGTCACGGCCACGCCGGCGATCCCGCGGGCCTGCGCGCCCCGCGCCTGTCGGGCACGCACGGGTCGACGCTCGATCCGGTGTTCGCCCTCCGCACGCGCGTCGAGATCGCCCCCCACGCCACCGTGCGGCTGTCGTTCGTGACGGTGGCGGGCTCGTCGGCACACGACGTGCTCGAGGTGGCACGGAGGTACGGACAACGCGACCGCATCGAAGCCGCCTTCCTCGATGCCGGCGCCAGGCAGGCGCGGGTCGCCGCCCAGGTGGGCTTGACCGCGGCCCAGCTGGCCAGCGCCGACCGGCTGCTTTCGCGCCTGCTGTACCCGGATCGTGCCGTCCGGGCCGATGCGGAGGCCCTGCGACGCAATCGGTCGGGCCCGTCGGGACTGTGGGCGCACGGCATCTCTGGCGATCACCCGATCCTGTTGGCGCGCATCGGGTCGGCCGAGGACCTGAGTCTCGTGCGGACGCTGTTGAAGATTCACCGCCTCTGGCGCGGGCAGCGCTTCGTTTTCGACCTGGTGCTCCTGAACGAGCTGGACAGCGGGTACGTCCAGACCACCCGCGACGCCATCCGGCGCCTGGTCGCTGCGGCCGGCGACGAGCTCTGGCAGGACCGGCCCGGCGGCATCTTCGTCCTGTCGGCGGCGCAGCTGGACGAGGCCGGCGCCGTCCTGCTCCGGGCAGCGGCCAGCGTGGTCGTGACCGGCGACGCCGGGCCCGGCCTGGTCCCGCCCGCGGCCGCGCCCGAGGACGGCCTGCCGGCCCTCGCGCCCTCCCATCTGCACCCCTACGCCGGACCGGACACCCCGCCCCTTCCGCGCCCCACCGACCTTCGCTTCGACAACGGCTGGGGCGGCTTCGCCCCGGACGGTCGCGAGTACGTCACGTACCTGCAGGAGCGCGCGACGCCGGCCCCGTGGATCAACGTGCTGAGCAACGAAGGCTTCGGCTGCCTGATCAGCGAAGCCGGGTCCAGCACGACCTGGTCGGTCAACAGCGGCGAGAACCGGCTGTCGCCGTGGTCCAACGACCCGGTGGAGGATCCCAGCGGCGAGGTGCTCTACCTGCGCGACGAGGAGACCGCCGAGGTGTGGACGCCGACGCCGCGCCCGATCTCCGCGGGCCTGCCGTACCGGGTCCGCCACGGGCACGGCCACACCACCTTCGAGCACCGCAGCCACGGCCTGGACCAGCGCATGGAGGTGTTCGTCCTCGAGAACGCCCCCGTCAAGGTCGTCCGGCTGCGCCTCACGAACCTGCTGGCGAGGCCCCGCCGCCTGACGGCGACCTACTACGTGGAGTGGGTGCTGGGAAACACGCGCGAGGGCAGCCAAGCGTTCGTGATTCCCGACTACGACGCCGACCTGGGGGCGCTCCTGGCTCGCAACCCGTTCCGCGACGCCTTCGCCGGCCAGGTCGCCTTCCTGGCCGGCGACCGCACGCCTCACGGCCTCACCACCGACCGACGGGAGTTCCTGGGGCGGAACGGCAGTACGCGACGACCGGCGGCGCTGGATCGGATCGGCCTGTCGGGCCGCGTCGAGGCCGGAAGCGATCCGTGCGCCGCGCTGCAGCTTCACGTCGACCTGCCGGCCGGCGCGACCGACGAGGTCGTGTTCCTGCTCGGGGTGGGCGAGGACCGGGAGGCCGCGCAGGAGCTCGTCCGCCGCCATCGCGACCCGGCAGCCGTCGCGTTGGGACGCGAACGGGTGGTGGCGGCGTGGGAGGACCGCCTCGGGACGGTGCGGGTACGCACCCCCGATGCGGCGATGGACCTGATGCTGAACGGCTGGCTCCTCTACCAGAGCGTCGCCTGCCGCATGTGGGGCCGGTCGGCGTTCTACCAGTCGAGTGGCGCGTTCGGGTTCCGCGACCAGCTGCAGGACTCGATGGCGCTGCTGCACGTGGACCCGGCCACGGCCCGCGAGCAGCTTCTGCAGGCCGCGCGCCACCAGTTCGAGCAGGGCGACGTCCTGCACTGGTGGCTTCCTCCGCACGGCCGCGGGGTCCGGACCCGCATCTCCGACGACCTCGTCTGGCTCCCGTTCGTGACGGCCCACTACGTCGAGCGGAGCGGCGACGCGGCCGTGCTGGACGAGCGCGTCCCGTTCCTGCGCGCAGCGGACCTCGGGCCCGAGGAACACGAACGCTTCGACCTCTTCCCGTCGACCGACGACGCGTTTCCGCTCTACGACCACGCCTGCCGCGCCCTGGACCGCGCCGCCACCCGTGGCCGCCACGGCCTGCCGTTGATGGGGGGAGGCGACTGGAACGACGGCATGAACCTCGTCGGAGCCGGCGGCCAGGGCGAGAGCGTGTGGCTGGCCTGGTTCCTGATCGCGACCCTGGAACGGTTCGCGCCGCTGTGCGAGGCGCGCGGCGAGCACGACCGCGCGACCCGCTACCTCGAGCAGGCCGCCGACTACCGCCGCTCGGTGGAGGCCCACGCCTGGGACGGCGACTGGTACCTGCGCGCGTTCTACGACGACGGCACGCCGCTCGGCAGCCACGCGGGCGAGGAGGCGCGCATCGACGCCATCGCGCAGGCGTGGTCGGTGCTGGCGGACCCGACCGACCCGGAGCGGGCCGAGCGGGCGATGGCTTCGGTGGACGAGCGCTTGGTGCGGGAGGACGAGGGCTTGGCGCTGCTCCTCGCTCCCCCGTTCGACCAGGGCGCGCGCGATCCCGGCTACATCAAGGGCTACCCGCCGGGCGTGCGCGAGAACGGTGGGCAGTACACGCACGCCGCGCTGTGGGTGGCGTGGGCGTTCGCGCGGGCCGGCCGGGGAGACCGGGCCCACGCGCTGTTCGACCTCCTCAACCCGCTGCGGCACGCCGCCGATCCGGCGGCGGCGGCACGCTACCGACTGGAGCCGTACGTGGTCGCCGCCGACGTGTACGGCGCCCCACCCCACGTCGGGCG
>CAZHCI010000010.1:0-7458 GCA_964530905.1 uncultured bacterium
GTTCCGTACAGCTCGATCGCGTGCAGGACCTGCTCGTGCGGCATGCTTCCGACGGTGAACTGGATCAGGACGCGGTCGTGGTCGAACACGGCGTGGTGGGCCAGGATCTTCTCCGCCACCTGCTCCGGGTCGCCGATCAGCAGCGCGCCGTCCGGCCTCGCGTCGCGCTGGACCTGACGGCGGCCGTACGGCGGCCAGCCGCGCTCCTTGCCGATGCGGTCCATCAGCACGGCGGCGGAGGGGGTCCACTGCTCGATCGCCGTGTCCAGATCATTGGCGACGAAGCCGTGCAGGTTCAGGCTCATCGGCAGCGCGTCCGCGTCGTGGCCGGCCTCGCGCGCCGCCTCGCGCCAGATGCGCGCCAGCGGCGCGAAGCGGGCCGGCTGTCCGCCCAGGATCGCCAGCGCGAGGGGCAGCCCCAGCCGGCCGGCCCGCAGCGACGAGGCGGGCGTCCCACCGACCGCGACCCAGAGCGGCAGCGGATCCTGGATGGGCCTAGGATGCACGTCCAGGCCGGGCAGGGCCGCGCGGTGCCGGCCGGACCAGGCGATCCGCGTCTGCTGGCGCAGCTGCGCGAGCAGCTCCAGCTTCTCCTCGAACAGCTCCTCGTAGTCGCGCAGGTCGTAGCCGAACAGCGGGAACGACTCGGTGAACGAGCCTCGACCCGCCAGGATCTCGGCGCGTCCGCCCGAGATCAGGTCGAGGGTCGCGAACCGTTGGAACACCCGCACCGGATCGTCGGAGCTGAGCACCGTCACGGCGCTGCTCAGGCGGATGCGCTCGGTGCGGGCGGCAGCGGCCGCCAGCAGCACGTCGGGGGCCGAGGCGAGGTACTCCTCGCGGTGGTGCTCGCCGATCGCGAACACGTCCAGGCCGACCTCGTCGGCCAGCCGTACCTCCGCCAGCGCCTCGCGGATGCGCTCCTCGGGAGGGCGCCTGAGGCCGGTGGCGGGATCGGGCGTGTTCTCGACGAACGAGTAGAGGCCCAGCTCGAACGGGCGGGTCCGCGTCATGGCGCTCAACGTACTCGGCTTACGGACCGATGCGCGGCGCGACGGCGACGTCGGAGGGTGCGCCGGCCGGCGACCGACGCCCGATCCGCTCGACCGTTCCGCCGCTCAGGCGCGCAGCCGTGCGCGCATCCAGTCGCTCAGGAGCCGCCACGCCACGTCGCCGCTCCGCAGCCGTGCCGGGTTCGTGAGGATGCCGTGGATCGTGCCGGGCAGGACGTGGTGCTCGACCTCGACCCCCGCCTGGAGCAAGCGCCGCGCGTAGGCGTCGCCTTCGTCGCGCAGGGGATCGAACTCGGCGGTGAGCACGAACGCCGGCGGCAGGCCGGCCAGGTCGCTCGCCACGATCGGCGACGCGTCGGGGTGCGCCGCGTGCGCCTCCTCCGCGAGGTAAAGCCGACCGAACCAGTCCATCGCCTCCCGCGTCAGGCCGAAGCCGACCCCGGCGGTGCGCCTGGAGGTCCAGTGATCGCCGGCCCGCATGTCGGTCACCGGGTACGCCAGCGCCTGGCCCACCAGGGCCGGACCTCCGGCGTCACGGAGTCGGCGCGCCACGACCGCCGCCAGGTTGCCGCCGGCGCTGTCGCCGGTCACGATCAGACGCTCCGGATCGCCGCCCAGATCGCGCGCCCTCTCGGCCGTCCAACGCGTGGCCGCCTCGGCGTCGTCGACGGCCGCCGGGAACGGATGCTCGGGCGCCAGGCGGTAGTCGACCGACACCACCAGCGCGTCCGCCGAGGCGCAGGTCCGCCGCGCGGCCTCGTCGTGCGTGTCCAGGTCGCCCAGCGCGAATCCGCCCCCGTGCAGCATCACGACCGTGCCGTGCGGCCCGCAGGTCGCCGGCCGGTAGGCACGGGCCGGGATCGGACCGCCGGGTCCGGGGATCTCGATCGCCTCGACCTCCCCGACGGCGGTCGGACGGAGCGGAGCGTAGGCGGCGCGGCCGCGCTCGCGTACCGTCTCGATCGGGAGGGTCCAGTCGGGAGGCTCGGCGGCCGCCTCCATCGCGGCGAGGTGGGCGCGTACATCGTCGTCCAGGTCCGCGTGGCGCCAGAGATCGTCGTCCGGACGCGCGTCGTCCGGGCGCAGGTCGTCCGGGCGCAGGTCGTCCGAGGTCGCATGGTCGGTCATCGTCCCTCCGTTCCCGAGCGTGCCTCGGCCGGCCCGGCACGCTCCGCAGCGGACGGTACCGCGTCCGAAGCGGGCGGCCGGCGCGCTATCGTGCGGGCCACATGCCACGCGCCTCGCTGTTCGTCCCCTGCTACGTCGACACGCTGTTCCCCGAGACGGGCGTCGCCATGGTGCGCCTGCTCGAGCGGCTGGGCGTCGAGGTGGCCTTCCCCGCCGCCCAGACCTGCTGCGGCCAGATGCACGTCAACACCGGCTACCAGGACGAGGTCGTCCCGCTGGTCCGGCGCTTCGTGGACGTCTTCGGCGAGGCGGACGCGATCGTCGCGCCCTCCGCGTCGTGCGTCGCGACGGTGCGCCACATGTACGCCGGCATGGCGGAGCGCTCCGGCGACGCTGCCCTGATCGCCGCCGTCGCCGAGGTCGTCCCCCGCGTGCGCGAGCTCACCGAGTACCTGATCGACGACCTCGGCGTGGACGACGTCGGCGCGTACTTTCCGCACGCGGTCGCGTTCCACCCCACCTGCCACTCGGTGCGGATGCTGCACGTCGGCGACCGCCCGCAGCGGCTGCTGCGCAAGGTGAGCGGCATCCGCCTGAGCGAGATGCCGCGCGCCGACGCCTGTTGCGGCTTCGGCGGGACGTTCGCCGTCAAGAACGCCGAGGTCAGCGCCGCCATGCTGGCGGACAAGGTGGCCGACGTCCTGCACGCACGGGTCGAGGTCGTCGTGGCCTCCGACGACTCGTGCCTGATGCACATCGGCGGCGGGCTGTCCAGGCAGCGCACGGGGGTGCGCACGATGCACCTGGCGCAGGTGCTTGCCCGCACCGAGGCGGACGCGGCGTGAGCCGCCCGGACGCCGGCCTCGGATTCCCGGACGGCGTGACCGAGCGCCTGCGCGTCGCACTGCTGGACGAGGCGGAGCCGCGCGCGTGCGACGACCTGCCGGACAGCGCCTGCCGCGTGGTGCCCGGGAACGCCGCCTGGAACGTCGTGTCCGGCGCGGCCAGCAAGCTGGGCGAGCAGCTGGCCAGTCCCGGCACGGTGCTGCCGTGGGTGCTGGCGACGGTGGGCGCGCCCGCGGCGCTGACCGGGCTGCTGGTCCCGGTCAAGGACGCCGGCTCGCTGCTTCCGCAGCTGGCGGTCTCCGGGGCGCTCCGGACCCGGCTCCGGCGGGCCCCCTGGTGGGTCGGCGCCGCGACGGTGCAGACCGGCGCCCTGGCGGCGATGGCGGCGGCCGTCGCCTTCCTCTCCGGCGCCGTGGCGGGGGCGGCGATCGTCGCGGCGCTGGCGGTGTTCTCGGCCGCGAGCGGCGTGGGGTCGGTGGCGTTCAAGGACGTGATGGCCAAGACGGTGCCCGAGGGCGGCCGCGGCCGCGTGCTGGCGTGGCGCTCCACGATCGGCGGGGTGCTGGGCGTCGCGGCCGGCCTGACGCTGCGCTTCACGGTGGCGGACGCGGACGCGCGCTGGCCGTACGTGGCGCTGCTGATCATGGCGACGGTCTGCTTCGCGGCGGCGGCCGCGTCGTTCGCCCGCATCCGCGAGCACGCCGGCGCGACCAGCGGCGGCCGCAACGCGCTGCAGGAGGCGCGCGCCGGAACGAGGCTGCTGCGCGAGCAGCCCGGCTTCCGGGCGTTCGTCGGCGCGCGCGCCCTGTTGCTGGCCGTGCCGCTGAGCACGCCGTTCCTCACGCTGTTCGGACGCCAGACGGTGGACGCCAGCCTGGGCGGGCTGGGCGTGTTCGTGGCGGCCAACGCCTTGGCGGCCAGCCTGGCGAGCCCCGCCTGGGGGCGGTTCGCCGACCTCGCCGCCCACCGGACGATGGCGGTCGGCGCCGCGGTGGCGCTGGCCGCGGTCGCCTGGGCGTTCGGCGTCGCGGCGCTGCCCGAGGAGAGCCGCACCGCCCTGGCGTACGTGCCGACCTACCTGCTGGCCGGCGTCGGCTACGCCGGCGTGCGGCTGGGCCGCAAGACCTACCTCGTCGACGCGCCCCCGGCGGCCGAGCGTCCGACCTACGTCGCGATCGCGAACACCTCGATCGGGGCGGCGACGCTGATCGGCGCCGCGATCGGCGTCTCGGCCGGCGTGCTGGGCTCCGGCGGCACGCTGCTGGTGTTCGCCGTCATCACGGTCGCCGGCGGCGTCGCGGCCTGGCGCTTGCCGCCCGCGGACGAGATGCACGTACCGACGGGAGAGGGAACGTGAGCGACGATCCGGTCCGCATCCCGCTGCCGTTCCACCGCGCCGCGCCCCAGGCGCTGCTGGACGGTCAGATGCGTCGCAACCTGGGCACGGCGACGACCACGATCCGCGCCAAACGGGTCGCGGTCACCGCCGACACGCCCGACTGGCAGGAGCTTCGCCAAGCCGGCAAGGCGATCAAGGACCACACGCTGCGCAACCTCGGGCACTACCTGGAACGCCTCGAGGCCAGCGTGACGCGCGCCGGAGGCGTCGTCCACTGGGCCCGCGACGCGGGCGAGGCGAACCGGATCGTGCGCGGTCTCGTGGCCGAGACCGGCGCGCGCGAGGTCGTCAAGGTCAAGTCGATGACCACCGACGAGATCGGCCTGAACGAGGCGTTGGCCGAGGACGACGTGGTCGCGATCGAGACCGACCTGGCCGAGCTGATCGTGCAGCTCGCCGAGGAGGAGCCCAGCCACATCCTGGTGCCCGCGATCCACAAGAACCGCGCCGAGATCCGCGAGCTGTTCCTCGAGGCGTTCGAGCTGGACCGGAGCGAGCTCAGCGACGACCCCGCCCAGCTGGCCGCCGCCGCGCGGCGCTTCCTGCGCGAACGCTTCCTCGAGGCCCGCGTCGGCATCAGCGGCGCGAACTTCGCGGTCGCCGAGACCGGCACGATCGGCGTGGTCGAGTCCGAGGGGAACGGCCGCATGTGCACGACCCTGCCGGAGACGCTGATCACGGTGATGGGCATCGAGAAGCTGGTGCCGACCTGGCGCGACCTCGAGGTGTTCCTGCAGCTGCTGCCGCGCGCCAGCACGGCCGAGCGGATGAACCCGTACACCAGCTTCTGGAGCGGCGTGCGCGACGGCGACGGCCCCCGGTCGTTCCACCTGGTGCTGCTCGACGCCGGCCGCAGCCTGACGCTCCGGGACGACGTCGGGCGCGAGACGCTGCGCTGCATCCGCTGCAGCGCCTGCCTGAACGTCTGCCCGGTGTACGAGCGCGTCGGCGGTCACGCCTACGGAAGCGTCTACCCCGGCCCGATCGGGGCGATCCTGAACCCCCAGCTGCGAAACGGGCCGCACGACGCCGAGCTTCCCTACGCCAGCACGCTGTGCGGCGCCTGTTACGAGGCGTGCCCCGTCGCGATCGACATCCCCACGATCCTGGTCGAGATGCGCCGCCGCGCGGTCGCGGAGCGCAAATCCCATAGCGCGCTGCCGGCGAGCTCGCTCGAGGACGCCGCGCTGCGCGTCGCGGCGCGGGTGTTCGCCTCGCCGTCGCGCTACGAGGCGGCGCAACGGCTGGCGCGGCTGGGCCAGGCGCCGTTCGTCAAGAACGGCGTACTGCGCGGCCTGCCCGGCCCGCTGGCCGGCTGGAGCGACGCGCGCGACCTGCGTCCCATCCCGCGCACCTCGTTCCGCGCCTGGTGGCGCGCGCGCGAGAAGGAGCGACGGTGAGCGACGACGCGCGCAGGATCGTGCTGGAGCGGGTCGCGCGCGCCACGGCGGAGGTGCGCGACGACGACCCCCAGGCGGCGCACGACGCGCTGGACCGGGACTACCGGCAAGGCGACGACCTCGACGCCGCCGCCCGCCTGGACCTGCTCGAAGCGCGGCTGGTGGACTACGGCGTGGACGTGGTGCGGACCCGCGCGAGCGACCTGGCGGCCGTGCTGAGCGCCGAGCTGACCCGCCGGCGCGCCCGGCGCGTGGTCGTTCCGGCGGGAGCGCCGGACGCCTGGGTCGCGGCGGTCGAGGGACGCGTCCGCGTGCCGGACGACGCCGATCCGATCCACCTGGACGACGCCGACGCGACGCTCAGCGGCTGCGCCGTGGCGGTCGCGGACACCGGGTCGATCGTGCTGGACGGGGGCCCCGGGCAGGGCCGGCGGGCGGCGACGCTGGTTCCCGACGTGCACCTCTGCGTCGTGCCGGCCAGTCGCGTCGTCGGGCTGGTGCCCGAGGCGGTGGCGCGCCTGCACGACGCCGTCGCGGCCGGCGCGCCCCTCACCTGGATCAGCGGACCGAGCGCGACGAGCGACATCGAGCTGATCCGCGTCGCCGGCGTGCACGGCCCGCGGACCCTGGTGGCGTTCCTGGTGCGGGACGCCTGACCGGCACGCCCGCGAGGGCCGCCCGGTGGCGGCCCTCGGCCGACGTCCCTCGCCCAGGCGCGCGTCAGTCGATCCGCTCGACGGTGATCTCGCCCACGCCGCCGGAGATCCGCAGCTCGACGCGCTCCGACGGAGCGGCGTCCTGCCAGCCGGAGCTGAGGTAGCGGTCGTTCTCGCGGGTCCAGGTACCGCGCACGTCCACGCCGCCCAAGCCGGTCTCGACCTGCATGCGCACCTCGACCGAGCGAGGAATGCGCAGGTGGACCGAGCCGACGCCCGCGTCGATCTCGCCCGTGTAGCCGCCTTCGGTCGGAAGCGTCACGCGGACCTCGCCTACGCCGGCGTCGAGATCGAAGTCGCTGAGCCGCACGTCCCTGAGGAGCAGCTCCGACTCGCCCACGCCGGTATCGATCGTCAGCTCGATCGGCACCTCGCGCGTGAGGTCCAGATCCCAGGCTCGGCGGCGGCTGTCGGCGCTGAAGCTCAGGCCCCGTTGTTGCCGCGAGGCGATCTCGACCTCGGCGACGTCGCCGTCGACGTCGTACGTCGCGTCCAGGCTCTCGCCCCGTCCGGTCGTGATCGTGCCGGCGATCACCTGGGAATCGCCGTCGGGCAGGGCGTCCAGCGACAGTCGGCCCACGCCGTGATGGAGCTGGATCTCGGCCGCGCTCGCGTCGTCCAGCGCGTACGAGATGCTGCGCGTCTCGGCCGGGCCGGCGACGCCGGGCACCCAGCCCGGAGCGCGCCACAGCAGCGCGCCGATCGCGACGGCCGCGATCACCACGATCAGCCGGTAGCGACCGCGCGTCAGGATGTCGACGCCGATCGCGATGAGCAGCAACGGCCACAGCTCCAGCACGCCCAGAGCCAGGCTCCAGTCGAACACGCCCATCCGGCTGAGCAGCAGCAGCACGCCGGCGGCGATGAGGATGATCGGGAGGATCGCGCGGTCGGCTCCGCGGTCGCGGCCGCTGCGCTGGGACTCGTTTCGCTCGGGGCCGTTGCGCTCGGGGCCG
>CAZHCI010000010.1:7558-10949 GCA_964530905.1 uncultured bacterium
CCCGCGCCTCGGCCAGCGCCTGCAGCAGCAGGAATCCGTTCGCGATCCCGTCGCGCTCGGGAAGATGCTCGGGCACGCCGATGCCGCCCGACTCCTCGCCCGCGATCAGGACGCCGCCGCGAAGCATCTCGTCCACCAGCCACTTGAACCCGACCGGCGTCTCGGTCACCGGCACGCCGCGGGAGGCCGCGATGCGCTCCACCAGCCGAGCGACCGTGACGGTCTTGACGACCCGGCCGCGAGCGCCGGCGCGGAGGCGCTGATCGAGCAGCAGCGCGAAGATCTCGTGCGAGTTCACCGGCCGGCCTCCGGGCAGCACCGCGGCCAGTCGATCGCCGTCGCCGTCGGTGGCGACGCCCAGCAGCGCGTCGTCCCGCTCCATCCGCTCCAGCAGCGGACCCATGTGCGCGGGGATCGGCTCGGGGTGCGCCCCGTGGAACATCGGGTCCGGATCGGCGCGCAGCTCCTCGACGCCGAGCGGCAGCCCGGCATGGCGCGCGAACCCCGCCATCCAGCCTGCGGCCGCGCCGCCCATCGCGTCGTGCACCAGTCGTCCCCGCAGCGTCCGGAGCGTGTCCAGATCGAGCAGCGCCGCCAGCTGGGCGAAGTAGGCGTCCCGCACGTCCAGCGGCCGGACCGCCGGCGCGTCCGGACCGGCTTCGGGCACGTCCTCGGGACGGACCTTCGTCACGCGCTCCGCGACCTCGCGATACACGTCTTGCGTGGCCGTGCCGCCGTACGCCCCTTTGAGCTTGTAGCCGTTCCAGGCCGGCGGGTTGTGGCTGGCGGTCAGCATCACGCCGGCGTCCGCGCCCAGGTGTCGCACGGCGAACGACAGCACCGGCGTCGGGAGCGGGCCCTGGGCCTGGTGCACCACGAGCCCGTTGGCCGCGAGGGCGTCGGCCGCGGCGCGCGCGAACATCGGGCCGCCGAAGCGGGTGTCGTGCGCGACGACCACGCTGCCGGCCCCGCTGCCGATCAGCCAGCCGGCGGTGGCGTGCGCGGCCCGGCGCACGTTCGCGGTGGTGAAGCGCTCGCCGATGCGGTCGCGCCAGCCGTCCGTTCCGAAGCGGAGCTCGTCCATGATCGCCGTTGTACCGCACGCGTCGCGGGCCGCGCGTGCGCACACCCGGCGACGCCCCGCGGCGATCCACGTGCCGGGTCAGTCCACGCGGAGGTCGCTCCATACGCTGTCGAGCCAGCGTCGCGCGTGGACCGGGACGCCGGTCAGGCGGACGTGCAACCCGGCCGCCTCGGCGTCCTCGAGCGCCTCGCGAATCGACGCCGCGGCCGACCAGTCCACGCGACCGCAGCCCGTGAGGTCGACCACCAGCTCTTCCGCGTCCGGGTGCGCGGCCAGCAGGTCCGGGACCGCCTCCTCGAACCGCTGGGCGCTGCCGTACCAGAGGACGCCGCGCGGAATCACCTGCAGCACGTGGTCGACGTGCGCGGTATCGATGCGCAGATGCTGCTCCCGGCGCAGGTGCTGGCCGGCGGCCAGCAGCACGCCGATCAGCACGGCCTCGTCGATGCGAGGCGCCAGCGCCAGCGTGAGCACGAACGTCGTCATCGCGATCACGCCCTGGGAGCGGCTGGCGCGCAGCACCGTGAACACGTCGCCGGGGTGGATGAGCGACGACACCGCCGCCAGGATCACGCCGGCCAGGGTGGCCTTGGGCAGCGGCGCCAGCAGCGACGCTGCGGGCAGCATCGCCAGCAGCGTCAGCCCGGTCACGAAGCCGCTCCAGCGCGAGCTGGCGCCGGCCATCCGGTTCACCGCGCTGCGCGAGAAGCTGGCGCCGACCGGGAACCCGCCGAACAGTCCGGCACCGAGGTTCGCGACGCCTTGCGCGACGAACTCGCGGTCCGGATTCCACGGCCGGCGCGCGCGGGCGGCCAGGTCCCGACCGATCGAGGCGGCCTCGCCGAAGCCGACGAGCGCCAGCACCGACGCGCCGACGACCAGCCGCGGCGCCGACGACCAGGGCAGGTCCAGGCGCGGCCGGGGCCAGGCGTCGGCGATCCCGCCGACGACGGGCCCGCCGTAGCCGCTCCAGGCGGCGATCGCCAGCGATCCGACGACGGCGACCAGCACGCCGGGCAGCAGCGGGTGGAGGCGCCGAGCGAGCACCACCACCGCGATCGTGCCCAGCGCGAACGCGATCGCTGCGGGACGCCACGCGGCCGGCGCGGTGACGGCGTTCCACGCGCCGGCGATCACGCCGCCGCGCGCCTCGACGCCCAGCGCCGCGGGAAGCTGCGAGACGGCGATCAGCACCGCGGCACCGTTCAGGAAGCCGATCTGGACCGGCCTGGACAGCAGGTACGCCAGGCGCCCCCAGCCCAGCAGCCCGATCGCGATGCGGATCGTGCCCACCAGCAGCGCCAGCAGCGCGGCCAGGCCGACCCACTCGGGGCTGCCCGGGGCGGCCAGCGCGGACACGGTGCCGAACGCCAGCAGGCTGGTGGTCGCGACCGGCCCGACCTGCAGCTCTTTCGCGGAGAGGAACGGGGCGGCCAGGAGCAGCGCGGGAACGATCGCCCAGAGGCCCGTCACGGGCGGCATGCCGGCCAGCTCGGCGTACGCGAGCGCCTGCGGCAGCGCGATCAGGGCGACGCTGACGCCGGCCGAGACGTCGACCAGGCGCGGCGCGGCGAGCCGGAGGGGGGTAGCGGGGCGACGGCTCACGCGAACGAAGGTAGCACGCACGGACCGCCCGCCAGCAGCGGCGTCAGGCCGGCCCTGCACCGTCCAGGGCGTCGATGCGGCCGCTGTCCATGCGGTAGACGGCGGACCCGATCCAGAGCCCGCCGTTCGCGATGCGGGGCGCCAGCACGGCGTCGTGCCGAAGCGCGTCGGCGGTGCCGCGCGCGTGCCGACGCACCGCGTCGGCCAGGGCGCAGGTACGGTCCTCCGCTGCGCAGGCGTCCCACGCGGCGCGGGCGGACGGCGCGATCTCGCGGATCAGCGGGGCGCTCAGCTCCCGGCCGGCGCGTACGGCGTCGAGCCCCAGGCCGACCGCGCCGCAGCCCTCGTGCCCCAACACCAGCACGACCGGCACGCCCAGCTGGACCACGGCGAACTGCACGCTGGCGACGACGTCGTCGCCCAGCACGTGGCCGGCGACGCGAACGACGAACAGGTCGCCGAGCCCCTGGTCCAGGATCACGCTGGGCGGCACCCGCGCATCGGAGCAGCCCAGCACGGCCGCGATCGGGCGCTGGTCGCGGACCAGCGCCGCGCGGTCGTCCGGCGCCTGGTGCGGGTGGCGCCCACGATTCGCCACGTAGCGGGCGTTGCCGGCGCGCAGCGCCGCGAGGACGGCGGCGGGCGTGCGCTGGGCGGGCTCGACCGGTCCGAAGCGATCGGTCACGGCGTCGCTGCACCGTC
>CAZHCI010000010.1:11049-17296 GCA_964530905.1 uncultured bacterium
CGCTGGGCGGGCTCGACCGGTCCGAAGCGATCGGTCACGGCGTCGCTGCACCGTCGCGCGCGCCGTCCGAGCCGTCCGCGTCCGGAGCGTCCGCGTCCAGAGAGTTCGCGTCCGGAGCGTCCGCGCCGGGAGCGTCCGCGTCCAGCTGCACGCCGAGCGCCTGCAGCGCGTGGCGGACCGAGAGGTGCGCGATGCGCTCCCCGTACCGCTCGTTCCAGCCGGCCTTGGCCAGAAGGTCGCGGACCGGCCCCTTCACGCCGGCCAGGTGGACCTCGATCCCCTGCCGCGCGAACGCGTCCATGCGGTCCTGAAGCGTGTCGATCGCGACGGCGTCGACGTCGTTCACGCCGGAGAAGTCCAGCACGATGGCGCGCAGCTCGGGCCGATCGGCGACGACGTCGTTCAGCTGGCTCTCGAGCGCCGCCATGTTCGCGAAGTACAGGCTGGCGTCGGGCCGCGTCAGGTACAGGTCCGGCCAGGTGCGCGCTCCTGGGTAGCGCCGCACGTTGCGGAACACGCGCTCGCCGGGGAGCCAGCCCAGCTCGGCGGTGTGCGGCCAGGCGCTGCGCGCGACGAACACCAGCAGCGAGAAGCCGACGCCGGTGAGGATGCCGGTCTCGACGCCCAGCGTCAGGGTCGCCAGGAACGTGATGCCCAGGGTGAGCGCGTCGACCTTCTTGACGCGGAACAGGTGCACCGGCTCCTTCAGGTCGATCAGCCCGAACACGGCGACCATCACGATCGCGGCCAGCACGGCGTTGGGAAGGAAGTGGAACAGGTCGGTCAGGAACAGCAGCGTCAGGCCGATCAGGACGGCGGTGACGATCCCCGCCAGCGGCGTCCTGGCGCCGGCCTGGTCGTTGACGGCGCTGCGGCTGAACCCGCCGGTGACGGGGTAGCCGCGGAAGAAGGCGCCGACGAGGTTGGCCATGCCCAGGCCGACCAGCTCGCGGTTGGCGTCGACCTTGTAGCGGTGCTTGGCGGCGATCGCCTTGGCCACCGCCACCGACTCCATGAAGCCGACGAACGCGATCGTCGCCGCGACCGGCAGGAGCGCGGCCAGGGCGCCTCCGCCCAGCTGCGGCAGCGCGAAGCCGGGGAGGCCCGCCGGCACCTCGCCCACGATGGCGACGCCCCGCTGGTGCAGGCCCAGGCCCCACACCGCCAGGCTGGACGCGACGACGACCAGCAGCGGCGTCGGGAAGCGCTTCGCCAGCCGCTTGCCGATCAGCAGGACGGCGATCGACGCGAGTCCGATCGCGAGCGTCGCGGCGTGCGTGCGGCCCGCCTCGCCGGCGGCGTGGACCAGCAGCACGAACACGTTCTCCTCGCGCGGCAGGTCGACGCCCAGCAGGTGCTTGAGCTGACTGAGCCCGATCACCAACGCGGCGGCGCTCGTGAAGCCGCTGATCACGGCGTGCGAGAGGAAGTTCACGACGAAGCCGGCCCGCAGCAGGCCGAGGCCGGCCTGCAACACGCCCACCATCGCCATCAGCGCGGCGGCCAGCGCGACGAACTCGGCGCTGCCGGGCTCGGCCAGCGCGCCGACGCCGGCGAGCGTCAGGAGCGAGACGATCGCGACCGGGCCGACCGCCAGCTGGCGCGACGACCCGAACAGCGCGTAGAGGATCAGCGGGACGGTGGCGGCGTACAGCCCGACGACGGGTGGAAGGCCGGCCAGCAGCGCGTACGCCATGCCTTGCGGCACCAGCATCACCGCGGTGACCAGGCCGGCGGTCAGGTCGCCGGCCAGGTCGTCACGGTCGTAGCGCCGGAGCCAGCCGACGATCGGAAGCAGCCGCTCGAGGCGCGGCGCCTGGGCGCGCTGCGGCGCGCGCCCGCCTGGGACGCTACTCGACGTCGAGGCCATGCAGCGTCCAGCCCTGCGTGCCTCCTGCCAGGTTCGCGAGGTCGCGCTTGCCTTGCGCGGCCAGCCAGGCGCAGGCGTGGCCGGAGCGGTTGCCCGTGGCGCACACCAGCACGGCGCCGTCGGGGATCTCGTCGATGCGGTCCGGCACGTCGCCCATCGGGATCAGGATCGCGCCCGGGACGTGGCCGCGCTGGTACTCCCACGGCTCGCGGACGTCGATGACGGTCGCGTCGGCTTCGTCGACGCGGCGCATCAGCTCGTACGGATCGATGTCTTCGTAAGGTGCGGTGCGAGTCGTCATGGTTCCTCCAGACTACGCGGCCGGGCGGACGTTCCGCCCGGCCGCAGAGAGCGTCGTGGTCAGGCCGGGGCCGTGGTCGCCGTGGCGGTCTTCTGGAACGCCGTCCAGCCTTCGTAGCTGCCTTCGAGCTCCTTGACGTCGGCGAAGCCGTGACGGCGCAGGATCGCGGCGGCGACGGCGCTGCGGCCGCCCGTCTGGCAGTGCGCGACGATCGTGGCGTCGCTGGGGAGCCGGTCCAGGTTCCACCTCACTCGGCCCGCGTGGAGCTGAAGCGCCCCGTCGAGGTGGCCGCCCTGGTACTCGCTGGCGGTGCGGACGTCGAGGATCACGACGTCGTGCATCCGCTCGAGCTGGGCGGGCGAGACGAGCTCGACCGGCTCACGCTCGAACGGAGCCAGCGTGTCGACGAACCCGCCGAACCGATCGATCCCGGTCCACGCCAGCTTGTCGCGCATGATGCGGGCCTGCTCGGCGTCGGCGGCCAGCACCACGATCTCCTGCTCGTCGCGCTCGGGGTCGATGGCGTAGCTGGCGTAGGTCGCGAAGTTGCTTCCGAACGGCACGAACAGCGCGTTCTGGACCGCGTCGTCGTTCCACTCCGCCATGGTGCGGGTGTCCAGGAAGAGGATCTTCTTCTCGGCCAGGCGCGCGGCGACGTCCGACGCGTCCAGTCGCGCGGGCGTATCGCGCTCGCCCAGCAGGGCGGGGCCCTCCTTGTTCCAGCGCTTCATCCGCCCGAAGTAGAGCGGCGCGTCGGGCTGGCCTTCGAGCAGCGCCGCCGTGAACGCCTCCTCGTCGCCGTTCGCGACGTGGTCGGCCCACCAGGCGGTGGTGCGCTCGTACCCGACGGTGGTCATCGGCACGGCGCCCAGCGCCTTGCCGCAGGCGGAGCCGGCGCCGTGGGCGGGCCACACCTGGACGTGGTCGGGCAGGCTCAGGAAGCGGTCGCGGAGGCTGGCGAACAGGTCCTTGGCGCCCGCGAAGCGGGTGTCGACGCCTCCGGCCGCCTCGTCGAGCAGGTCGGGGCGGCCGACGTCGCCGACGAACACGAAGTCGCCGGTGAGGATCGCCATCGGCTGATCGGTGGTGGCGCCGTCGGTGACGAGGAACGACAGGTGCTCGGGGGTATGGCCGGGCGTGTGCACGGCGCGCACGACGACGTTGCCGACGCGGATCTCGTCGTCGTGCCGCAGCGGCGCCGCGTCGATGCCGTACTTCCAGTCGGCGTCGCCCATGTCGCTGAGCCACAGCCTTGCGCCGGTCCGCTGAGCCAGCTCGCGGCTGCCCGACAGGTAGTCGGCGTGGATGTGGGTCTCGGTGACGTCCGTGATCACGAGCCCCTGGGCGGCGGCTTCGCGGAGGTACACGTCGACGTCGCGGCGGGCGTCGACGACGATGGCGTCGCCGCTGGCCTGGCAGCCGATCAGGTAGCTGCCCTGGGCGAGGTCGGAATCGTAGAAGTGCTTGAAGAACATGCGGTGCTCCTTTCGAGACGGCTTCTCTCGGTCGCGTCCGATGGTATACCCCCGAGGGGTATGTACGTCAACCCTGGACGACGTGCCACGGCTCCCGAACCGCGCCGCGGTCTGCTACCTTGCTCTCCGGAGGAACGAACCCGAATGACTCGACATCACCTTCGCATCCCCCTTCTCGTCCTCGTCGTCGTCCTGGCCCTCGCGGCGTTCGCGCCGGCCCAGGAGCGGCCCGACACTCTCGCCGACGCGCTGCGCGAGCAGCCTCGGCTCGCCGAGATCACCGATCTGCTGGACGCGTCCGGACTGCTGGACCAGCTGGGCGGACCGGTGCGGCTCACCTTCTTCGCCCCCAGCGACGCCGCCATGGCGCGCCTCGATCCTCAGGTCCGCGAGATCCTGCTGCGGGACCGCGGAGCGCTCGACCTCATCGTGCGCCATCACCTGATGATGGGCGCGTCGCCCGTCACGGCGCTCCGCAGGCTCGACGCCGTGACGACGCTCGAGGGCACGCAGCTCGCCGTCCAGGACCGAGGCGACCGCGTCCGGGTCGGCGGCGTGAGGCTCGCGAGCGACGGCATCGCCACCGGCAACGGCGTGCTCTACGTCGTCGACCGCGTGCTGGTGCCCAGCAGCGCCTGGCTCTCGAAGGACCTCCTGGCCGGCCCCGACGTTCCCTGACGCGGAGGATGCGCCGCCGAGCCTCGACCGACCGAAGGACCCGCGTCCCGCACCCGGTCGGGTAGCGTCGGGAGGACGTCCGACCGGTCGCCCCGCGACCGGAACGCGGCCGGCCGCCGGCCGGCCGCACCGTTCGGCGGACCCACCGGGAGGTGGCATGAACCACGTCGGCCATTACGCCAAGCCCGAATCGCTCGAGGCGCTCGGCATCCAGAGCGCAGGCACGGTGCACTGGAACCTCACCACGCCGGAGCTCTACACCGCCGCCCTCACGCGCGGCGAGGGCGTGCTGGTGCACCTCGGCCCGCTCGCGGTCGACACCGGCAGGTACACGGGACGCTCGCCCAAGGACAAGTACGTCGTGCGCGACGACCGCAGCGAGGACACCGTCGACTGGGGGCCGGTGAACCAGCCGATGCGGCCGGAGCAGTTCGCCAACGTCAAGCGCGGCATCCTGGACGCGACGCGCGAACGCGACCTGTTCGTGCAGGACGTGTTCGTCGGAACGCACCCGTCGTTCCGCGTAGCGGTGCGCGTCGTGACCGAGTACGCCTGGCACTCGCTGTTCATCCGCAACATGTTCGTGCGGCCCACCCGCCGCGCCCTCGAACGGCACGAGCCCGCCTACACGATCGTGAACGTGCCCAGCTTCGCCGCCGACCCCGCCACGATGGGGACGCGCGGCGAGACGGTCGTCGCGATGAACCTGACGGAGCGGATGGTCCTGATCGGAGCCACCGAGTACGCCGGAGAGATGAAGAAGTCCGCGTTCAGCATGATGAACTTCGAGCTCCCCGAGCGCGGCGTGATGCCGATGCACTGCAGCGCGAACGTCGGACCCGACGACGAGGTGGCGGTGTTCTTCGGCCTCTCGGGGACCGGCAAGACCACCCTCTCGGCGACCCCCGACCGCACGCTCATCGGCGACGACGAGCACGGCTGGTCGGACGACGGGGTGTTCAACTTCGAGGGCGGCTGCTACGCCAAGATCGAGCACCTCTCGGCCCAGGCGGAACCCGAGATCTACCGCACGACCCGGCGCTTCGGCACGATCCTCGAGAACGTCGTCGTCGATCCCGAGACGCGCCGGGTGAACCTCGAGGACACCTCGAAGACCGCGAACATGCGGGCCGGCTATCCGATCAGCCACATCGGCAACGCCAGCATGGTCGGCTACGCCGGCCACCCGACCGACATCGTGTTCCTCACCGCCGACGCCTTCGGGGTCCTTCCCCCCATCGCGAAGCTGACGGCCGAGCAGGTCGAGTACTACTTCCTCTCGGGCTACACCGCCAAGCTCGCCGGCACCGAGCGCGGCGTCACCGAGCCCGAAGCGACGTTCAGCGCCTGCTTCGGCGCGCCGTTCATGCCGCGCAGGCCGGTCGAGTACGCCCGGCTGCTGACCGACAAGATGCGCGAGCACGGCTCGCAAGGCTGGCTGGTGAACACCGGCTGGACCGGCGGCCCGTACGGCACCGGCAAACGCATGTCGATCTCGTACACCCGCGCCATGCTGGACGCCGCGCTGGACCACCGCCTCGACCGGGTCGAGACCTGGCAGGACGCCGCGTTCGGGCTCCACGTCCCCGTCTCCTGTCCCGGCGTGCCGAAGGAGGTGCTCGATCCGCGTGGAACGTGGGGCGACGCGGACGCCTACGACGTCCAGGCCGCCGAGCTGGCCACGATGTTCCGCCGCAACTTCCAGCGCTTCGAGGGCGACGTGAAGGACGCTGTCGCCGCCGCCGGCCCCACCGTCGGCGGCTGAGCAGGACGACCGCCGAGACGACGACCGCCGGGCCGGACCGACCGCGGGAGCGGCGTCCAGCGCGTGATAGCGTGAGGTCCACGCAGTCCTGCGAAGGAGAGTCATGAAGACGCTCAACGACAAGGCGATCGTGATCACCGGCGCCGGCGGCGCCGTCG
>CAZHCI010000010.1:17396-25296 GCA_964530905.1 uncultured bacterium
ATGAAGACGCTCAACGACAAGGCGATCGTGATCACCGGCGCCGGCGGCGCCGTCGCTGGCGCGGTCGAAGAAGTCTTCGCCGAGGCCGGCGCGCGCCCGATCCTGGTGGACCGCGACGTGATCCGGATCCGCGCCCGCGCGGACTCGTACGCGACCCGCGCCATCGAGGAGGACCTGCTGACCGCCGAGAGCGCCGAACGGGCCGCCTCCGCCGCGTTGGAGCGCATGGGCCGCATCGACGGCCTGGTGCACCTCGTCGGCGAGGTCGTGCCGGGACGGCTCGAGGAGGTCGACGGGAGCGCGTTCGATCTCGCCTTCGACAGCAACGTGCGCACCCTGTTCCACACGCTGCGGGCGTTCCTTCCGCACCTGAAGTCGCGCGAGGAGGCGTTCGTGGGGGCCATCGGCACGCGCCAGGCGTTCCAGGGCGGGACGGCGGGAGCGACCCTGTTCGCCGCCGCCAAGGGCGCGGGCGCGACGATGCTGCGCTCGCTGGACGCCGAGCTGGCCGGCACGTCCGTCGTCGTCAGCATCGTGACGCCCCTCGGCACGGTGGACACCCGCACCAGCCGCGAGCACCTGCCGGACCCCGGACCGAACGGCTGGATCTCGCCCGAAGCGATCGCCCGGGCGTTCCGCGCCGCCGCCCTCGCCGGCGATGGCGGCCGACTGCTGGAGGTTCCGGTCTACCCGCCACGCTGAGCCGGCCGATCGGGTCCAGCGGAAGGTCCACCTCGGGGAGCGCGACGAATCGCGCTCCCCGGTCGAATGGTAGATTCTTGCGCACCCCGTGACGCAGCGCGTCGTCCATCCCGGCACGACGCTCGACCTGGAGGACCGATGCCCGGCGACCATCCCCTCGCGTTCGCGAACGTTCCGCTCTTCGAAGGCCTGGACGACGAGACCCTGGCCGCGCTCGAGCGGGCGTCGTCGCTCGTGCGCGTTCCCGCCGGGGAGCCGCTCTTCCTGCAAGGCGACGCGGGCGACGCGATGTACCTGCTCGTCGAGGGACGCCTCGAGGTCCGCGTCGACCGCGACGGGCGCAGCGCCGCCATCGACACGCTGACGCCGCCGGCCCCGCTGGGCGAGACGGCGCTGCTCACCGGTCGCCCCCGCTCGGCGACCGTCGCGGCGACCGAGGACGCTGCGCTCCGGCGCCTCCCCGCCGCGGCGTTCGCGACGCTCGTGCGACAGCATCCCGTGCTGCTCGAGCGGCTCGAGGAGGCGATGCGTCCGCGGCTGAGGCGCACGCACCTCGCCCCGCTGCTGCACGACTGGTTCGACGCCCGCGAGGCGGCGGAGGTGGCCCGGCTCGAGGCGGACCTGGCGTGGATCGAGCTCGCCGGCGGCGAGACGCTGTTCGCGCAAGGCGACCCGGGGGACGCCGTGTACCTGGTGGTCTCCGGACGACTGCGGCTGGAGCGGACGCGTCCCGCGGCGGGCCGGGGGGACGAGACGCCGCGCGTCGTGGGCGAGGTCGCTCCGGGCGAGAGCACCGGCGAGACCTCGATGCTGCTGGGAAGCGCGCGCACCGCCACCGCCCGCGCGCTGCGCGACACCAGGCTGGTGCGGGTTCCGCCCGAGGTCGCCGAGCGTCACGCGACGTTCATGATGCGGCTGGCGCGCGTCGTCGCGGACCGGAGCCAGCGGCGCGAGGACGGCCGGGGGCGCGGCCGGCCGCCGCGCACCTTCGCCCTGCTAGGGCTCACCGACGGGGCCCCGCTGGCGAAGGTGGCGGCGGGGATCGCCACCGGCCTCGAACGACACGGCGGCGCCGAGATCGTCGACCGCCACGCGATCGAGCGGGCGTTCGACCTGCCCGGCGTCGCCGACGCCGCCCGGGGCGAGGCCGCCGCGCTGGTGCTGGGCGACTGGCTCGATCGCCAGGAACGCGCCCATGCGCACCTGCTCTACGTCGCAGGCGACCGCTGGACGCCGTGGAGCGAGCGCTGCGTGCGTCAGGCCGACCGGGTGGTGCTCGTCGCGGACACGGCGAGCGCGCTCACGACCGACGCGGTCGCGGAGCGCGTTCGGGCGCTGGCGCCGGACACGCCGATCGAGCTGCTGCTCCTCCGGCCGGACGAGGTCGCGACCCCGTCCGGGACGGCCGCCTGGCTGGACCGGGTCCGTCCCCGCGCGCACCACCACGTGCGCCTGGGCGACGCCGGGGAGCTCAGGCGCGCCGCCCGCCGCATCACCGGCCAAGGGCGGATCCTGGTGCTCTCCGGCGGCGGCGCCCGGGGCTACGTGCACATCGGCCTGCTCGCCGCGATCGAAGCGGCGGGCGTCGAGATCGACGCCGTGGCGGGGACCAGCATCGGGTCGCTGGTCGGCGGCGGCTACGCGAACTCCCGCTCGGCGGGGGTCGCCGAAGCCTTGGCGCGACGCTTCGGCGACCCCAAGCGCATCGTGGACCGCACGCTCCCGATCGTCTCGATCGCTCGCTCGCGCGGGCTGACCGAGATGCTGCGCGAGATGTTCGGCGACGCCCGGATCGAGGATCTGGCCACGCCGTTCTTCTGCGTGGCCGCCAACCTGAGCCGCGCCGAGCCGTGGCTGTTCGACCGCGGACCGCTCTGGCGCGCGATCCGGGCGAGCAGCGCGATCCCCGGCGTGTTCTCGCCGATCGTCGACGACGGCGACCTGATCGTCGACGGCGGCGTGATGAACAACTTTCCCGTCGATCTGGCCCGCGAGCGCTTCGGGGACGGCCCGCTGATCGCGTCCAACGCCTACGGCCACGAGCGCGGCGGCCAGCGCTACGCCTTCCCCGACGAGCTGTCGGGCTGGTCGGTCCTGGCGCAGCGCCTGCTGCCGCGCTCGCGGCGCACCCTGGCCGTCCCGTCGATCCTCTCGACCCTCACCAAGGCGACCAGCCTGAACAGCCACTACCTGATGGAGCGGATCGGCCAGGGCGCGGACCTGCTGGTGCGCTACCCGACCGACGGCGTCGGCAGCCTGGAGTTCGACCGGGTCGACGAGCTGATCGAGGTGGGCAGAACGCACGCCGACGCCGCCCTGGCGGGCTGGACGCCGGCCGACGTCCCGCGCGGCTGATCTCGCCCCGAGCTCGGCGCCGCCCGCTCAGCGCCGCCCGCTCAGCGCCGCCCGCTCAGCGCCGCCCACTGAGCGACGTCGGCTCAGCGCCGCCCGCCCCGTCCGAACCGCGTCGCCTGCGTGGTCGGCGCGTCGCGCGCGTCCTCGACCCGCATCGTGACCGCCGACGCCGCCAGCGCGGACGCCTCCTGCGCGCCCAGCCGGTCCACGATCTCCGTCCGCATCTCGCGAACGACGCGGGCGCTCTCGGCATCCAGCGAGGGGTGGTGCCGGGCGGCTTCCACGATGCCGATCGCCCAGCCGGCGTGACCCCGGATCCAGGCGATCCGGGCGCGCCCCACCGCGGCGGCCACCAGGTGCGGCGTCGCCCCCAGCTCCAGGGCCGCGTCGAACGCGTCCGTGAACCGCCGATCCGCGTCCACCAGCCGCCCCGCGGCCAACGCCAGTCCCGCCAGCGCCCGGGTCGCCAGGATCGCCTCGCGCGCCGCCGAGTGGGTCTCGAACACGCTCAGCGAGCGCGTGAACCGGGCCTCGGCCTCCTCGGGGCGACCGCGCCTGCGGGCGATCTCTCCCATCTGGAAGCCCGCGAGCGCCTCGAGGTACGGCCGGCCGGCCGCCTCCGCCGCCGCCAGCGCCGGCGTCAGCCAGCGCTCCGCCTCGTCCACGTCGCCCGCGGCGAGGCACGCGCGACCCAGGTGGATGCGGGCCGGCAGCGACGCCTCCTCGTCGCCGAGACGCTCCCAGCCTGCCACCGCGATGCGGGCCTGGCGGATCGCCTCGCTCAGGTCGCCGGCGGTCTCGGCGACCCGTGCCGCCGTGAGCGCGGCGCTGGCCGAGGCGGCGTCGTCGCCCGCCCCCGCCGCCAGCTCGCGGGCGGCCTCGGCCGCCAGGCGCGCCTCGTCCAGCTCGCCCAAGTGGAGCGCCAGCAGCGCCAGCCCGCCCTGTGCCTCGGCCTCGCGGGCGGCGTCGCCCGCCCGGCGAGCGGCCTCGACCGCGCTCCGGAAGCGGTCACGCGCCCTCCCGTGACGTCCCAGACGCTCGTGCGCCGAGCCGGCGCGAATCGCGATCCGGGCGCGGTCCGCATCCCAGGAGGGGCCGTCCGGCACCAGGCGATCCGCCTTCTTCAGCGCGGCCAGCGCCTCGTCGTGCGCCCCCGCCGCCTGGTGACGCTCCGCCAGGCTCTCCAGCGCGGCCAGCGCCGGCCGGACCAGCTCCGGGTCGTCCTCGCCCTCGGTCGCGTGGAAGAAGTGGTACGCCATCCGCGCCGGGTCCACCTCCTCGCCCGCCTGCAGCCGCTTCAGGTACCAGGCGCTCATGCCGCGGTGCAGCGTCCGACGCTGCTCGAACAGCAGGTTCTCGTACGCCGCGTCGTGCAGCACGGTCTGCTGGAAGCGGTGCGCCCCGGACAGCGCCTCGAGCATGTCGGGGCTCTCGAGCGGCGTGAGGGCCGCGTCCAGCGCGGCTGGGTCGCTCTCGAGCAGGTGGGCCAGGGGATCGTGCTCGGCGGTCCGGCCCACCACCGCGGCGGTCTTCATCGCCGTGCGCTCGCTGATCGAGAGTCGGTCGATCCGGGCCAGCAACAGCGCGTCCAGCCCGCCCTCCAGGTCGCGCAGCGCCGCCTCGTCGAACGTCACCCGGGTCTCGCTCCGGCTGGGCGCGCGCCCACGCGCGCCGCGGCCCACCCCCTGCCAGCTGCGCTCGGCCCGGAGCGCGTCGCGCTCGACCAGGTCGCGCACGATCTCCTCGACCAGGACGGGAACCCCGCCCGCGCGCTCGTGGATCGCGGTGGCGACCGGGTACGGCACGGACATCGCGGGAACGCTCAACGCGCCCGCGATCAGCATGCGCGACTCTTCCGCCTCGAGCCCCGACAGCCGCCGGGCCGGACCGGGAAGGTGGGCGTCCAACGCCTCCGCCGCCGCGCCGGAGGTCGGCCGGCCGACCGCGACGATGCCCAGCGGCTGGGTGCGCATCCGGAGGGCGATCCGGCCCAGCAGGTGGCGCGACCGCTCGTCGATCCGGTGCACGTCGTCCAGCAGGAACAGCAGCGGCCCCTGGGCCAGCGCGTGGTCCAGCGTCGCCAGCGCGGCGCCGCTGGCCGCCTCCCGCCGCGCCGCGCCGTCGCGCGTTCCCTCGACCCCGCCCGGGGTGAGCAGCGAGGTCATCGCGCGAGCCGCCCCGTCGTCGGCCGACTGGCCGGTCCGCGCCAACGCCTCGCGAACCGCGTCCAGCGCCGGTCCCTCGGGCAGGTCGAGCAGCTGGCCGAACGGTCCCCGCCACAGCGCGTAGCCGGCCTCGCTCCCCTCGCCCTGCGCCGTCCCGCGCAGCGCCGTGACGCCCCGGGCGGCGGCCGCCTCCGCGATCCAGGTCAGCAGGCGCGTCTTGCCGATCCCCGCCTCGGCCTCGTAGCGCAGGTAGCCGCCCTCGCCGTGGCGCAGCTGGACGATCAGCCCGCTGGCGTCGATCCGCTCGGCGTCGCGCCCGAACATCGGGGTGGCGCCGCGCTCCTCCTCGGTCAGCTCGCGTTCCGCGCGGTGCAGCGCCACCGGCTTGCCGACGCCCTTGAACGTCTCGGCCGGCAGCGCCGAGAACCGGATCGCGCGGCGGGAGCGTCTCGCCGCCTCGGGGTCGCACAGCACCTCGCCGACGTCCGCTCGCTTCATCAGGCGGGCCGCGAGGTTCGTCTTGGGGCCCAGCACGCCGTAGGTGGTGCGGGTGGCGCCGCCGTACGCGCCGGTGTACATCGCGCCGTACGTCACGCCGGCCCGGAGCCCGTCCACCCGGCCGATCTCGGGACCGCGCGAGGCGACCAGCCGCATCGCGCAGGCGACCGCCCGGCGGGCGTCGTCCCCGTGCGCGCGCGGGGCGCCGAAGGCGGCGTAGAGGTAGCTGCCCTTGTCTCCGACGGTCACCTGGACCAGCGTGCCTCCGGCGGCGTCGAGCTCGCGCTGCACGTGGCGCAGGAACAGGTCCAGCCGCTCTCCGGCTTGCGGATCGCCGTCCCAGTCGATCCCGCCGAACGACAGGAACACCGCGCCGGCGGGCCGGAAGTCGCCGAGCGGCGCAGCGTCGTGGGCGACCCGCTCGCGAGCCACCTCGGGCGCCCACGGCGAGGCGGTGACGACGTCGGGCCAGAGATCGTCCCGGGGCCGCGACACGCCGTGGTCCCGGTAGGCGTCGGCCCCCGACGGAGCCACCTCGGGGGGCGGAGGAGCCCCCGCAGGAACCCCCGGGCCCGCGCCGTCCCCGACGTCCGCGTCGGGATCGGCATCGCCACCGACCGCGCTCTCGGCGTCGTCCGCCGCACGCAGCACGTACGCGTCGCCGCGGATCTCGATCGGCTCGCGGCCGGCGGCCCGGGCCGCCGCGGCGTCGACGATCACCTCGCCCGGCTTGGCGCTCTCCTCCATCGCGGCGGTCCGCACCAGCGTCGCGCCGGCCATCACGTCCCAGGAGCGCCGGGCGGGATCGCCGACGGCGAAGCGTCGCACCTCGCCGACGGCGATGGCGACCTTGAGCCGCACCCCGACGCGCTCGCCGTCGGCCGCACGCGCACCGTGAAGGCGCGCGACCTCCTGCTGCATCCGCTCCGCGGCGCGCACCGCCCGGCTCCCGTCGTCGCCGGCGAAGAAGCAGGTGATCGCATCTCCGGCGAAGCCCAGGACGCTGCCTCCCTCCGCCTCGACGCAGGCGACCATCGGATCGAAGATGCGCCGGAGCCAGGCGCCCAGCTCCTCGGCTCCCCGCAACGGACCCAGCCGGTTCGCGAGCCGCTCGGTGAGGGCGGTGAACCCCGACAGGTCGGCGAACGCGGTCGCGCCCCGCTCGCGGTCCGCGACGGGCGGGCCGCCCGCCAACGCCCGGCGGCGGTCCTGAGGAATGAACGCACCGAGCGTTCGCGCTGGGTCGCTCACGAGGCCTCCCTCCTGGGGACGAACGTCCCGATCGGCCCCGTCATCCTAATGTAAGCGCGGGGCGGGTAGGCTTGGACGATGCGTGCGTCGTCCCCGGCACCTTCCCCGGCAACCTCCCCAGCGCCCGCCGAGGCGCTGGACCTCGCCGGCGCTCTCGACGAGGCGGCCAGCCTCGCCGCCGGCCTGGGTCCGACGCTCCGCTACCACGACGCCCGGCACACGTTCTGCGAGGTGCTGCCCGCAGCGCGGGCGCTGGCCGGCGATCTGCGCCTGCCGGACGGCGATCGCGCGCTCGTCGAGGCGGCCGCGGCGTTCCACGACCTGGGCTTCCTCGAGCGGCGCGCCGGGCACGAACAGGCGGCGGTCGCGATGGCGCGCCGGCTCCTGCCCGCCCACGGCTTCGACGCCGACGCGATCGAGCGGATCGCCGGCATGATCCTCGCCACCCGGCTCCCGCAGCGACCCCGCACGACGCTGGAGCGCATCGTGGCGGACGCCGACATGGCGGTGCTGGCCTCGAGGGACTTCGTGCGCAGGAACGAGGACCTCCGGCTGGAGCTCATGGCCGCCGGGCGCGCCCTGCCGCGTCCGGCATGGCTGGCGCAACAGCGGCGGTTCCTGCTCGGGCACCGGGATCACACCGCGGCCGCTCGTCGGCGCTTCGGACCGGGTCGGACCGCGAATGCGGCGCGGCTGGCGGCCCACCACCGCCGGCTGGCGGGCCGCGACGCGCGGTAGGACGTATGTCCCTGGGCCCGCGCCGAGGCCGCGCGTAGCCTGGCTCTCGTAGGGACGGGACGTAGACGAGACGGTTTCTCCCTCTCTCTCCGCAACGTGATCCCGCCCGGCGCTCCAGGACCGACGCCGGGCGGGATCACGTCGTCGCTGTCGGCGACCCGCGATCCCCGCTCCGGACGTCACCGCTCCGG
>CAZHCI010000010.1:25396-29547 GCA_964530905.1 uncultured bacterium
CCGCTCCGGACGTCACCGCTCCGGCCGTCAGGCGGTCGGCTGCAGCACCACGACGCGGTCGCCGGGCTCGAGGTCGCCACCGAACGGCCGCGCGCCGTCGCCTCGCAGCAGCGCCAGCGGCAGCACCCGCCGCTGCGTCAGCTGGCGTGCGGTCTCGGCAGGGGCGTCCGGCTCGGCGCCGACGGTCCACACCTCCTCGGCGGCCTGGCCCTCGCCGATCCTCGCGTCCCAGGCGACCGGGTCGATCGGCCCGGCGAACAGCGCGTGTCCGCCCATGCCGTCCAGCACGGCGAACAGCCCGCCGTCGTCTTCGCGGGGCAGCAGCGCGTACAGGTTCGGAACCAGCCAGGTCTCGCGGGCACGCTGCGCCACCAGCACGTTGATCTCGGCGTTCGGCGTGGCCGCCGCCAGCGTCGACGCCTCCTCGATCCCCGCCTCCGCGAGCACGGCGGCGTCCAACGCGTCGCCGTGGACGACGTCGAACCCGGCGTCCCGCGCGGCCTCGACGTGCTCGGGATTGCGGTCGACCAGCGTCACCGGTCCGTGTGCCGCCAGCCGGGTCGCCAGCACGCGCGCCAACGGCCCCGCCCCGATGATCACCGCGCCCGCCCGACCGGTCGAGCGCGCCAGCTCGCCGCGGCCCTCGAGCCAACGCACGCCCCAGGTCAGGAACAACGGCACCGTCGCGGTCGTCGCGATCGCCATGATCACCAGGATCGAGAAGGTGGTGCGGTCGATGATCCCGGCCTGGAGGCCGATCCCGGCGATGATGATCTCGACCGCCCCACGTCCGTTCATGCCCGCGCCCAGCACGACGCCCTCACGCCAGCCGTGACCCGTCGGCAGGTAGGCGACGGCGGTCCCGACGACCTTGCCGACCGTCGCCAGGAGGATCACCCCCAGCAGCAGGCCCGGTGCCTCGGTGAACACGGCGAACGTCACCTCGAAGCCGGCCGTGACGAAGAACACCGGCGCCAGGAAGCCGAGCGACACGTCCTTGACCAGGCCGGTCAGGTCGTGCGACAGCCGCCGCTCGCCGATCGCCTCGCGCAGCGCCAGGCCGGCGACGAACGTGCCCAGGATGCCGTGGAGGCCGGCCAGGTGGGCCCCCTCGGCGAACGCGAGCGCCACCAGCAGCATCATCGGGACCGCGCCGGCGCGGTCCATGCCGCGTCGCTGCAGCCAGCGCCACGCCGGGGGCAGCAGCCGCGTCCCCACGATCCAGGCCAGCGCGAAGAACGCCAGCACGCGAACGGCGATCAGCGCCACCGAGACGAGGCTCAGGGTTCCCGCCGCGACGACGCTGGTGATGCCGGCGAAGATCAACAGCGACAGGGTGTCGGCCACCAGCGCGCCCGCCATCATCACGTGGGCGATCCGGGTATCCAGGATGCGCAGATCGACCAGGATCCGCGACTTCGTGGCCAGCGACGTCACGCCCATCGCCATGCCGACGAACACCGCCGCCATCACCGTTCCGCCGGAGGCCTGGACCACCCAGAAGCCCAGCGCGAACGGAACGACGAACCCGCCCAGCGCGGCGAGGATCCCACCGCTGGACGCCTTGCCCAGCTCGTGCGGATCGATCTCCATGCCGATGAACAACATCATCAGCAGCACGCCGACCTCGGCCAGGACGGCGATCGCCTCGCCGCCGGCCAGCAGGCCCAGGAGGGGCGGGCCGAGCACGATGCCGGCCGCGATCTCCCCGAGGACCGAGGGATAGCCGGCGCGGATCGCCAAGCGCCCGCCGGCGAAGGCGGCGAGCAGGATCAGGAACAGGTCGAGCAGCGGAAGGTCCATCGGGGCCTCCTAGGCATCGGATCACGGTGGGCGCCTGCGGTGACGACGGGCGCGCAGCCAGCGTGGTCGGGCGTGGTCGGGGTGTGGAGACGGGGCGTCGACGGGGACCGAGCGCTTCCGAGCGCAGGGACGACCGTCGTGCGCGCCTACGCGGACCTCGGTCCTGAGCGCGGGTCCGGAGCACGGGTCCTGAGAGCGGGTCCGGAGCACGGGTCCACGGCTCGCGGCGAGGCGGGGGCGAACGGTGACCGTCCGGCGATCGCCGCGCGGTGGGTGGCGAGGACGGCGAGGGTCGCTTTCGGTCGTGGCGATCGGTCCTAGGGACTCGGTCCGTGGGACTCGGTCCGGGGGTCGTTCGGGAGATTCTGTCCGGGATCAGGCCCGGCGTCGGCCGGGCCGGCGCGCCGGCTCGCGGAACTCGGCATGCGGCGTCCACGCCCGGCAGCCGGGGCGGTGCGAGCGGACGAGGGCGAAGCGCGTGCGCATGGTAGCGAATCGTAGCCGACCGACGCCGCGGCCGAATGCGGCGCCGCGACGAGACTTCCGGACCGGATCCTGCTAGGATTCGGGGTTATGAGCGACTCGGCCACGTCCCCCAGCCTGTCGCCCGTCTGGACGCGCCTGACCGACATCCGACCCGTGCGCGGCGAGGGCGCCTGGCTCGAGGACGACCAGGGGCGGAGCTGGCTGGACATGACCAGCGGGATCGGCGTGACGAACACCGGCCACGCGCACCCACGGGTCGTGGCCGCCGTCCGCGAGCAGGCCGAGCGGCTGTTCTTCGGCCAGGCGAACGTCGTGCGCCTGCCGCAGGCCGAGGCGCTCGCCGAGCGGCTCGCGCGCGTCACGCCGGACGGCATCGACACGTTCTTCTTCTCGAACTCGGGCGCCGAGGCGATCGAGGCCGCGGTGAAGCTGGCGCGCCACGCCACCGGCCGCGCGAACCTGATCGTGTTCCAGGGCAGCTTCCACGGTCGCACCCACCAGGCGATGGCGATGACGACCTCGAAGACCGCCTACCGCCACCGCTACCAGCCGCTCCCCGCCGGCACGTTCGTCGCGCCGTTCCCCTACGCCCTGCAGCTGGGCATGGACGAGGAGCGCGCGATCGACTTCGCGCTGGCCCAGCTCGATCTGCTGTTCGCCACCCAGACCGCTCCGGACGAGACCGCCGCGATCGTGATCGAGCCGGTCCTGGGCGAGGGCGGCTACGTGCCGGCGCCGGCGCGCTTCCTGGCCGGACTTCGTGAGCGCTGCGACGAGAACGGCATCCTGCTGGCCCTGGACGAGATCCAGTCCGGCTTCGGGCGGACCGGTGCGATGTTCGCGGTCGACCACGCGGGCGTCCGGCCCGACGTGATGATCATGGCCAAGGGGCTCGGCTCGGGCTTCCCGATCTCGGCGATCGGCGCCTCGGCCGACGTCATGGCGCGCTGGGAGCCCGGCACGCACGGTGGAACGTACGGCGGCGGGAACGCCGTGGTGCTGGCCGCCGCGAGCGCCACGATCGACGTGATCGTCGACGAGGACCTGCCGGCCGCCGCCAGCCGGCGCGGCGAGCAGCTCCGCGACGGCCTGCGCACGATCGTCGGCCATTACGGGGTCCAAGCCGACGTGCGCGGCCCGGGCCTGATGGTGGGGGTGGAGCTCCTCCGTCATCACCGGCCGGACGCGGAGCTCGCGAAGCACGTCCAGCGGGCGTGCCTGGACGAGCGCATGCTGATCCTGGGCTGCGGCCCGGCCGGCAACGTGATCCGCTGGATCCCGCCCCTGGTCGCCGGCGAGGACGACATCGATCAGGCGCTGCAGCGGTTCGACCGCGCCTTGGAGCGGGCCCTGACGCAGCTGGCGCGCACGTCGTGACGGACGGCCTGCGAACCTTGCTGCGGCGCGAGGAGAGCTACGCGATCCACGCGCTGATCTACGCGTCGGAGAATCCCGGCGCCAGCGCCGCTCAGATGGCGCGCGACCTCGAGATGCCTCCCGCGTTCCTGGCCAAGGTGCTGCGGCGGCTGGTGGACGCCGGCCTGCTCAGCAGCCGCATGGGCCGGCACGGCGGCGTCCGACCGGTCGTCGACACCGCCCGGGTGACGCTGCTGGACGTGATCGAGGCGGTCTCGGGTCCGTTCGTGATGGACACCTGCCAGGCGCAGGCGGAGTGCGTCACCACGCGCCGGAAGGGTTCCTGCCGGCTGAACGTGGCGTACCACCTCGCGGCGGCCGAGATCCGCGCGGTGCTGGCGGGGGTCCGGGTCGGCGACCTCGCCGACGCGCCTTCCGCCGGTCCGCCCGACGCCGGCGAGGTGGCCCCGACAGCGGGATGACCGACGGCGGGATGACCGACGGCG
>CAZHCI010000010.1:29647-30738 GCA_964530905.1 uncultured bacterium
CGCCGGCGAGGTGGCCCCGACAGCGGGATGACCGACGGCGGGATGACCGACGGCGAGGTCCTGGCGCGCTGCCCCCTCTTCGCCGATCTTCCGGACGACGAGCTGTCCGCGCTGGCCGGCATCGCCGAACGCCGTCGCCATCCCGCCGGGACGCTGCTGTTCCTGGCCGGCGACCTGCCCGAGGCGCTTCACGTCGTGGCTCGCGGCCGGATCCGCGTCCAGGTCGCGTCGCCACGCTCCGGGCGTCCGCTGGTGCTGACCGAGGAGACGCCGTACCACGCCGTGGCGGAGCTGCCGTCGTTCGACGGCGGGCCGTACCCCGCGCACGCCGAGGCGGAGGTCGACAGCGACACCGTGGCCCTGCCGCAAGCCGCGCTGGACGCGCTCCTCGACGTCCGCCCGCGCCTGTCGAGGACGCTGCTGCGCACGCTCGGCAGGCGCCTCCGGCGACTGGTCGATCTGATCGAGCGGCTGTCGTTCCAGGAGGTGGTGCAGCGCCTGGCGCTGCTGCTGGCCGACCGCGCGGACGCGGGCGTGCCGTTCGACCTGCCCACGAACGCCGAGCTGGCCGCCTCGCTGGGGACCGTGCCGGAGCTGGCGAGCCGCAACCTGTCCCGCTTGGCGCAGCAGGGCCTCGTACGCCTGGACGGGCGGCGCGTGATCGGCGCGGATCGGCCCGCGCTCCGGGAGCTGGCGTCCACCGCCAGACGCTGACGCGCCCGGGTCGGGCCACGACCTGAGTCATGGCGCGACCGCGTCGCGGCGGGCCAGGCTGAGCGCATGACCGAGTCGACCGCGGACCTTGGACCGCACCCCCGACCGCGCGCGATGCGCATCGACCCCGCCCGCTGCCAGCACGGCGAGCTGTGCCACCTGCTGGCGTCCGAGATCGGCGACGGCCGCGACGTGCCGGTCACGCCGGACACCCTGCTCGCGATGGCGAGCTGCCCGACCGGCGCGCTGTCGTGGCGAGAGTCGACGCCGGACCCGGCCGACGATGGCGACTGAGCGGACGACGGGCCGTAGCCAGCGCGTGGCCCTCGGCCCGTTGATCCGCCCCCAGGAGCACGGCGTGTACGGCCTCTGGGCCG
>CAZHCI010000010.1:30838-34666 GCA_964530905.1 uncultured bacterium
GTGCCTCCGTCGCGGATCGGCGTGGCCGAGACGGTGGCGGGCCTGGCCTGGGTCGCCGCGCTGGCCGCCGGGATCGCGCCGTGAGCCGCGTTCAGGCCCTGTTCGTGCGTACGGCGCTGGCCTACCTGGTCCTGACGGGTCTGCTCGGCACCGCGTTCCTGGCCTGGCCGAGCTGGATGGCGGCGTTCCGGGTGGTGCACGTGCACGCCGGCGTTCTGGGGTTCTTCTCGTCGCTGATCATGGGCGTGGCGTTCTGGCTGATGCCGCGGCCGGGCGGGCGCAGGACGCCGCGGCTCGAGGCGTGGGCGTTCGCCCTGCTCCACGGCGGCCTGGCGCTGCGCGTCGTGGTCGATCCGTGGTGGCGGATGGTCGGACCTTCGTCGCTGCGCTGGGTGCTGGTCGCCGCGGGCGCGGCGACGCTGGCGGGGATGGCGATCTTCGCCGTGGCGTCGTGGGGTCGCGCCGTCAGCGCGAACGCGCTGCGTCGGGCCCGCTCCGCCTCCTCCTAGCGCTCGCGCCCGTCGTCCGCGCGGGCCGCCGGACGGCGCGTGGTAACGTTATCGTGACGCGCTCCGCTCACCGCGGAGCACAGGAGGTCAGCATGGACGTTGGACCTGAAACCCGCGCCGACATCGGCCTGATCGGCCTCGCCGTGATGGGACAGAACCTGGTGCTGAACATGAGCGACCACGGCGTGACCGTAGCGGTCTACAACCGCACCACCTCGGTCACCGAGGCGTTCATGGACCAGCGAGCGGGCGACGCGAACGTGATCGCCGCCACGGAGCTCGACGAGTTCGTCGGCCGGCTCGAGCGGCCGCGCAAGGTGATGCTGATGGTCCAGGCCGGCCGCGCGGTGGACGCCGTGCTGGGCCAGCTCGTCCCCCTGCTCGACGAGGGCGACATCGTGATGGACGGCGGGAACAGCCACTACCCCGACACCCGCCGTCGCGAGGCTGAGCTGTCCGAGAAGGGGATCCGCTTCCTCGGCGTCGGCGTCTCGGGCGGCGAGGAGGGCGCCCGGCACGGCCCCAGCATCATGCCCGGCGGCCCCAAGGACGCGTACGACGAGGTCGCGCCGATCCTGGAGGCGATCGCCGCCAAGGCGCCCGACGGCGAGCCGTGCGTCGCCTGGCTGGGCGAGGACGGCGCGGGCCACTTCGTGAAGATGGTCCACAACGGCATCGAGTACGGCGACATGCAGCTCATCGCCGAGAGCTACCAGCTGATGAAGGACGGCCTGGGCCTCACGAACGAGGGGATGCAGGCCGTGTACGCGCGCTGGGACGAAGGCGTGCTGGACAGCTACCTGATCGAGATCACCGCGGAGATCCTCGGAACCAAGGACGAGGAGGGCCGCTACGTGCTGGACATGATCCTGGACGCCGCCGGCCAGAAGGGGACCGGCCGCTGGACCGCGATCACGGCGCTGGAGCAGGGCGTGCCGCTGACGGTCGTCGAAGAGGCCGTCGCCGCCCGCTCGCTCTCCGCCGCCAAGGAGGAGCGTAGCCGCGCCGAGAAGGCGCTGAACGGCCCGGACCTGGAGCACGACGGCGATGACGAGTCGTTCCTGGACGACCTGCACGACGCGCTCTACGCCAGCAAGATCGTCGCGTACGCCCAGGGACTGGCCCTGCTCCGCGACGCGGCCGAAACGTACGAGTGGAGCCTCGAGCCGGGCGAGTCGGCCGCGCTGTGGCGCGCCGGCTGCATCATCCGCAGCCGCTTCCTGGACGACATCACCAGCGCGTTCCGGGCCGAGCGCGAGCTCGAGAACCTGCTCCTCGCGCCGTTCTTCGCCGACGCGGTGAACGCCGCTCAGGACGGCTGGCGCCGCACGGTCGCGCGCGCGGCCACCTTCGGCGTCGCCACCCCGGCGATGTCCGCCGCGCTGGCGTTCTACGACGGCTACCGCACCGGGCGGGGGCCTGCGAACCTGATCCAGGCGCAGCGCGACTACTTCGGCGCGCACACGTTCGAGCGGATCGACCGCCCGCGCGGCGAGAACGTCCACTTCGACTGGATCGGCTCGGGCGGCGGCGTGACCTCCGGGAGCTACGAGGCGTGACCCCCGTGGCGCGGCCCGCCCGCCGGCGCGATCGGCCGCGGGTGGGCTGAGGCGCCGGGGTGGACGCGCTCTGCCTGGCCGCTGGAAAGGGCACCCGCTTCGGGCGGCTGGGCGCCTACCTGCAGAAGTGCCTCTACCCCGTCGGCCTACGGCCGTTCTTGGCGTTCTCGATCGAGAACCTGCTGCGCAGCGACGCGGTCCGTCCCGGCCGCGACGTGCTGACGCTGGTCGTCGGCCACCACGGCGAGCAGGTCCGCGCCTACTTCGGCGCCGCCGTGGACGGACTCACGGTCCGCTACCTGGAGCAGCCCGACCCCCGCGGCACCGGCCACGCCCTGGCGTTGGCGCACGCCGCCGAGCCGCGCAGCGAGCCGACGCTGGTCTGGCTGGCGGACGGCTACGTCTCGGCCGAGCGGTTCGGGCGCCTCGCCGCGCACCCCGCGCAGACGGTCCTCACCTTGGCGCCGGGCCATCCGGACGAGAACCCGACGGTGCGCGTCGACGTGCAGGGCGACCGCGTGACGCGGGCGTTCCGGGGTCAGGGCGAGCGGTTCGACGTCGGCGCCTGGAAGCTGGCGCCCGAGGCGATGGCCGGCATGACGGACGTCGCCGAGAACGGCGAGATCCGCATGCTGCCCAACCTGCAACGCATGATCGAGGCCGGCCTCGAGGTCGGCTACGTCGAGGCGGACGAGTGGCTGCACCTGGGCGGCACGGCGCCCACCCCCGAAGAGAACCTGGCGCGGGTCGTCGCGCGCGTGCGCGAGCTTCACGGCCTGCCGAAGGTCCGGACCGGAACGGAGCGAACGGCATGATCGTAGCGAAGACGCCGCTGCGGGTTCCGCTGGCGGGCGGCCTGACCGACCTGGCCCCCTACGCGGAGCGCTTCGGTGGCGAGACGCTCAGCGTCACCATCGACAAGCACGTGTACGTCAGCGTGAAGGACGACCTGGACGGCACCTACGACGTCCGCTACCGCGACACCCACGAGCACACCGCCAGCTCGCGCCGGCTGCGGCACGACCTGCTGCGCGAGTCGCTGCGCCTGACGGGGATGACCGACCGCCCGCTGGACGTCGACTTCCGGGTGGACCTCGCCGGCGAGAGCGGCCTGGGGACCAGCGGCGCCCTCACCGTCTCGATCCTGCACGCCCTGCGGCGGCTGCAGGGCCTCCGTCCCGACCCGTGGGATCTGCTGCACGACGCGGCCCGCGTCGAGGTCGAGATGCTGGCCGGCGCGTCGGGCTACCACGATCCGGCGATCTGCGCGCTGGGCGGCCTGCGCCGCCTGGCGTACGACGGCGTCGGCGTTCGGGACGTGGGGTTGGGGCTCGCGCCCGGCGCGCGCGAGGCGTTCGAGGACGGTCTGCTGCTGTTCTACTCGGGACGCCACCAGAAGAGCAAGCCGTCGCTCGACCTGCTGACCAGCCACCTCGAGGAGGCGCTGCCGATCCTGCACGACGTGCGCGCCCTGGTCGGGGAGCTCGCGGACGCGTTCGCGACGGGCGACCTGCCGGGCGTCGCCCGCTGCGTCGGCCAACAGCAGCGCCTGAAGCAGCGCCTGCCGGGACGGTTCGTCGACGCGGAGGTCGAGGAGGTCGTGGCCCGCGTCCGCGCGACCGGCGCGGAGGCTCAGCTGCCGGGGGGCAAGATCAGCGCCTTCGTGGTGGTCGTCTGTCCGGACGGGCAGAAGGCCGAGGTCCGAGAGGCGCTGTCCGACCTGCGCGAGGTGCCGATCCGGACGGTCGACACGGGAACCC
>CAZHCI010000011.1:0-12289 GCA_964530905.1 uncultured bacterium
CCGAAGCTGGCCACGACCCAATCGCGCAGCGTCTCGACCTGCTCGTCGTCGAGCGTGGCGGCGAAGCCGGGCATCGTGCCGCGACCGAACCGGATCAGGCTCTCGACGTTGGCGGCTCGCCCCGAGGCGGGGTTGCCGGCCAGAGGCGGTCCGGCGCCCCCGCCGCCCTGCGCGCCGTGGCAGCTCGCGCAGTTGGCCTGGTACAGGGCGGGTCCGTCGCTGATCGTTCGCATCGCCTCAGGGGCGACGGCGTCGGGATCGCCGTCCCGCAGGGCGCGGGCGCGCTCGATCAGGTTGGGCACCCGGCCGGGATCGTCGGCGCGCGCCAGGTGCTGCTCCCAGGCGTCGATCGCCAGCGTGTAGTCCTCACGCGCGAACGCCGCGTTGCCGAGGAACAGCAGCGTGTTCGGCGGCAGGTCGGTTCCCCGCTCCGCGGCGGCCAGGCGGGCGCGGTCCAGCATCGCGACCGCGTCGTCGACGCGGTCGTCGAGGAACAGCAGCTCGCCCACCCGCGCCAGCGCGATCGGCTCGTTCGGGTCGAACTCGGTCAGGACGCGGAAGTAGGCGCGGGCGGCCGCGCTCGTGGCGTCGGCGTCCCAGAGCGATCCGGCCAGCGCCATCACCGTCTCGGTCGACGGGTCGGCCTCGGCCAGCTCGGCCAGCGGGGCCACCTCGCGCAACAGCGCGAGCCGTTGCTGGACCATGCCGTCCTGCGCCGCCTCGGGCCGGGAGCCCAGCGCCTCGAACGCGTCGAGCGCGGCGGCGTAGTCGCCGCCTTGGAGGTACAGCTCGCCCAGCGTGCCCAAGGTGTTCAGGTCGTTCGGATCGCGGCGCCTGGCCTCCTCGAGCAGCTCTTGCGCGCGTCCGACATCGGTCTGCAGCGTGAGCAGGGCCAAGCGCTGGTAGGCGCGGGCGGGCGCGTCGTCGAACTCGCCGACCGCCGCGCCGTAGGCGTCGCCGGCTTGCTCGGCGTCCTCGACCGCCCAGTAGGCGTCGCCCAGCGCGGTCCAGCCGGCGGCGCTGGGGTCGCGGTCGACGGCCCTGCGCAGGTCCCGGACCTCCTCGGCGGCGGCCAGGTCCTCTTCGAAGAACGACGTGACCGAGGCGTTCTGGCCGACGCGAGGCAGGACGAAGCCGCCCAGCGTCGTCGCGATGCCGGCGGTCACGACCACCAGGCTCACGAGCCCCCACGAGGCGCGCGGCCTGCCGCTGCGAGCGGGCGCGGGCGCGGCCTGGGCCGGGGGCGCCGCGTCGGCCAGATTCTCGCTTCGCTCGTCCAGGGCGCGCAGCACCCGAGCCGCCTTCGCCTCGTAGCGGGCGCGAAGCTCCTCGCGGCGCGCGTCGCCCAGGTCCTCGCGCGCGTCCAGCTCGCGAATGGCGCCCAGCAGCGCGTCGCGCTCCTCCTCGAGGTCTTGGGTCAGCGGATCGCGCTCGGCGGGGAGGGGGTCGGCCTGGCTCGGCATCGCCAAGGGCAGCACGACCAGCGCGGTAAGGACCAGCGCCAGCAGCACGATCAGCACGATCGTCACGACCGCTCCTCCTCGCCCAGGGCGGCACGGACGCGCGCCAAGTCGTCGTCGTCGGGGCGCGCCTCGGTCCCTTCGCGTCGAGCGTTCCGGGTCCAGCGCACCATCAGCAGGCCCAGTCCGCCCGCGCCGGCGGCGAGGGCGATGCCGGGAAGCCACCAGACGAGCAGGTGGACGCCGCGGCGGGGCGGCTCGAGCAGGACCCAGTCGCCGTAACGCTCCTGGAAGAACGCCAGGATCTCGGTCTCGCTCCGGCCGTCCTCGAGCTGATTCTGGACCTGGTTCCGCATCTCGATCGCGATCGCGGCGTTGGAGTCCGCGACGGACTCGGACACGCACGTCGGGCAGCGCAGCTGGCGGGTGATGTCGAACACGCGCGACTGCAGCTCGACCGTGCTGCCAGGGCCTCGGGAGGCCTCCTGGGCGAACGCGGTCGCGAGCAGCGTCGCCGCCAGAGCGAGCAGGGCCGCGCGCACGAGGCGGTGGAGAGCGACCGGCCGGCCACGGCCGGTCCGGCGGGAGAACGTCACGGTCACGAGGCGGTCAGCTCCTCGATCTTCTCTTCGAGAAGCTCGAGCTCGACCGGGCCGGTGTGCTTGTACATCAGGGTTCCATCCGCTCGCACGAAGAAGGTTTCGGGGACGCCGAACAGACCGTAGTCGATCGACAGGGCGCTATCGTCGTCGATCACGTTGGGGAAGCCGAGGTCGAACCGGCTCACGAACGCCTGCCCCTCGGTACGCTTGCCGCGGTCCTGGGTCTGCACCCCGACGAACAGCACGCGCTCGCCGTGGCGCTGCCACGCTTCCTGCAGCTCGGGCGCCTCGACGTAGCACGGTCCGCACCACGACGCCCAGAAGTTCACGATCATCGGCCGCGGCCGGTCGCTCAGCTCGGCGGCGACGTCGAGCGTCGGCCCGAACTCCGGCTGGTAGCGCGGGTAGACCGGAAGCTCGAACATCGGGACCGACCGGTTCAGCCTGGAGCTCTCGACCTCTCGGTCCGGCTGTCCGCGCAGGAGCCCGAACAGGAACAGTCCGCCCAGCATGGCGGTCGCCACGATCACGATCAGGACGCGGGTCACGTGCCGGCCGTCTCCTCCCGGCTGGCCCGGGTCGTGACGGCGACCCGCTGACGGTTGGGCGTGAGGGCGTACAGCGTGCCGAGCGCGATGATGAAGCCGCCCACCCAGATCCACGTCACCAGCGGGCTGCGGACGACCCTGAGGACGACGAACTCCTGGTCGGGGCCGATCGAGCTGGACACGTTCAGGTAGATGTCGTAGAGGGGCCGGTAGAGCACGGCCGGGGTGGGCACGGTCATCTGCTGACCGGCGAACGTGTTGATGCGGGGCCTGAGCGTCGCCAGCGGGGTTCCGTTACGGGCGACGTCGACGACCGCGCCGGCGCTGATGCGCTGATCGGTGCGCTCCATGAAGCGGTCGACGGCGGTGAGCTCCAGGCCGGCGAACGTCGTGGTGGCGCCGAAGTCGACGCGGATCTGCTCGTCGAGGCGGTAGGCGCTGCTGCCCATGATTCCGAGCGCGAGCACGACCACGCCGAAGTGCACGATCATGCTGCCGAACCGCCTACGGTTCTCGAACGCGTACGAGCGCAGCACCTGCGCGACGCTGCGCGTCCCGATCCGCACGCGCGGGACGACCGCGCCCAGGATGAGCAAGGTCAGCGACGCCAGGTTCCACGCCGCCAGAGCGATGGTGAGCAGGGGATAGACGCCGCGGATGCCGAACGCCGCAGCGACGGCCGTCGCCACCGCGGCCGCGGCCAGCATCCAGGAGAGGTTGGACCTGAGCGTCTGGTCGGGCGCACGCCGCCACGGAAGCAGCGGCCCGACGCCCATCAGGAACAGCACGCCCATCCACAGCGGCAGGCTGGCCTGATCGAAGAACGGCGCGCCGACGGTGACCTTGTCGCCGGTGAACGCCTCGACGATCAGCGGGAAGATCGTGCCCAGCAGGACCGCGAAGGTCATCGCCAGGAACAGCACGTTGCCGGCCAGGATCGCTCCCTCGCGGCTGACCGGGTGATCGAGGTCGGCGCGGTCGCGCACCTGATCCCAGCGCCAGGCGACCAGCCCCAGCGAGAACGCCATGACGATCAGGAAGAACACCAGGAACGCCGGTCCGACCGGACCGTCGCCGAACGCGTGCACGCTGCTGACGACGCCGCTGCGGGTCAGGAACGTGCCCAGCAGGGTGAGCGAGAAGGTGAGCGTGATCAGCAGCAGGTTCCAGGCCTTGAGCATGCGCCTTCGCTCCTGCACCTGGACGCCGTGGATGAACGCGGTCGCGGTGAGCCACGGCAGGAAGCTGACGTTCTCGACCGGGTCCCACGCCCAGTAGCCGCCCCAGCCCAGCACCTCGTAGCTCCACCAGCCGCCGGCGATGATCGCGGCGGTCAGGAAGCCCCAGCCGATCAGGGTCCAGCGCCGGGTCTGCGTCATCCACTCGCTGCCGGGAAGGCGGGTGATCAGCGCCGCCATCGCGTACGCGAACGGCACGGTCAGCCCGACGAAGCCGAGGTACATCAGCACCGGGTGGACCGCCATCATCCAGTGGTTCTGGAGCAGCGGGTTCGGGCCGGGCCCTTCCATCGGGATGGGCGACACCGTCTGGAACGGCGGGGTCATGATCGCGGGAACGCCGACGAAGAAGGTCTGCACGCCCGCCATGACGGTCAGCGCCCACGGCCGCAACGGCGTGTTCGGCGCGACGAAGCTCAGCAGCGCCCAGTAGCCGGACAGCAGCCATCCCCACAGCACCAGCGAGCCTTCGAGCGCGGCCCAGAGCGTGACGACCTTGACCCAGGTCGGGCTGGTGCTGCGTGAGGTCTCGGCCACGTACGAGACGCTGAAGTCGTCGGTGAGGAGGGCGATCTCCATCACCGCGACCGCCGCCGTCATCGCCAGGAAGGTGGCGTACGCGGCCATCCGCGCGGAGGTCAGCAGGCGCGCGTCGCGGCGGATCGCGCCGATCGCGCCCCCGATCACGCCCCACAGCGAGAAGGCCAGCGCCAGCAGCAGCGCGGCGTTGCCCAGTGGACCGAGGCCCAGCTCCATCATTGCAGCGTGTCCTTCAGGGCCTCGATGTCGACCGCCTCGCCGTCCTTCGGCGCTTCGTACACCTCGCTGTGCTTCACGAGCAGGTTGTCGCTCACGAACACGCCTTCCTCGAAGCGGCCCTCGATCACCACGCCGGTGTTCTCCTGGAACAGCTCGGGCGGGGTGCCGAAGTGCCGCACGGGGTACGTTTCGAGGCTATCGGTCACGTCGAACGCGAGCCGAAGCTCCGCGTCGTCGAACGCCACCGTTCCGGGGGAGACGATGCCGCCCAGGCGGATGCGGCGTTCCTGGTACTCGTCCGGGGCGGCAGCGTACTCGCTGGGCAGGATGAAGTACACCAGCGAGTCGCTGAGGGCGCGTTGGATCAGCACGCCGGCGAAGACCAGCACGCCGACTCCGAGCAGTCCGTAGATCCAGCGTTTCATACGTCGTCCTCCTCGATGCGGACGCGGCGTGCGCGCCAACGCAGGTAGATCAGATATCCGCCGTACGCGAAGGCGAGCTCCAGCCAGGCGGCCGCGACCCAGGCCCAATGCCCCCAAGCGTCAAACACGGACCACCTCCGCCGGACCGCCTTCGGCCTCGGGCCGGAGGTCCTCGAGCTCCGCCTCGCGCATGCCGATCCGCACCCGCTCGAGCAGCAGCCACGCGAACATCAGCGCGGCGCCGGCGACGTTGACCAGGAGCGTGAACAGCATGCGGCCGTCCATCGTGATGCCGCCGCCGGTCAGGTCGATCGATTTCGCGGGGTGCAGCGTGCGGAACCACTCGGCCGCGAGGTAGTTCAGCGGCAGGCTGGCCAGGACCACGATCAGGATCACCGCGCTGACGCGGCCGCGCCGCTGCGGCTCGTCGATCAGCCCGCGCACGATGAACACCCCGGCCAGCAGCGCCACCATCAGCGCGGTCAGCGTCAGCTTCGCGTCCCACGTCCAGAAGGTGTTCAGGGTCGGCTTGCTGTACGTCATGCCGCCGATGATCGTCAGGGCGCCGAACAGCAGCGCGGCCTCCGAGGCGGCCAGCGACACGACGTCGAAGCGGCGCCGGCCGGTCCACAGGAACGCGATGCCGGCGAAGGCGGCGGCGCCGACGGCGAGGAACGACACCCACGCCACCGAGACGTGGGCGTACATGACGCGGATCAGGTCGCCCTGGTTCACGTCGGCCGGACTGGCGCGAAGTCCCAGCCAGGCACCCACGGCGACCACCACCAGAGCGGTGGCGGCGAGTGCGGTCAGCCAGGTCGGCCGGCGAGAGGAGGCGGTCGTCATGCGAGAGTCTCCTTCCGTTCGCGCCGCCTGCGCAGGCCGAACGTTCGGCCGAGGGCGCGACCAGGTCCCGAACCGCGCGCGGCGGTCGCGAGGGGCGAAGCGGCGTGGTGCATCGTCACTCCTCGACCACGATGTGGAAGATCGCGCTGGTGACCACAAGGTAGACGAGATCGAATCCTGCCAGCAACTGTATCCAATCGGCCGCGAGACCTGTGTCCCCGCCCGTCACGATCGCGTCCGTCGCGCGAACGGACGCCAGCAGCACCGGGACGACGACGGGGAACATCAGGACCGGCAGCAGCGACTCGCGCGCCTGCAGGTTCGCGGTCAGCGCGGCGTAGAAGGTGGCGATCACGGCGAACCCCAGCGTGCCCAGCGCGATCGTGAGGAGGAGCAGGCCCACGCCCGCGCCGATCGGCGCATCGAACAGCACCGAGGTCACCGGCAGCAACACGGCGCCCAGCAGCGCCATGGTGAGCCAGTTCGCCAGCAGCTTGCCCAGGAACACCGAGGCTCGCGTCACGGGCAGCGTGAGCAGCTGTTCGAACGCGCCGTCGGCCAGATCGCTCTGGTACGCCTGCGCCGCCGAGATCACGCCGGAGAACGCCAGCGCGACCCACAACGCGCCCGGCGCGGCACGGGTCATCAGGTCCGCGTCGCGCCCCAGCGCGAACGCCAGCACGACCAGGGTGACGCTCGAGAAGAACACCGTCGCCACCGTCGCGGCGCGGCTGCGCGCTTCGGACCGGAGGTCCTTCCCGGTGATCGAGAGCATGGCGGTCAGGTCGTTCATGCGGTCGCCTCGACCGGCACGCGGACGACCAGCGGGGCGGACCGCAGCACGCCCTGCTCCATCTCGATCGCGGCGTCGACCCGCCCGATCAGGCGTTCGGGCTCATGGCTCGCGATCAGCACGGTCCTGCCCTGCTGGCGGGCCTCCGCCAGCAGGGCGTCGACAAGCTCGCGACCGTCCTCGTCCAGCGACGCGTACGGCTCGTCCAGCAGCCACAGGTCGGCGTCGGTCAGGAGCAGCCGGGCGAGGCCCAGGCGCCGCTTCATGCCGCTCGAGAACACCCGCACCAGTCGGCCGGCGTGCGAGCCCAGGCCCACCCGGCGCAAGGCGTCGTCGATGGCATGGTGCGGCGCGCCCGTCAGCGTGGCCGCCAGCGCCAGGTTCTCGCGCGCCGTCAGGGCGCCGTAGCTGCCGCTCTGCACGCTCTGGTAGGCGATGCGCCTGCGGACCGCCGCGCCCTCGCGGATCAGGTCGTGCCCGAAGATCTCGCCGCGTCCCGCGCTGGGACGAAGACGGGTGGCCAGCAGCCGCAGCAGCGTCGTCTTGCCGCTGCCGTTGCGGCCACGCAGCGCGACGATCCTGCCGGCGGCCACCTCGAGCGACACGCCGCGCAGCACGCGCTCGCGTCCCCAGCGGCGATCGACGTCGCGCAGCACGATCGCCGGAGGACCGGCCGCCGCCGCTCGCGCGGCGGTGGGGCGTGCGCCGTCGTCGCTCACAGTCTCGAGTACAGCCATTCGGGCGTGAAGCGGAGGAGCCAGCTGTTCAGCCTCGTGTAGGTGCCGGTGACCATCAGCACGCCGGCGATCACGAGCAGCCCGCCGGAGGCCCGCTCGACCCAGGGAAGCCAGCGGCGAACCCGCCGCGAGACGCGCAGGAACGGATCGAGGGCCAGCGCCGCCAGCAGGAACGGCACCGCCAGGCCCGCGGAGTACACGGCCAGCATCGTGACGCCCTCGAGCAGGGTGCCGCTTGCGCCGGCCAGCGTCAGGATTCCGCCCAGGACGGGACCGATGCACGGCGTCCAGCCGGCCGCGAACGCCATCCCCAGCAGGACCGCCCCGACCGGGGTCGAGGCGTCGTGCCGAGCCTGGAGGCGCGTGTCGCGCATCAGCACCGGCAGCCGGATCACGCCCAGCAGCACCAGGCCGAACACGATCACCAGCACGCCGCCGCCGATCGTGAGCGCCTCGCGCTGCGAGCGGAGCAGCGAGCCCAGCGCCGACGCCGAGGCGCCCAGCGCGATGAAGATCGACGAGAAGCCGACGACGAACAGCGCCGCGTTGCGAAGCAGGATCGAGCGCTTCGCAGCGCCGCTGCCCCCGACGTACGCCAGGTACGACGGCACCAGCGGCAGGACGCACGGCGACAGGAACGACAGGATCCCGGCGGTGAACGCCAGGGACAGGGTCGGGGTCACGGTCGCCCCTCGTGGGGTGGCAGCGCACGCATCATGACAAGTATCCACGCTAGCCGCGCGCGGAGCCGTAAAGCGATGGACATTCGTCTTCGCCGGCGAGACAGGGTGCTCGCGGTCCGGCCTGGACAGCGGCGCGAACGACGCGTACGATGGCCCATCCCCAGCCCGGCACCGTGGAGGTCCCCATGCACCGACGCCCGTCGTTCGTTCTCGCCCTCGCCGCCCTGGCGGCCGTCGCGCTCGCGCCGTTCGCCGCCGCGCAGGACGCCCTCCAGGACACCCACGGCGTCGAGCCGCTCGAGCCTCCGGAGCAGGTCCGCGTCGCGTACGTGCCGATCATGAAGTTCGCGACGATGTACGTCGCCGCCGAGCGCGGCCTGTTCGAGAAGTACGGGCTGGACGTGCGCATCGACCGCGTCGCGTCGGGCACCGAGGCGATCGCGTTCCTCACGCAGGGCCAGATCGACGTGGGCGGGATCGCGATCGTGACGAGCCTCTGGAACGGCTGGAACCAGGGTCTCGACATCCGCATCGTGGCGCCGGGGGCGTTGGAGCCGTTCGAGGACAGCCCGACGAAGTTCATGGTGCGCAGCGACCTGGCCGCCTCGGGCGAGGTGGACGAGATCGCCGAGCTGGAGGGCCGCACCGTGGCGCTGGCCGGGGGGCCTGGTTCGGGCGCGGAGTACCTGGCGACGAAGGCGCTGGAGCTGGGCGGGCTGACGATCCGCGACGTGCGGATCGTGCAGCTGGGCAACCCCGACATCCCCGCCGCGTTCGAGGCCGGCTCGATCGACGCCGCCCTGCTGGGCTCCCCGTACGCGGACCAGGTCGAGGAGGCCGGCTCCGCCGTTCCGCTGGCGACCGACCTGACGCCGGGCCTGATGACGGTCGCGTTCGTGGGGTCCGGAAACTTCGTCGAGAACCGGCCCGAGGTCGCGGAGCGGTTCGTGCTGGCGCTGACCGAGGCCGCGCGCCTGATGCAGGGCGACGACTACCTGGACGATGCGAACGTGGACGCCTACCTGGGGTACGTGAACTCGACCGAAGAGGCGCTGCGATCCGGCCGCCCGGTGGTGTACGACCCGAACATGGAGCTTCCGCTCGAAGGCCTCGCGGACGTCGAGCGGGTCCACCGCGAGAACGGCCGGACGGACTACGAGACGCCGGTCGACATGGACGCCGTGGTCGAGACCGGCTTCGTCGAGTTCGCGATCGACGTGCTCGGGCCCGCCGGCGAGTGAGCCGCGAACGCTGAGCGGGACCGGCCTCCCGGGCGCGCTTCGCTCGGAGGCCGGCCGTCTCCGATGAGCGACGCGTCGTCACCGCGAGAGGCTTTCGCACCCGAGATCGTCACGCCCAAGATCGTGGCTCGCGGCGTCGAGAAGCGCTTCGAGACGATGCACGGACCGGTCGACGCCGTGACGGGGTTCGACCTCGACGTCAGGGCCGGCGAGGTCGTCTGCATCGTCGGCCCCTCCGGCTGCGGCAAGTCGACCTTCCTGCGCATCCTGGCCGGCCTGGACGACGCGACGGGCGGCCGCATCGAGGTCCGGCGCGACGACCCCGGCAAGCCGGAGAACGCGGTGGTGTTCCAGGAGTACGCGATCTTTCCGTGGAAGACGGTGCACGACAACGTCGCCTTCGGCCTCCGCATGCGCGGCGTCTCCAGGGCGGAGCGGGACGCGGTCGCGGATCACTGGATCGCGCGCGTGGGGCTGACCCGTTTCACGCGGGCGTACCCCTCGCAGCTGTCGGGCGGGATGAAGCAGCGCGTCGCGATCGCTCGCGCGCTGGCGTACGACTCCGAGCTGCTGCTGATGGACGAGCCGCTGGGCGCGCTGGACGCCCAGACGCGGCTGACGCTGCAGGAGGAGCTGCTGCGCCTCTGGGACGAGACGGGGAAGACGGTCGTGTACGTCACCCACGGGCTCGAGGAGGCGGTCCTGCTGGCCGACCGGGTGGTCGTGATGACCGCGCACCCGGGAACCGTCAAGACGATCATCGACGTCGACCTGCCGCGCCCCCGCTCGATCGAGACCACCGGCACCGCGGCGTTCGCGGCGCTCACCGGTCGGCTGTGGGAGTCGTTGCGCGACGAGGTCGCACGCGCCGAGGAGACATCGGCATGAAGGGGTCTGGCGTGAAGCCGGCCGGACGGGCACGGTCCGGCCCGCTGGGGCCCGCATCGGGCCCAGGCGGCGGGCGCGCCGCCCCGGCCGCCTGGTGGCCGCCGCTGGCGCTGGCCGTGGGTCTGAACGTGGCGGCGTGGCCGGCGGGCGTTTGGCCGCAGGCGTGGTGGGCGCTGCTGACGCTGGACTTCGTGCTGCTGGTCGTGAGCGCCCAGCGGCTCGAGCCGCGCCTGCCGCTGGCGCGGCGCGCCACCTTCCGCCGGTCGCTGGCGGTCGGGTTTCCGGTCCTGCTGCTGGTGGCGTGGGAGACGATCGTGCGGGCCGGCATCCTGAACCCGCAATGGTTCCCGCCGCCGACCTCGATCGCACGCGCGCTGTGGGAGCTGACGGTCGAGTACGACCGGTTCAACCGCACCAGCCTGCTGGGGCGGCCGTGGCTGATCCCGAGCGTCTGGTCCGAGAGCGGCTGGGAGGGCGTACGGGCGCTGTTGGCCGAGAGTCACGTGCTTGCGACGCTGGGCCGGGTGTTCGGCGGCTTCGCGCTGGGCGCGGCGCCGGGCGTGCTGATCGGCGTGGTGATGGGGCTGAACCGGACGGTCCGCACGATGCTGGACGCGACGATGTCGGCGGTGTACGTGCTGCCCAAGATCGCGATCTTCCCGATCCTGATGCTGGTGTTTCCCGACCCGTTCGGCGAGGGGCCGAAGGTCGCGGTCGTGGCGATCAGCGCGTTCTTCCTGGTGGCGATCAACGCGATGGCGGGGGTGCAGGGCATCGACCCCGTCCTGCTGCAGGCCGGCCGGGCGTTCGGGGCGGGGCGCAGGCAGATGCTGGTCCACGTGATCCTGCCCGGCGCCTTGCCGATCATCTTCAGCGGTCTGCGCCTTGCGCTGGGGACCAGCCTGATCGTGATCGTGGCGGTCGAGTTCATCCGCGCCCAGGTCGGGGTGGGGTTCGTGATCTTCTACCACTGGCAGGTGCTGCTGACCGACCGGATGTACGCCGGCCTGGTCGTCACGATGGCGCTCGGGGTGGGGCTCACCGCCTTGCTGCAGTGGGTCGAGCGGCGGGCCATGCCGTGGCGGCGGGAGTGACGCTCGGGTCGTCGCGTCGCCCACGGTCGACCCGCCCCGTCCGCGCGTAGCATGCGGGCATGACGAACGCGGGCACGACCCCATCCGATCGATCCGCAGGTCTCCGCACCACGACGCTCGGCGGCGGCTGCTTCTGGTGCCTGGACGCCGTCTACCGCAGCGTCGAGGGGGTGCACGAGGTCGTCTCCGGCTACGCCGGCGGCCACGTCCCGAACCCGACCTACCAGCAGGTCTGCGGGGCCGGCACCGGCCACGCCGAGGTCGTCCGGGTGACCTTCGATCCGGAGGTCGTCTCGTTCCGCGACCTGCTGAACGTGTTCTTCTCCATCCACGACCCCACCACCAAGGACCGGCAGGGGGCCGACGTCGGGCCTCAGTACCGCTCGATCGTGCTGGCCGAGGACGAGGAGCAGGAGCGCGTCGCGCGCGAGGTGATCGGCGAGCTCGAGGGCGAGGACGTGTTCGGCGCGCCCATCGTCACCGAGGTCGAGCGGCTCGAGACGTTCTGGCCGGCCGAGCCGTACCACCAGAACTTCTTCGTGAACAACCCGGGCCAGGGCTACTGCAACGTCGTGATCGCGCCGAAGGTCGCGAAGTTCCGTGCGCAGCACGCCGAGCTGCTGAAGCCCAACGCGGCGACGGCGGGACGAGCCGGCGGCTGAGCCGCCGCCTCGCTGCGCGCGCGGCGCCGCGTCCGCCGTGCGCCGGTCTGCCGAACGTCGGCGCTCAGGCGGTCTCGTCGCCCTCCGGCACGAAACGGAGGGCGACGCCGTTGCTGCAGTAGCGCAGGCCCGTCGGGTCGGGTCCGTCCTCGAACACGTGGCCGTGGTGCCCGCCGCAGCTCGCGCAGTGGTACTCGGTGCGCGGGTAGCCCACGTGGAAGTCGGTCGAGGTCTCGAACGCGCCCGGGAGCGCCTGGGCGAACGAGGGCCAGCCGCAGTGGGCGTCGAACTTCACGTCGGACCGGAACAGCGG
>CAZHCI010000011.1:12389-15247 GCA_964530905.1 uncultured bacterium
GCCCTACTCCAGCTCGATCCGTCCCCGCAGCGACGCCGCGTCCATCGGCGCGCCTTCGCGGATCAGGGCGCGCGCCTCCTCGAGCCGGCCGAAGACGTTCCACGACAGGACGCCGACGACGCGGTCGTCCTCGCTCAGGTAGTACGCCAGACCGGGCGTCGACGCGTCGGCGCCCTCCTCGGCGGCGGGGCCGTCCAGCACGGTGCGGAGCGACGGGTCGCAGCGCCCCACCGCTTCGTAGCCCAGGTCGAACAGGTCGGAGTAGAAGAACGGCAGGTGATCGTACGGCTCGTCGACGCCGGCCATGACGCGCCCGGCGTGCATGCCGCCGCTCTTGGCGTGGTCCTCGTGCTCCACGCGCATCGGGCCCAGGCCGGGCGCCGGGAAGCGAGCCACGTCGCCGGCGGCGTACACGTCCGCGGCGCTGGCGCGGAAGCGATCGTCCACGACGATGCCGTCGTCGACGCTCAAGCCTGCCGCTCGCGCCAGCTCCGTGTCGGGCTCCACGCCGACCGCGACGACGACCGTGTCGGCGGTCCAGGCGTCGCCGTCGTCGCTGCGCAGCTCGACCGGGCCGCCTGCGTCGTCGGGCCTGAGCAGCGCGATCTCGTCGACCAGGCTGCCGACGCGCACCTCGGCGCCCTCGCGCCGGAAGCGGCGGGTGAGGCGCTCGCTGAGCGTCGTCGGGAGCAGCAGCGCGCCCACGCCCCGCTCGGGGAACACCATCGTGGTCCGCAGACCGCGGCCGCGGAACGCGGCGGCCAGCTCGGAGCCGAGGAAGCCGCCGCCGACGACGGTGACGCGCTGGCCGGGGTCCAGCCGGGCGTGCAGCCTCGAGAAGTCGTCGCGGGTGCGGAACGTCGACACCGCGGAGAGGCCCTCGACGAACGGCGGGCGCTTCGCGACGGCGCCGGTGGCGAGCAGCACCTTGCCGTAGCGCCAGCGCCGGCCGGCGTCGTCGATCGCCAGATGCTCGGCGGGGTGCAGCTCGGTGACGCGGCGCCCGGTGACGATCTCGGCGCCTTCGAGCAGGTCGGCGTCGTGCTCGATCGAGGCGAGGTCGGGATCGCTTTCCTGCCACAGGTCCTTCGACAGCGGCGGGCGATCGTACGGCGGGTGGGGCTCGGCGCCGACGACGGCGATGCGCGCGTCGGGATCGACGTCGAGGATCCCGATGACGGCGGCCGAGGCGGTCATGCCGCCTCCGACGATCAGGTGGTCGACGCGCCTCTCCTCAGCGCCCGGCACGGAGGGCCTCCTGCATCAGCGCGCGTCCGGCGTCCAGCTCGTCCTCGTTCACGGTGTGGCCCAGGCCGGGGTACAGCCGGGCGTCGACCGTCGCGCCGTGGGCGCGGAGCAGCTCGGCGCTCTCCTCGACCCGGCCGGTCGGGATGTGGGGGTCGGGATCGCCGCTGCCGATGAACACGGGCGTGCCGTCCAGGCCTCCGGGGTAGTCGTCCGGCGCCAGCGTCTCGCCGATCAGCCCGCCGGCGTACGCGACGACGCCGCCCAGCGGACCCCCACGCCTGGCGAACGCTTCGAGCGCCAGGCAGGCGCCTTGCGAGAACCCGCCCACGACGATGCGTCGCTCGGGCACGCCGGCGCGCCGGGCCTCGTCGATCAGCCCGTGGACGAGGCGAAGCGCGCTGTCCAGCCACGGCTGGTTCGCGGCGCGGGGCTCGATGAAGCGCTGGGGGTACCAGACGCCGCCGGCGCCCTGCGGCAGGCGCACGGCGACGGGGGCGTCCAGGCCCTCGATCAGCGCCTCGGCCAGCGGCGTCATCGTCGCGGCCGGGGCGCCGCGGCCGTGGAGCAGGATCAGCGCCGCGCCGGCCTCGTCCAGCGGAGCGCCGTGCGCCAGGATCTGCGCGTCGGCGTGCGGATCTGCGGGGGTGGGGGTGTCGTCGTTCATCGGGTCGCCTCCGGATCTCGCGCTCGCGGGGTGTCGTGGTGGTCGCCTGCGTCAGGGGCGTCGTCGGGCAGCTCCAGGGGCGGCAGCGCCGCCTCGATGCGGGCGCGCTGGGCCTCGGCCCAGGCCGGCAGCCGGAGCGTGCTGCCCAGCGCGTCCAGGGGCTCGTCGACGGTCGCGCCGGGCCCGTCGGTGGCGAACTCGAACAGCACGCCGCCGGGCTCGCGCACGTAGATCGAGCGGAAGTAGTCGCGCTCGCGGACGTCGCTGACCTGCAGGCCCATGGCCGTCAGCGCCTCCCGGGCGCGCAGCTGGGCGGCGGCGTCGGGCAGCCGGAACGCGACGTGATGCACGGTGCCGCGACCGTCGCGGCCGGGCAGGGGCCGTCCCTCCTCGACGATCTCGATCGCCTGTCCCAGCGCTCCGCTGCCGGTCTCGAGCCGCAGCCGCCGTGCGGAGCCCTCCGCGCGTTCGTCGACGGCTCCGTACCCCATCGCGTCCAGCAGCTCCAGGGTGGCGGTGGCCGAGGCGAGCCTCAGCGTGACGGCGTCGAAGCCGCGCAGCCGCATCGCCTCGGACACCGGCTCTCCGGACCAGCCGGGGACGCCGGGCGGGTCGTCGTAGCCGGCGAGCTCGATGCGGAGCCCGTCCGGATCGCGGAAGCTCAGCAGCGGTCGGTCCCAGCGCTCCTTCTCGTGAACCGTGACGCCCTCGGCCTCCAGGCGGCGACGCCAGGCGGGCAGGGCGTCCGCGCGGACGGCGTAGCCGACGGTGGACGTCTCGCCGGTGCCGTGGGTGGCCGCGGCCGCGTTGGGGATCGGGAAGAAGGTGAGCATCGTGCCCACCCGGCCCCGGCCGTCGCCGTAGTACAGGTGGTGCATCGAGGGGGCGTCGTAGTTCACGGTGCGCTTGACGAGGCGTTGGCCCATGACGCGCGTCCAGAACGCCA
>CAZHCI010000011.1:15347-33797 GCA_964530905.1 uncultured bacterium
GCGTCGCGGTGGCGCCGCGTCCGGGCCGGTCGGCGGGCTCGGCCTGCGCCAGCCCCAGCTCGCGGCAGAGGCGCCCGAGCGTGTCCAGCTCGTCCGGGTCCAGCGCCTCGAACGCCTGCGCGACGCGGCGGGCGTGCGTCGGGAAGAGCGAGGCGACGAGGGCCTCGCCGGCGCCCGTGAGCTGGACCTGGACGATTCGGCGATCACCGAGGTCGCGTCGGCGGCGGATGAGGTCCCGCCGGCCGAGGTTGTCGAGAACCGTCGTCAGGTTCGCGGGCGACTTCAGGATCTTCCGCGCCAGCGCCCCCTGCGACATCGGGCCGAGGTGCAGCAGCGCCTCGAGCACGCCGAACTGGCTGACCGTCAGCCCCGCCTGGGCGAGGGGCCGATGGACGGTGGTCTCGACGGCGGCGGCGGCGCGTGCGAGCTTGACGTAGGCGTCCAGCGCGCGGCGCTCGGCGTCGCTGGTCGAGGAGCTCGGGTCCATGGGCGCCTCCCTTCGTGGTGGCGGGCCTCGTTGCGTCGGGCCTCGTTGCGTCGGGCTTCGTGTCAGGTGGCCACGTGCAGGCCGCTCTCGTGCCGGCAGGTCTCGCGCCGACAGGTCGTTCGATGTCAAACTATCTGTGGCCGCCGCCCGGGTCAAGCGCTTCGGCGACGGACGCACCGAACCGGGCAGGTCGCGTGCCGGGCGACGGCGCCGACGCGCCCGACCCCGTAGCGTGAGGCCATGGACCCCATGGACTGGCCGAGCGACGCCGAGTGGGTGTGGCGTGGACCGCTCCCCGACCCGACCCGGTGGACCAAGCCGGGCATCGTGATGGCGTTCAACCTCGAATGCGCCGGCTGCATCGCCCGCGGCATTCCGTTCCTCAAGCGGCTCGCGGCCGAGCACGGCAGCGATCTCCAGATCGCGCTGCTGCACACCGCGTACGGGCACCGCCAGCTTCCGCGCGACCAGGTCGAGCCGCAGCTGGTGCGGTTCGCCGAGAGCTTCGCGCGGCTCGACTTCCCGATCGCGCTGGACATCGACGGAAGCCGGGCGCAGCGGTGGGGCGCGGACGGGACGCCCCACTGGTTCGTGTTCGATCGCGACGGCGCGCTGGTGCGCAGCGTGTACGGCTCGCAGGACAACGCGCGGACCCGGCTCGAGTACCTGGCGCAGGAGCTGTTGGACCCCGCCGCGTGAGCGTGGACGGCGCGCCGCTCGGCATGGACGAGGCTGCGCTGGGCACGGACGGAGCACCGGTCGGCAGCGCGGGCGGATCGGCTCGGATGATCCCCAGCACGCTGGTGTACGTCCGGCAGGGCGGCGCTACGCTGATGATGCGCAAGGCCCGCGGCCACCAGACCGGCAAGTGGAACGGCCTCGGAGGCAAGGCCGAGCCGGGCGAGATGCCCGAAGCGTGCGCCCGCCGCGAGGTGCGCGAGGAGGCCGGCCTCGAGGTCGAACAGCTGGACTACCGGGGGATGATCGTGTTCCCGCGCTTCGACGGCACGAACGACTGGTACGTCTGGATCTTCCTGGCGACCGCCAGCGGCGAGCCGCGTGACGGGGACGAGGGTCGGCTGGCGTGGATCGCGAACGAGCGCCTGAACGAGCTCGAGCTGCACGAGGGCGACCGGGTGTTCCTCCCCTGGCTCGACCGTCACGAGGTCGTGTTCTCCGCGCGGTTCGACTACCGAGCGGGCGTGTTCGAGGGCCACGAGGTGGCGTTCTACCCGCGGGGCTGAGCGCGCCTCAGCGCCGACGCACGCCCATCAGCATCGTCGCTCCGCCGAGGATCAGCAGCAGCGGCAGCAGCCACGACGGCAGGCTGCGGAGCGGATCGTTCACGATCACCGTCATCACCGTGAAGAACAGCGCGGGAAACAGCGCCCAGCGCCGACCGCCGCCCAGCTCGCCGGGCAGCAGGTAGACCAGGCTGAACGTCGCGGCGAAGCCCAGGAACAGCAGCGGCGCGGGATTCCACGCCGGCGCGATCGCGGACGCCATGTCCGTCAGCACGACCGACGCCAGCAGCCCGCCGGTCAGCAGCGCCCAGCCGCGCCGGTCCCTGACCCAGATCGCCAGGAAGGCGGCGGCGGCGATGGCCGCGGGCGCCACGCCCTCGAGCGGCCCCGCGCCGGCCAGGGCCGCGATCCCCAGCAGGAGCGTCGCCACCAGTCGCTGGCCACGGTCGGGCCGTCCGGGCGGACGCGACCACAGCGCCGCGACCAACGCCATCGCGGTCAGGATCCACAGCGTCGCGGGGACCGCCGGCAGGCCGCCGATCAGGCGGAGCGCACCGGCCACGCCGGCGGCGATCAGCAGCAGACCCAGCGTCCGCGGCGTCACGGAGCGGCGCCGTTCCGGTCGGCCGCGTCCACCTCGCCGGCGTCCACCTCGCCGGCGTCCGCCTCGCGGACGTCCGGCGTACCGGACGGCACGCACGCCGTGACGCAGGTGCCTTCGCCCTCGCCGGAGTCGATCCGCAGCGTGCCACCGACGGACGCGATCCGCTCCCGCATCGACACCAGGCCCAGGTGCCCGGGCGCGCCGTGCGAGGTGCTCGCTCTGCTGGCGTCGAAGCCGACGCCGTCGTCGCGAACGATCAGCTTCCAGGCGTCGCGCGGGCGGTCGTCGTCGCGCCGCAGCGACACCTCGACGCGGCGGGCGCCCGCATGCTTGACGACGTTGTGGATCGCTTCCTGCGCGACGCGGAACACGACCTTCTTCGTCGCGAAGGGGAGCCCTGGCTCCTCGGGCACGTCGGCGTCCGCGTCCAGGCCGTGCCGATGCCGGAGCGCCTCGACCTGTCGCGTCAGCACGCCGGCGAGGCCCTCCTCCTCGAGCGACTCGGGGCGCAGCTCGAAGATGAGCGCGCGCATCTCGGCGATGCCCGCCTGCGCCAGGTTCTCGACGTAGGCCAGGGCGTCCTCGGCCTTGTCCGGGGCGGTGGGAAGCTGGCGCTGCGCGGTATGCGTGCCCAGCAGGATCGCGTACAGCGCCTGGCTCACCGAGTCGTGCAGCTCGCGGGCCAGGTGCTGCCGCTCGTCGCTCGCGGCCTGCTCCTGCACCCGCTCGTACAGCTGCGCGTTCTCGAGCGCGACCGCCGCCTGGTTCGCGAACGCGTGCACGATCCGGTCCTGCGCCTCGCTCAGCCGCCCCTCGGGACGGATCGCGAGCACCCCCGCCACGGCGCCCCGGATCCGCAACGGAATCGCGTGCACACCGTCCCGGACGACGTCGTCACCGCTGGCCAGGGCGGAGGTCGCGGCGCTGGGCGGCAGCGGCGCGCCCCGGGTCGCCAGCGGCTCGAGCCCACCGGTCGGCGTCGGCTCCAGCACCGCCGCGCCGCGGACCTGGGCGGCGTCGTCCAGGCGGCTCAGCAGCACCTCGAGCAGCGGCAGCGGCTCCAGCGTCAGCGCGGTCGCGTTCGAGATCTCGAGCAGGGCGCGCAGCTCGCGGGTGCGCTCGGCGACGCGCTGCTCCAGGTGCTCGCGCGACTCCGCCAGCGCCCGCGACATGGCGTTGAAGTCCTCGGCCAGTCGGCCCAGCTCCGAGCGGGAGGTGACCGGCAAGGTCGTGCCCAGCCGGCCCGCCGCCAGCTCGCGCGTGCCGCGCACCAGCTGCGCGATCGGCTCGGTCAGCAGCGTGCGGCTGAACACCGCGGCGCCGACCAGCGTGAACAGGAAGATCGCGATCAGGTTGATCACGGTGGCGCGCACGACGCCTCCGATCTCGGGCTCGGCGCCGCCGGCCGCCGCCACGGCGTCCTGCACGACCAGCTCGAAGCCACGAACCAGCAAGATCCCCGTCGCCAGCGCCAGCACCGCCACCACGCCCAGGATCAGGAGCGTCAGGCGCGTCCCGAGCCGCTGCCAGAACGGGATCTCGCGCATCTCAGTCCAACCCCGTCAGGCCCTCCTTGAGGGCGAACAGCGCGGCCTGCGTGCGGCTCTGCAGGTCCAGCTTGGAGAGCACGCTGGAGACGTGCGTCTTGATCGTCACCTCGGACACCCCCAGCTGCGCGGCGATCTCCTTGTTGGCCAGGCCCTTCGCGACCAGGCGCAACGTGTCCGTCTCGCGCGGGGTCAGGCTCTCGCGCATCGTCGGCGTGCGCACCTCGCGCAGCAGCCGCTTCTGGGCGCGAGGATCGAGGCGCACCTCGCCGCGGCTGGCCGCGCGGATGGCCTCGAACAGCGCGTCCGGGCCGGTCTCCTTGAGCAGGTAGCCGGCGGCGCCCGCCTCGACCGCGTCGACCACCATGCGGTCCTCGAGCACGCTGGTGAGCGCGACGACCTCGACCTCGGGACGGTCCGCCTTGATGGCGCGGATCGCCTCGACGCCGTTCATCACCGGCATCAGCAGGTCCATCAGCACCACCTCCGGCGCCAGCGAGGCCACCGCCTCGACCGCCTCGCGGCCGTTGGCCGCCTCGCCGACCACCTCGAGATCGTCCTCCAGGGACATCACCATGCGAAGGCCCTGCCGCACGACGGTGTGATCGTCGACCAGCAGGACGCGAATCGTGCGCGCCGAGTCCGCCATGCGGGCACGGTACCCCGCACCCGGCGGCGCCGGCCTCCGCCTTTCGGTGGACGCGTTCCCTCCCCCTGCGGGCCGAGGATGGGGGCACGGAACCGAGCGCAGACTCGGGGCATGGAGGCGAACATGAAACTCGACATTCGAGACCGTCGTACGCAGCTCGGCCTGGCTCTGGTGGCGCTGGGCCTGCTGGCCCTGCTGTCCGAGTTCGGACTCTTCGCGGGCCTCGGCCGCATCGTCGGGCTGATCCTGTTCGGCGCCGCCGGCGTGCTGGTGCTGGGGATGTACCGCAGCGAGCCCCGCCGCATCTGGATGCTGCCCGTCGGCTTCGGCCTGCTGGGCCTGGGCGTCGCCAGCCTGGACCTCCCGTGGGGGGGAGGCGTGTTCCTGGGCGCCATCGGGCTGGGCTTCCTCGCGATCTGGCTCACCGACCCGCAGCGTGAGAGCTGGTGGGCGCTGATCCCGACGGGGGTGCTGCTCACGCTGGGCGTCGTGGCGACGTACGACGAGTGGCTCGCGCCCCGCGGCGACTTCGCCGGCACGCTGTTCTTCCTGGGGCTGGCGGCGACGTTCGCCGTGCTGTACCTGCTCCCGAGCGTCAACCAGCAGTGGGCGATCTGGCCGGCGCTGGCGCTGGGCGTCGTCGCGCTGCTGACGATGAGCTTCCAGGGCGGCTGGGTCGTGCCGATCCTGCTGATCGCCGTGGGGGCCTGGCTGCTGACCCGGCAGTCGCGGCCGCAGGACGTCCCCCCGGACGTCGGCCCGACCCGCGAGTCCCCGCCCGAGCGCACGCCCAAGCACGACGTGGCCACGTCGTCCACGGCGCGCCGCGAGCAGCCGCCCGTGCCGCCCACGGCGGTGCCGGACGCCTCGGGCGAGACCGGCGAGGAAGGCGACGCGCGCCCCGAAGGGGCGGACGAGGCTCAGGACGAAGGCGAGGACGAGCGGAAGAGCTGAGCCGCAGCCACGGGACGCGGATCAGTCGTTCGGCAGGTCCTGCCAGACGGGGCGGGGAAGGTCGACGATCTGCCCCAGGGCGGCGTACAGCGTGCCGGAGAGGCGTGCGAGCGGATCGAGCGCCCGCACGTCGATCCGGCCGTCCTCCTGCACCAGGTCGTCCCGCACGTGCGCCACCCGGACGCGACCGAACACGACGGTGTTGCCGCCGTCCGGAACGTCGTAGGCGTGCAGCAGCTCGCACTCGAACGCGACGGGGGCCAGCGCGACGCGTGGCGCGGCGACCACGTCCGCGGGCAGCGCCTCGAGCCCGGCGTAGGCGAACTCGTCGATCTCGTGCGGCGCCTCGACGCTGGTGGCGTTCATCGCCTCCATCAGCGTCATGTCGGCGATGTGGGCGACGAAGCCTCCGGTCGCCAGCGCGTTGCGGACGCTGTCCTTCGGCCGTCCCGCGCGGCTGCCGCCGGAGAACGACAGCACCGGCGGGGAGGCCGAGGCGATCTGGAAGTACGAGAACGGCGCGAGGTTGCGCCTGCCCTGCTCGTCCACGGTCGAGATCCAGCCGATCGGCCGTGGCACGACCGTGCCGGTGAGAAGCTTGTACCGTTCGCGGGCGTCGAGTCCGTCGAGGTCGAAGCGCATGCCCGAGGATACCGCCCGCCCCGCGATCGCCCGTTCGGCCTTCGCCGCGCTGACGTCGGCGCGCGGTCGGTCCCGCCGCGGGTCGGCGCATCGCTCAGCGAACGCCCACCGCCTCCGACGGCTCGCTCAGGCGGCCGGCGGCGTTCAGCGCCCGTACACGGTACAGGTCGTCCGCCGTCCCGCTCCCGTCCACGAAGGTGGCGTCCGGCAGCGGCCCGGCGATCTCCACGAACGGCCCGTCCGGCGCGGGGGCGCGCTCGACGACGTACGAGAGCCCGTCGCCCGGCGTCCAGCCCAGCCGGACGCCGCTCTCGTCCACGATCGCGTCGAGGCCCGTGACGGCGTCCGGCCTGGACAGGTCGGGCACGACGGCTTCCAGCACGGCGGACGAGGCCGACTCGTTCCCGGAGGCGTCGAGGGCGGTCACCGCGTAGCGGTAGCGGTCTCCGGGCGTGACGTTCCGGTCGACGATGCGCGTCCGGTCCGAAGGCAGGTCGTCACCGATCGAAACGAGCTCCGCGTCGCCGCGAGCGCGGTAGAGGCGGTACGTCGCCACGTCGGGATCGGCGGTCGCCGCCCAGGCGACGGTCACGGCGTCTCCGCTGGCGGCGACGTCGCGGAGATCGGGCGCGTCCGGCGGGACCACGTCCAGCACCCGTCCGGTGACGACCGTCGAGGCCGGGCCCTCGACGTCGCTGCTGTTCACCGCCCGGACGAGGTAGCGGAGCTCGGCCAGGCTGGCCGAGTCCATCGGTTGCCGGTAGCGGGTGTCGGCGGTGAGATCGGCGAACCTGAACTCGTCCGGCTCGGCATCGGCGCGGCGACTGACGTAGACACGGTAGCTCGTCACGTCGGGCTCGGGAGCGGCGTCCCAGCGCAGCTCCAGCGCGTCCGAAGACGCGTCGAGGCGCAGCCCGGTCGGCGCCGAGGGCGGCGTCGGGTTCACGCCGCGCGCCGCCCAGAGGGCGCTTTCGCCGCTGGTGCGGCCGTCCGCGTCCACCGAGACGAGGGCGTAGTAGTACGGCGTTCCGCCCTCCACGTCGCGGTCGGTGAAGGTGTCGGCATCGGCCGGCAGCAGCTCCGGCGTCAGCAGCGCAGGGGTGCCGTCCGGATCGGTGTAACGCAGAACGCCGATCGCGACGACGCGGGGGTCGTCGGGCGGCGACCAGCTCAGCGTGATCGTCCGGTCGCCGGGAACGGCGTCCTCGATCGGCGGCGTCGCCAGCGGGTCGGGATCGATCACCGTGACCTCGGCAGGCTCCGAGAGCGGCGTCCGTCGGCCGAACAGGTCGATCCCCTCGACCGTGTAGCGGTAACGCTGGCCGACGAGCACGTCCTCGTCCAGAACGAACGGATCGAGAGCCGCTTCGTCCGCGTCCTCGGTCGGGAGGAACACCGGGTCGTCCGTGATGCGCACCTCCTCGCCGTCGTGCTCCCGGTACACGTCGTAGACGGCGATCAGGGTCGCCTCGTCGGGGCGGTCCCAGCGGAGGTGGACCGCACCGTCGACGGAGTCCGCGACCACGGCGTCGATCGTCGGCAGCGAACGAGGCTGGCCGGGCGTCGCCCGGGCCGTTCCGATCTGCAGCCCGCTCGAGGTGGCGACCTCGTAGCGGTACTCCGTTCCTGCCACCACGTCGGCGTCCTCGTACAGGGTGCCGACGACGCGAGCGAGCTCCGGTCGGACCACGGTCGTCAGCGTGGCGAAGGCGCGGATCAGCTCGAGGTCCTCCGCGCCGAGGTCCGCGCCGCTGGCCTCGGGGTCGAACACGGAGGCGAGGTAGGCGTAGCTCTCCTCGCTGGCCCAGCCGCGCTCGACGGCGGTGACCATCGGCAGCGGAGAGGGCACCCCGAGCCGCACGGTGGCGCCGCCGCCGCTTCGGGTCAGGACGAAGCCGTCGTCGGGGAACACGCCGCCCGGCAGCGACCAGCGAAGCAGGACGCTGGACTCCGTGACCGCGGCGGCCACGTCGCCAGCGGGCGTAGCGGACTGGGCGGCGGACTGAGCGGCGGCGGAGGGCGCCGCGGCGATGCCGACGAGCAGCACGACGGCGAGGAAGAGCGTCCGGGCCGAGGGGAGCGAACGGGTCATGCGGGCCTCCTGAGGGCGCGAGGGCGGATCACAGGCTCAGCGTGACGCCGGAAACGTTGACGTCGATGTCGCCGATGATCGGAAGGTCGGCCGTCACGCGGACCGAGCCGCTGAACCGGAACGGACTGGGCGCGACGATGCGCCCCGAGGCGGCCATGCGCACGCTGACGGAGGTGTCCAGCGTGCAGCCGCTGACGCCGGCTCGGGCGCCCGCGCTGGCGCGGATCGCACCGTCGAAGGCGGGCGTGGGCTCGAACTGCATCGCGATCGCTCCGCCGAACGAGAAGTACGCGCTGGCCGAGGCGGTCACGGTGCAGAGGCCGCCGTCGAACCCCTTGCTCCAGCTGAACGACTTGCCCCGATCCATCGACGCCCAGACCCCGGTCGCGGGGACGCCCGCCTCGATCAGTCCGGCGGTCCGGACGTGGCCCGCGACGAGGTAGCCGCGCGTGAAGTCGGGGAAGATGTACAGGTCGATCGGAAGCGACTGCCGCCCCAGCGCGAAGTAGTACTCGCCGCTGGACCAGGAGGCGCGGAGCTCGGCGTTCGCGGTCGCCTCGATCAGCTTGAACCCGCCGGCGGTCAGGTTCAGCGGCTCGAGCCCGGTGCAGGCCAGCTCGCCGATCGGGCGACCCACGTTTCCGAGGCAGAAGCTTCCCAGGATGGCGTTCTCGTCCGCGCTGATGCGCGCCATCAGGTTGGGCGCGGCGTCCAGCCGGAAGCCTCGATCCAGATCCTTCATCGTCCAGCCGCGTCCTCCCAGGACGACCTGACCGGCGCTGTTCACCGTCAGGTTGGCGTTCAGGTGCCAGACGAAGCCGTCGGGCATGGCCTTCTGGTACGACCCGATGATCGTTCCGGCCAGCAGGGCCAGGTCGTTGTCGTCGTCGAAGCAGGCCAGCGCGTTCTTGACCACCGACGGGCGCCCGTCGTCGGCGGTGCCCACGAAGGCGTCGTCCACGGCGCAGGTGTCGTTCGCAGCGTTGCCGGTACGTTGATCGAGGCGCAGGTTGTGCCCGATCCCGCCCCGGAAGACGTAGAACGCGAACACGTCGACGCCTTTCACCTTGACCGGGATGGCCATGTCCATGGCGGCCAGGTCGACGCCGGCGTAGACGAACCAGTACGGCGTGGCGTCGGCCGTCGTGTCGTTGATGCCGAACACGCCGGCGACCTCGATGTCCAGAACCTGCTTCGCCTCGGAGGAGCCGCCCGATCCTCCGCCACCGAACCCGACGTTCAGCGAGCCGGAGCCGCTGAGCTCCAGGCTGTCGTCGCCGTCCTCGAGCGACACGAGCCCGCCCAGCGTGAGCGAGAAGGTGGCGGGCAGCTCGACCAGGCCGCGCTTGTCGCTCATCGCCGCGCTGACGCCCTCGAACACCCAGCGACGCTCGCGACCGTTCTCGATCTCGTACCAGGAGGGCGCCGCTTCGGCGCGCACGATGCTTCCCAGCGACAAGCTTCCGCGCAAGCCGATCGAGAAGTCGCCGTCACCGTCGTCGCGCACGCCGATCTCGGCGCTGGCGCCGCTCATGTACGGGAAGCCGTAGACGTCCATCTCGGGCGTCGCCGCCAGCGTCGCCCACGGCTGACCGTTCAGCGAGATGCCCGGCTGGGTGCCGGCGTTGTTCTGCGGCGACAGCGTGAGGCCGTTCAGCGGAAGCTGCAGCGCCAGCACGCTCTCGGCCGTGGCCAGCGCGGCGAGGGTGGCGTCCAAGCCGCTCTGGACGGTGGGTGGAAGCACGACGTCCGGGTCGACGGCGCTCCGGACGGTCGCGGCGGTGCTGGCGTCGAGATCGGCGGGATCGCTGGCCAGGTCGCTGTCCAGCGCCCACACGGCGCGACCGAACACCAGGTCGGCGAAGCCGTCGTCGCGCACCTCGAAGCGTGGCTGGTCGGCGATCAGGGCGGACATGCCGAAGTCGCGGGCGACCGGCAGGTTGCCGACGATGCGCAGTCCACGCTCCTGCGGACCGACGGTGGGCAGCGCCTCGACCAGGTACGGCACGCCGAAGTAGGGGAGCTGCAGCTGCAGGCGCATCGGGGTCTCGGCCACGAGCTGGGAACCGGCCACGGTGAACGCGTACGGCTCGATCGTCTCGACGTCCCAGCCGTCGTGCTGCGACACGGGCCTGCCCGTGTAGCTCAGGCTGAATCCCTCGCCCGTCCAGCCGACGGCGATCTCGTGGTTCGGGGCGTCGGTGAAGGCGATGGACTCGGCGACGGGCGTGACCGCCGGATCGCGCTTGACGGCGGTGCCCTGGCCGCTGGGGAGGAAGAAGATGCCGGTCCAGGCGTCGCTGGCGGGGTCCGCCTGCGGCGTGCGTCCGGCCAGGCTCCAGCCGGCGTAGGCGTCCTCGAGCGTCGCGCCGGGACGCTCGTCGATCCAGTTGTAGCGCGCGTTCGGCGCGAGGTCCATGAGGGCCCCGCCCATCGTCAGCACCCAGCCGGCCGGTCCGATCGGCACGGTGGTCGTGTCGCTGGGCTCGACCATGACCATGAACTCGCCCTTCTGGTCCAGAATCTGCCGGAAGGCGCCGGCGCCGTCGGCGTCGAACGTCAGCGAGGCGCCGTGCAGCTTGCCGGTCCCCGCGAAGGTGGACGCCTCCGTCGCTCGCGGGGCGGCCAGCTCGATCCGGTCGAAGGTGAGCTCGAGACCGCGCAGGCTGGCGGGCGCGGTCCAGCTCAGAGGCTCGCGCAGCGTCGCGCGGTCCCGTCCCTCGAACGTGAAGCCGACGTCGCCCTGGCTCCGGCCGCCGATGGCCATGTCGCGCACCACGCCGTGGGCGCGGAAGCTCCCGGCGTACCAGCTCTCGAGCGTGAACGGCTCCAGCATCTCGGTGATCTCGACCGGGAAGGTCGCCAGCACGCGCCGCAGGGGCGGCAGGGCGACCCGCTCGGCGGCCATCTGCAGCTCGTTCTCCTCGTCGAGCACCAGTCGGAGCTCGGCGTACAGCTCGGTCGGCCACAGGACCTCGCGCTCCGCCTCGGGCACCACCACGTCCACGCGCGCCGTTCCGTCCTCGTCGGCGACCGCCTGGGCCGAGGCGATCGCGACCAGGTCGGCGAAGCCGTCCTGGTTCGGCACGGCGCGCGACAGCGCCAGGACGTAGGTCTGGTCGGGCGCCAGATCGCTCGCGACGAGCGTCTGGGTCGCGCCGGCCGAGGTGCCGCCGCCTTCGGGCTCGATCGTGCCCGTGAAGGCGACGCGTTCCGCCGTGACGGCGTCCTGGTACTCCCACACGTCCCGGCCGCGCGCGTAGCTCTCGAGGACCACGGTGGGCAGCCGCTGGAAGGCGCGGGTCCACGACTCGGTCGTGCCGGACGCCACGAACGTCTCGCGGTCGCCGCCTCCGAAATCGATCCGGTAGCGCCTGCCCGGCGAAAGGTCGTCCGCTTCGACCGTGATCTGCTGGGCGTACGGAACGACCATCCGGGACAGCGACACCGTGCCGGTCCGGGGCTGGACGTCGAGCACCGCGTCGGCGCGGAGCTCCCACTGCTCGGCGAAGCCAGGGTAGGCGACCTCCAGCGTGGCCCGTACCAGGCCGGGATCGGGGTAGTAGCCGATCTCGGTCCAGCCGGATGCGCCCTCGATGGTCTGCTCGATCCCGTTGGGATCGTCGAGCGACAGGCGGTAGCGGTAGTCCGGGTTCAGGCCGAGCGCCTCGAACGAGATGAAGTCGCCCGCCAGGTAGGGCTCGTCCTCCGTGACGAGAAGCGTCTCGGCGGCGCGGGGCCAGCTCAGCTCGACGGTGGTGCGCGTGCGCTCCTCGCCGCTCGAGCGGACGACGAGGACGGCGTCGAACGTGCCCTCCTCGAAGTAGGTCGCGACGACCGTCCGGCTGCCGGCGCTGCCGACGAGGTACTCGGAGAACGCGCCGGCCCGCAGGTCGTACTCGAGGTCGGGAGCGAGGTCGTCGAGCTCGTAGGTGACGACGATCTCGCCGTCCGCCGCCCGGTAGTCGACGTCCCTCACCGTGACGGTCTCGTCGATGTCGGTCACGGTGAGCGAGGCGGAGGCGACGGTCGCTCCCCGCGAGGCGTCGATCAGGCGAACCTCGAAGCCGCCCGGCGAGGCGTAGCGGTGCTCGTAGTCGCCGTCGCCCACGCCGCTCTCGAACGCGCCGTCGCCCCAGTCGATCTCGGCGTTCTGCGGCGGATCGGTGACCGTGGCGGTCACGAGCTCGCCCAACACGATCTGGCTCGCGTCGAGCTCGATCGCCGGGTCGATCACCTCGATGGAGGTCTGCGCGACGGGCGCTCCGTCTGCGAGCAGCTCGATCGTGTACGCGCCGGGCGCGTCGTAGGCGTGGTCGTACGCGCCGCTTCCGTTCAGCGTCGCGACGTCGCCGTCGCCCCAGGCGATCTCGCCCTGCGCGGGCTCGTCGTCCAGGCTGGCGGTGACGGTCTGGCCGACGGTGGGTCGGGAGGGAAGCACGGTGATGCCGGGCGTGCGGACCTCGACCTCGGCCGTCCCCAGGAGGCAGCCGTACGCGTCGAGCTCGATCCGGTAGCTGCCGGGCAGGGCGTACGTGTGGCGGTAGGTGCCGGACGCGTTCACCGCGTCCACGTTCCCGTCGTCCCAGTCCAGGTCGGCGAAGTCGCTCAGGACGGAGTCGTCGGGCTCCGCGGCGAGGACGAGCTCGAGCTCCTCGCCCAGCAGCAGGGTGGAGACCGTGGGGGTGAGCAGGTGCTCGTAGATCGTCGCCCCGGTGGCGTCCAGCGTCGCGCCCTGCTCGTCCAGGAGCAGCACCGCGTCCAGGTAGTCGCCGGGCGCGACGTAGACGTGGTCGTACGTGCCCGTCCCCGCATCGATCGAGACGACGGTGCCGTCGCCCCAGTCGATCTCGGCTCCGGCCGGAGCGTCGGTGACCTCGACGGAGGTCGGCACCCCGACGCCGAACGGGCAGCTCTGGGCCGGCTGCACGAGGTCGATCTGCTGGGCCGCACCGCTGCCGGCGGTCGCCAGGGCGAGTCCGAACAGCAGCGTGGCGAAGCGTCGAGCGAGAGCGTCGGTCATTCGTCTCCTCCGAAGTCGTACCTGAGTCCCATGCCGACCGTCACGAGACGGTCGACGTCGGCGCCGATCGAGGCGGCGTACGTCGCACGTCCTTGCAGCGACCAGGCGCCGAACAGCCGGGTCCGCGCCTCGACGCCGAGGTCGACGCGCGTGTCTCGGTCGAGGCGGACGCCGGCGCTGGCCGACCCCGCGACCGGTCCGTGCTCCAGGTCCACGCTGCCGTTCAGCCGGAACGAGCCGCGCTGGTCCGCGTGGCGGTAGTTGACGCGCAGCGAGCCGGTGAGGCCCTCGCCGCCGTACCGTCCCGTCAGCGCCGCGCGGTAGCTGGGCGCGAAGCTGCCGTCGCTCACGATCTGCAGGTCCACGTCGCCACGGGCCGAGACCCGCAGCGGCCTCGTGCCCAGCGTCGCTTCGACCGAGGCTTCGACGCCGTTCGAGTCCTGCTCGCCGCCACCCGTTCGCGCCGAGACCGAGGCGTCCGTACGCCGCACGCCGTGGTAGCCGGCACGCAGGCGCAGCTCGGCCAGCGGGGCGTAGCCGACGCCCAGCCGGTAGTCCTGCCCGCTGGCGCCGGCGCGCTGATCGGCGGCGATCTCCGCGTCGAACGTCAGGGGCGCGAGCCGCGCGTTGGCGTAGCGCACGCTCTGCGCGGTCGCGGTCGCACGCTCCGAGTCGAACCGCAGGTCCACGCTCAGGTCCATCGTCTCGGCGCGGTCGGCGGACGCCGCGTCGAGCGACAGGTCGTACCGGTGCTGGAAGCGCGCGTCGTCGTCGGCATCCCAGCGAAGATCGACCGACACGCCCGGACGGATCAGCACGCCGTCCTCGCGCGCGTCGACCTCGCCGGCCAGCTGGCCTCGCAGCGCGTGCGTGAGCAGCGTGCCGTCCGTGCCTCGGGCGGCACGGGTCACGCGGTAGCCGGTCCGCCAGCGAAGCGAGGTCAGCTCGGGCCCCAGCTGCCGGTAGCTGTCCGCCAGCGTGGCGTTCAGCGTCGTGGCGAGGGTCCGGTCGCCACGCGTCCGGCGCGTGAAGGTCGCGTCGGCGCGCGGCAGCCCGTCGAGAGCCAAGCGCTGCTGGAGGCGCAGGTCGGTGCTGGCCTCGTCGTCCGGGCCGAGGGCCGGAAGTCGCGTCCAGCTCAGGCGGGTGGCGCCGCTGGGCAGGCCGACCGACAGGTCCACGGTCTGCCGGGCCGGCGTGAGGTCGCTCGCCTCGAGCGCCACCTCCGCCTCGTCCAGCGAGAACGCCAGCGCCCCGCTGAGCGTGGCGCCGCCCAGAACGGTGTCCGGCCCGCCGACACGGCCGGCGTCGCCGACCGGCCACGAGCCGTAGTAGGTCGTCGCGACGTGGCCGCGCAGATCGCTCAGGCGCTGCACGCTGAACGGAGAGGGTGCGTCGGACGACGCCGACGGGGAGGAGGACGAGGCGGACTGAGCGAGTCCGAGCGAGGGCGCGACGCAGAACGCGATCAGCAGGACGCCACGAAGCGTCCCGCGCGCCCAGCGCTGCGATCGCCGCGCTGGCAGAGCCGAAAGGGCCATGACGCGAACCGTACGGGGCGTCCTATCACCTCGGTATCACGCTCCGCATCACGCTGGGGGATCCGCCGTCGGCGGACGATGCGATCCAGGCGATCAGGTCGTCCGCGCCCAGCGACCGACCCTCCAGCTGCAACGTGGCGGCCCGATCGTCGCCCGTGCGTCCGCGGGCCGCGTCGACGCCCCTCCGTAGCTCGCTCAGGCCTGGCTCGGTCAGCGTCACGTCGAGCTGCTCGCACAGGGCGGCCAGCCCGCCCGCGAGCCGCAGGGCGTGATCCGCCCGGCCTGCGCGGCCCTCGACCTCGATCACGGCGGTGAGCAGCCAGGCGAGGCGCCACTCGTGTCGCAGCGCGGCCAGTCGCTCGACGCTGGCGGCGAAGCACCTGCGCGCCTCGGCGAGGTCGCCCTCGTCGCCGGCGACGCGGCCGAGGTTGGCCAGCGAGGTCGCCACGCCCTGCTCGTCGCCCAGGCGGCGCTTCAGGTCGAGGCTCTGCTGCGCCAGCCGGCCGGCCGCCGGCAGGTCCCCGAGCGCGTGATGGACGCTGGCGAGGTTGTTGAGCGCGTACGCGATACCTTGCGTCTCGCCCAGCTTGCGCTTGAGTCGCAAGCCCGCCTCGAGCGGCGCACGGGCGTCGGCGAACCGGCCCCGCTGCATCAGCGCGACCCCGATGTTGTTCAGCGTCACCGACGAGCCCCACTCGTCGCCGCTGGCGCGCTGGAGCGCCAGGCTGCGCTCGTAGCGGGCGGCGGCGCCGTCCAGGTCGCCCCGGATCGAGGCCAGCAGCCCCAGGCTGTGGTGCGCGTCGGCGGCCAAGCGGCGATCGTCGGCCGCCTCGCCCGCCGCGAGGGCCGCCTCGTACGCGGCCTGCGCCTGCGGGTAGCGACCCCGCTCCTGCTGCAGCGTTCCCATGCGATGCAGAGCGGTCCCGCGCAGCACGCGCGAGACGTGCGCCGCCGAGGGGAGCGCCAGGAGCGCCTCGAGCGCCGCGACGCCCTCGCCGTAGGTGCCGCGCGTCCACCAGAACATCTGGAGCGCGCTGGCGGTTCGGAGCCCCGTCTCGGCGTCGTCGTTCTCGATCGACCACCGGAGCGCGGCGCGGAGGTTCGCCTGCTCGTCGGTCAGGACGTCCATCCAGGCGACCTGCTCGGAGCCCCGCATGCGAGGCGCGGCCCGCTGCGCGAGCCGCATGCAGCGCCGTGCGTGACGCCCCCGCGTGACGTGGGCGTCGGGCGCCTCGGCGTCCAGCGCCTGTTCCACGAACCGGCGAATGGACTCGGGCAGCTCGAATCGACCGTCCCGACGTCGGGCCAGCAGCGACTTGTGGCTCAGCGTCAGCAAGGTCTTGAGCGAGGCCCCGGTGACCTCGAGGGCCGCCTCGACGTCGAAGCCGCCGCGGAACACGGCCAGGCGGGCGAGGGCCAGCCGCTGCTCGCTTTCCAGCCGGGACCACGAGTGCGCGAAGACCGCCCGCAGGCTCTGGTGGCGGGCGGGCCGCTCGGCGTGGGTGTCCTCGAGCAGGTCCGGCTCGCGCTCCAGCGCTTCTGCGAGCTCGGCAGGCGAGAGCAGTCGGATCCAGCGCGCAGCCAGCTCGATGCCCAGGGGCAGCCCGTCCAGCGCGCGGCAGATCCGTCCGATCGCGGGCTTGTGCTCCTCGCGCAGCACGAAGGTCGAGTCCGCCCGTCGGGCGCAGGCCAGGAACAGCTGCGCGGCGCTGTACAGGTGCAGCCGATCGTCCTGCCCGGAGGGCGGCACGCGCAGCTCGGTCACCTGGTAGCTCCACTCGGTCCGTAGGCCCAGCGGCTCGCGCGAGGTGACCAGCACCGACACGTTCGGCGCGCCCGCCAGCACGGCCTCGATCGCGCCGGTCGCGGGGAGAAGGTGCTCGTAGTCGTCCAGCACGATCAGCAGCTCTCGGTCGCGCACGGCGGCCAAGAGGCGCTCTTCGGCGTTCGGCCCGACCTGAGCGGTGCCCAGCGCGGCGGTCAGCTCCGTGATCAGCTCGGCCTCGGACGTGAGCGACGCCGCAGGAAGGTAGACGACGCCGTCACGAAACCGTTCCTCCTCACCACGCGCCACCAGGCTGGCGAGGCGGGTCTTGCCGACCCCGCCGGGCCCCACCAGCGTCAGCAGGCGTAGACGGCGATCGCCGAACGCGCCGGCCAGCTCGGCCGCCTCGATCTCGCGTCCCACCAACGGCGTGGGCTCGATCGGGATCGGCGCGCCCCCGGGCCCGCATACGCTGTCCACTGGTGTCGGCTGGGCGTCGGATCGCTCCGCCCGCAACGATCGGGCCACGACGTCCGTGGCGGGCAACGGCTTCAGATCGAGCTCCTGGTGCGCCCGGCGGACGAACGACTCGTACGCCTCCAGCGCCGCCGCCCGGCGTCCGGCCAGCGCCGACTGAAGCATGAACGCCTGCAGCACGTCCTCGGCCAGCGGGTCGTCGTTCAGCAGTCGCTGCAGGAACAGCGTCGCCTCGCCGTGCCGGCCCGAGTCGGAGAGGGTGTCGGCATGGCGCAGCGTCGCCTCGCGCCAGGCGCCGCGAAGCTCCTCGCGTTCCGTCTCGAGCCACGCTCCGGCCGCCCCGCGTCCGGACGACTCGATCGCGCGGAGGAACTCCCCGCCGTACGACGCGGCCGCCTTGGCCCAGTCCCCTTCGGCGACCGCGCGCCGAAACGCGGCGACGTCGCTTTGGCCGCGCCACGTCAGTCGTGTCGCGCCGGCGTCCAACCCGGCCGACCACGGGGCCGAGCGGTTCCTGTACAGCAGCTGACTCAGGTTGTGCCGGGCCTTGCGCTCGTCCATGTCGGGCCAGAGGATGCCCACCGCCTCGCCGCGCGTCGCGCCCTGCTCCTGCGTGGCGACGAACGCCAGAAGGAGCAAGGCCGTCGGCGCCGGACGAGACGCCGGCACGCCCCCGAGACGCAGCTCGGGCGGGCCCAGGAGACGCAGGAAGAGCTCCACCGAGGCATGCTACCCAGACGTGCCGGGGAAGAGGAACGGTGTCCCGGTGGACGAAGCTGCCGGCACCGGGAGGAGGCGCCTGCCAGGGTGCGGTTGCTGCGGCTGCTGCTGCTTGCGTTCGCCGCCGCGAGTGCGCTACTATTGCAAGGCTGTGACGCGACCGGCGACGGTCGCCCGCCTGGAGGGACACCCCTGGGCGTGCCGCGAGCCAAGACCTCACCAGCCCGGGAGTGGACCATGAAGTACAACAAAGGCGCGATCCTGCGCTCGATCGAGCAGCCCTCCATTCGCGACGATCACCCCGAGTTCGATACGGGCGACACCGTTCGCGTCGACTACAAGGTCGTCGAAGGCAACCGTAGCCGCATCCAGTCGTTCGAGGGCGTCGTCATCGCCCGCAAGAACGGCAAGGGCGCGCGCGCCAGCATGACGGTCCGCAAGGTCAGCTTCGGCGAAGGCGTGGAACGCGTGTTCCCGCTCTCCTCGCCGCTGATCGACAAGATCGACATCGTCCGTCGCGGCCGCACCCGCCGCTCGAAGCTGTACTACCTGCGCGAGCTGCGCGGCAAGGCGTCCCGCCTCAAGGTCGACGTCCGCCGCCAGGAGGCCGACCGCGCGACCGCCCGCGCCGCGCGCGACGCCGCCAAGAACGGCGACTGACCCGGCCGCGGCGACGCCGCAGGCACGAGGTCGAGCAGGCCCCGCTCC
>CAZHCI010000012.1:0-1747 GCA_964530905.1 uncultured bacterium
ACGGGCGGCGTCGCCCCCGCCGCGAACGCGGCTTCCCGCGTCCCGCTCCCGAACGGCGACCGCGAACCGCGCCAGCGGCACGCCGCCCTCGCTGCGGCGCAGCTCGACGTCGCGAGCGAGGTTGCCGATCACCCGCACACGGTTCACGGCGTCCCGGAGACGGGGCTGGTCGCGGGCATCGACCGCGAACGCGTCGTCGGGATCGCGCGCCCCCAGTCCGAGGATCTCGACGCGGCGTCCGACCACGTCGAGCGCCGAGCGGACGGCGCCCTCCTCGGTCTCCCAGCTGCGCTGCTCGACGTGGCCCTCGAGCCAGACCGGCGTGCCGGTCCGGACGTGATCGACGATGCGCTCCGCTTGCGCCCCGAACACGGTGGCGCGCTGGTACCAGGGTCGGGAGCGGAGGGCGCCGTCCTCGTCGTGCAGGTGATCGTCGCCGCCGAGATCGAGTCGCAGCACCGCGAGGCCGGCCGGGGTGTAGCGCAGGTCCGGCTCCCTAACGAGCGTACCGATCAGGAGGGCGTGGTTCAGTCCGAGGGCCATGGGTGTCTCCTCGCATCCGCGCGCGCGCCGACGCCGACGCGAGCGGCTGCGGAGCGCCGGTCGCGTCGTCCCCTCCCGACGACCGGGCCGAGGGCGGCGTGGGAAGCAGCGTAGGGGTCGGAGCTCGCCACGACCTCGACCGCCGGGACACGGGCGGCGGAGGCGCAGGGCCGCGCCTGCCGGCTGCTAGGCTCGTCGCCATGACGCGCTCGGCGGTGTTCGCGGTGTTCGCGGCGGCCCACTTCCTCTCCAACTTCGTGCGCAGCGCGAACGCGGTGATCGCGGGCGACCTGGTCCGCGACGTGGGGGTGGGGCCGGCCGACCTGGGGCTGATGACGAGCCTCTACTTCCTGGGCTTCGCGGCCGCGCAGCTGCCGCTCGGCGTGGCCCTGGACCGGTACGGCGCACGCATCGTGACCCCCCTGCTGATGCTCGCCGCGGTCGCGGGCGCCTTGGCGTTCGGGCTGGGCCGCGACCTGCTCACGCTCGCGATCGGACGCGCGCTGATGGGCGTGGGGACCGCCGGCATCCTGATGGGCGGGCTCAAGGCGCTGTCCGGCTGGTTCGCCCCGTTGCGATTCGCCGCGGTGTCGGGTGCGCTGGTGGCGATCGGCTCGTCGGGCTCGCTGCTCGCCTCGACGCCGCTGGCCTGGATGGCGCAGGCGTTCGGCTGGCGGGCCGTGTTCGTCGCCGGCGCGGCGCTGCTGGCGCTGTCGGCCGGCGCCATCGCCGTCTGGGCCCGCTCGGCTCCCGACGTGGACCGTGGAAACGGTCCCGCCGACGGCGGCTTCGGCGAGGTCTTCCGGTCGCCGCGCTTCTGGCGCATGGCCGGCTTGGCCCTCGCGACCACCGGCGTGACGTTCGCGTTCCAGAGCCTGTGGGCGGGGCCGTACCTCGCGGACGGCGTCGGCCTGGCTCCGCTCGCGACCGGCAACGTCCTTCTGGCGTTCGGCGTCGGGGTGTCGGTCGGCTACCTGGTCCTGGGCGCGCTCGGGGAGCGGCTGGGCGTCGGCCGCACCCTGGTCGGCGCCGGCGTCGCGTTCGTTCTGGCCCAGGCGCTCCTGGCGACGGTCCCCGCGGCGGGCGAGGGCGTCCTGGCCGGCACGTTCGCGGTGCTGGGCGTGTCGGGAGCGACCTCCGCCCTGCTGTTCGCGCTGGCGCGCAACGCCTTCCCGCTGGCCCTCACCGGCAGGGCCGTCACCGC
>CAZHCI010000012.1:1847-4245 GCA_964530905.1 uncultured bacterium
CGATCCCGACGACCAGGTCGACCCGGCGCAGCTCGGCCTGGGTGAAGTTCTTGATCTCGGTCCCGAAGATGTTCGAGTTCGGCTGGTGGATGACCACGCCGTCGAACGCCTTGAGCTTGGTGACGAACAGCCCGATGTCCTCCACGACGCCCATCGTGCCGCCGATGTCCACCGCGTCGCCCAGCCGGAACGGCCTGAGTCCGAGGATCATCACGCCGGCCGCGACGTTCGACAGCGCGCCTTGGAGCGCGAGTCCGATGGCCAGGCCGGCGGCGCCGAGGACGGCGATGATGCTGGTCGTCTGCACCCCGAACCGGCCCAGCACCGCGACGAGCGTGACCGCCACGATCGTCCATCGCACGATGCGTACGAACACGCTGGTGAGCGTGCGATCGAACCGCTCGCTGCGCTCTCCGGCGCGACGGACCGCGCCGGACGCCCAGCCGGCGACGAGCCAGCCGACGACCAGGATGGCGATGCCGGCGATCACGTCGACGGCGAGGGCGAGGGCGAGGCTTCCGATATCGTCGAGGTTCATGGCGCCTCCTTCGCGGCGAGGGCCGAAATCGGGTCCCGGCGACGGCGACCTCGGTCCCGGAACAGGGGTCGAGCGAGCCGAGGATACCCGGCCGCACGAGGCGTCAGAGCGGCAGGTTGCCGTGCTTCCGGAACGGGCGGGTCTCGGTCTTGCCGTGCAGGGCGCGCAGGTGGCCGATCAGGGCCCGCCGCGTCCGGACCGGGTCGACGACGTCGTCGAGGTAGCCCCGGGCCGCGGCTCGCCACGGGTTGTCGTAGCGTTCGCGGTACTGCGCGATGCGCGCGGCACGCACCGCCGCCGGATCGGCGGCGTTCTGGATCTCGCGCCGGTGCAGCACCGCTGCCGCCCCCTCGGCGCCCATGACCGCCACGGACGCCGTCGGCCAGGCCAGCACCACGTCGGCGCCCATGTCGCGCGAGTTCATCGCCAGGTACGCCCCGCCGTAGCTCTTCCGGGTGATCAGCGTCAGCTTGGGCACCGTCGCCTCGGCGTAGGCGTAGAGCATCTTGGCGCCGTGCCGGATGATCCCGGCATGCTCCTGACCGACGCCCGGCAGGAACCCGCTGACGTCGACCAGCGTCAGCAACGGCACGTTGAACGCGTCGCACGTCCGGATGAAGCGCGCCGCCTTGTCGCTGGCGTCGATGTCCAGCGTGCCGGCCATGTGGCGCGGCTCGTTCGCGACGATGCCGATCGCCGTTCCGCCGAGGTGCGCGAACCCGACGCGCAGGTTGCGCGCCCAGTTCGGCTGGATCTCCAGGAACCTCCCTTCGTCGACCAGGGCCCGGATCACCTCCCGCATCGGGTACGGCCGCTTCGGATCGGGCGAGACGACGCGGAGCAGCTCGGGCGTCTCGCGGTCGATCGGATCGCGCGTCGGGCGGTCGGGCGGCGCGTCGCGCGCGGACGAAGGCAGGTAGGCCAGCAGCGCGCGGATCTTGCGGAGCACGTCGGCGTCGTTCTCGCCCGCGAGGTGCGCCACGCCCGAGCGTCGCGTGTGCACCGTCGCGCCGCCGAGCTCCTCGAAGCCGACCTCTTCCTTCGTGACGGAGCGGATCACGTCCGGCCCGGTGATGAACATGTACGACGTGCCCTCCGCCATCAGCACGAAATCGGTCAGCGCGGGGCTGTACACCGCGCCGCCCGCGCACGGCCCCAGCACGGCGCTGATCTGCGGAACCACCCCGCTGTAGATCGCGTTGCGGTAGAACACCTCGCCGTAGCCGGACAGCGAGTCCACGCCCTCCTGGATGCGGGCGCCCGCCGAGTCGTTCAGTCCGACGATCGGCGCGCCGCTGCGCGCCGCGAGGTCCATCACCTGGGCGATCTTGCGGGCGTGCATCTTGCCCAGGCTTCCTCCCGCCACGGTGAAGTCCTGGCTGAACACGAACACGGGTCGGCCGTCGATCCGGCCGTGTCCGGTGACGACGCCCTCGCCCGGCGCCTCGACGTGTCCGTCGCCGTCGATCGCCTCGACGAACACGCCGAGCTCGTGGAAGCTGCCCTCGTCGAGCAACAGCGCGATCCGCTCGCGCGCCGTCGCCTTGCCGGCCTCGTGCTGACGGTCGATCCGCGCCTGCCCGCCGCCGCGCGCGATGCGCTTGCGCCGCTCCTCCATCTCGGCCGTCAGCTCCTGGATTCGCGCCTCGCCACCTTCGTCCATATCGGAGGATACCCCGCGCGGTTCCGGCCGCGACCGGCCGATCGTGTCGGCGTCAGGGCGCCCGGTCGCCGTCCAGGACGACGACCCGGGTCTCGCCTCGGTAGACGAACCCCTGGCTCCGGGCGAGCTGCTCGCGGAACGTCGCATCGTCCGCGCGCTCGGCGATGGCCCGCAACGCCTCGGCCTCGGCCCGGGCC
>CAZHCI010000012.1:4345-18341 GCA_964530905.1 uncultured bacterium
CGACTCGGAGGCACGGATGGACGAACTGAGAGATCCGCTCGACGCGACGATCGTGTTCGTCGACGACGAGCCGGTGAACCTCACGCTGTTGCGCAAGATCCTCGATCGGGCAGGGTACCGCCGTCTCGTGCCGTGCGCCGATCCGCGCGCCGTCCCCGCGCTGCTGACCGAGCACGACGCCGACCTGCTGATCACCGACCTGCACATGCCCGAGATGGACGGATTGGAGCTCATCTCGACCGTGACGCGGACGCGGCCCAAGGACGACTGGTTCCCGATCGCGGTGATCACCGCCGACGTCTCGCCCGACGCCGAGCGCGAGGCGCTGTCCCGCGGCGCGAAGGACTTCATCACCAAGCCGTTCCGCGCCAGCCAGATCGAGCTGCGGGTCGAGAACCTGCTGCAGACGCGATTCCTGCACGAAGCGCTGCGCCGTCACGTCGACCATCTCGAGGAGCTGGTGCGCGAGCGCACCTTCGAGCTCGAGACCGCCCGGCTGGATCTGCTCGAGCGCCTCGCCTTGGCCGCGGAGTTCCGCGACTACGTCACCGGACGCCACACCCAGCGTGTCGGCGAGCTGTGCGGTCTGCTGGCCGAGCAGCTGGGCCTGCCCCCCGACGGGGTGGAGCTGCTGCGTCGCGCGGCGCCGCTGCACGACGTCGGCAAGATCGGCATCCCCGACGCCATCCTGCTGAAGCCCGGCCGTCTCGACGACGACGAGTTCCACACGATGCGCGAGCACGTCGACGTCGGCGTCCGGCTGCTGGCGCAAGGACAATCGGAGCTGATGGTGCTCGCCGAGAAGGTGGCGCTCACCCACCACGAGCGCTGGGACGGCAGCGGCTACCCGCGTGGGCTGAGCGGCGACGAGATTCCGCTCGTCGGTCAGATCGTCGCCATCGCCGACGTGTTCGACACCCTGATCAACGCTCGCCCGTACAAGCCCGCCTGGAAGATCGAGACGGCGATCGCCGAGATCCGCCGCAAGAGCGGACGCTGGTTCTCGCCCCGGATCGTGGAGGCGTTCATGACCGTGCTGGCCGATCAGCCGGAGCTGCTCGCGCGTCTCGAGCGCGAGTCGCGAGAGGACGCGCAGAACGGCCGGACCGTCCCCCCGCCGTTGCCGACCCGCAGCGCGTCCTGAGCACGCGGTCGCTCAGAGCCCCGCGAACAGCGACGGCTGCTCGGGACCGTCGTCGCCGGGCGCCGGCAGCGACGTCACCTCGCGGTACTCGAGGCCGAGCTCCGCCAGGCGCGTCCGCGCAGGAGCCGTCACCTCGGGCGCCGCAAGGATCCCGCGCACCGTCGCTCCCGTCGCCTCGCGAACGCGCCGCACGTACCTGTCGAGCTGATGGACGGCCTCGTGGCTGGCGCGGCCCCGCTTGAGCTCGACGACGACCAGTCGCCCGTCACGGTCGCGGGCGTACAGGTCGATCCCGCCCACGCCGACGGGAAGCTCGACCTCGAGCAGGACGAGGCCGTCCTCGATCAGCTCGGGGCGCTGGGCCAGCGCCCGCTGCATCTGGGCCTCGCTGCCGTGCAGCAGCAGGCCGCCCTCGTCCCGCGGCGTCAGCGACAGGGCGAACGAGGTCTCGAGGAACGCCACGCGCACCAGCTCGGAGGGCGAGGCGCGCTCGGCGATCAGCACCGCCCGCCCCGCGTCCTCGAGCAGCTCCACGGCGTCGACCCGCGGCTGCCAGTTCAGCGGCTTGATGCCGCGCGACGCGTGCACCTGCAGACTGCGGTCCGGCTTGAGCAGCATCAGGTAGTCCCCGGCGTCGGCGGTGCTGGCCGCCCTCCCGTGGTAGACCACCTCCATCTCGCCGCCGACCTGGAGCCAGCGGCCGGGCTCGGCGAGCTGCTCGCGCAGGAACGCGAGCAGCTCGCCGGGGCCTGGTTCGAACAGCCGCGCTGCGATCACGGCCCGGATGCTACCACCGGGCTCGGACGTCGCCGGCGGCCGGTACCATGCCGTCATGGGACTGCCAGGAGCGCACGTATCGGTATCCGGTGGCGCCGAGAAGGCGGTGGCGCGAGCCGTCGCCCTGGGCTGCGACGCCTTCCAGATCTTCGTCAAGAGCCCGAACCGCTGGTCCGCCCTGCCGCGAAGCGAGGATGCCGCGAGGACGTTCCGCGAGCTGCGAGGTGCCGCCGACCTGCCGGTGGTCGCGCACGCGGGCTACCTGATCAACCTCGCGAGCCCCAAGCCCGAGGTGGTCCAGAAGTCGCGCGAGGCGCTCCTGGACGAGCTCCGCCGTTGCGACGCCCTGGGCGTGCCGGGCCTCGTGCTCCATCCCGGCGCTCCGCAGGACGACGGTCGCGATGTCGGGATCGAGCGCGTGGCCGCCGGTCTGGACGCCGTGCTCGACGAGCTCGGTCACGACCGCGTGAAGGTGCTGCTCGAGAACACCGCCGGCCAGGGAAGCACGCTGGGCGTGTCGATCGACGAGCTCCAGGCGATTCGCGCTCGGGCCGAGCACGGCCACGAGCTGGGCATCTGCCTGGACACCTGCCACGCCTTCGCCGCGGGGTACGACCTGACGGGCACCGACGGCTACGAGCGGCTCGTGTCCGAGCTGGCCGACGGTCCTGGCCTTGCCGCGTTGGCGTGTTGGCACCTGAACGACTCGAAGTTCCCGGTCGGCAAGCGCAAGGACCGGCACGCGAACATCGGCGACGGCGAGATCGGGCTCGAGCCGTTCGCGCGGCTGTTGAACGACGAGCGCTTCGCGCACCTCCCGATGATTCTCGAGACGCCGCTGGGCGACGACGAGCAGGGGCACGCATGCGACCTGGCGACGCTCCGCTCGCTGGTCGGAGCGACGTGAGGGCCCGGGCGGGCCGCGCGGCCCCGGCGGCCGGACCGGCATGACGCGAGGGCCGGTCCGGGTCGCGATCGTCGGAGCGGGGAGCCGCGGCGCGGACGTGTACGGGCGCGGGCTCGAGGGACGGAGCGACGCGCGCGTGGTCGCGGTGGCCGATCCCGATCCGCTCCGTCGCGACCGTCTCGCGGAGCGCCACGGCGTGCCCGCCGCCGGCCGGTTCGCAGGGGCGCTCGAGCTGCTGTCCGGACCTCGGATCGCCGACCTGGCGATCGTCGCCACCCCCGACGCCGACCACGTCCAGCCTGCGCTGCTGGCGCTGAGGCGCGGCTACGACGTTCTGCTCGAGAAGCCGATCGCGCCCGACGCCGAGGGGGTCGAGGCGCTGGCCACCGCGGCCGCCGACGCGACCGGGAACGTGACCGTCGCCCACGTCCTGCGCCACACGCCGTTCTTCCGAACGATCCGGGACGCCATGGCCCAGGGCCGCATCGGGCGTCCGATCGGAATCGATCACGTCGAGAACGTCGGCCACTGGCACTTCGCGCATTCGTACGTGAGGGGGGCGTGGCGCCGGGAGGACCTGGCCAGCCCGATGATCCTCGCCAAGGCGTGCCACGATCTGGACCTGGTGCGCTGGCTGGCGGACGCTCCGTGGGACGAGGTCGTCTCGCGCGGGGAGCGGCGCTGGTTCCGGGAGGAGCACGCGCCGGCGGGCGCGCCGGCGTTCTGCCTGGACGGCTGTCCGGTCGAGACCACCTGTCCCTACTCGGCGCCCCGCATCTACCTGGGCCGGTTCGCCGGGACGCGGGGCTGGCCACGATCGGTCGTGGCGCCCGGCGGCGGCGACGACGCCGTGGCGGCCGCGCTACGCGCCGGACCGTACGGCCGCTGCGTCTACCGCTGCGACAACGACGTCGCCGACCATCAGGTCGCGACGCTGCGCTTCGCGAACGGGCTGGTCGCGACCCTGACCGTCACGGCGTTCAGCGAGGAGAACACCCGGACGATCCGGGTGTTCGGAAGCCACGGCGAGCTCGAGGGACACCTGGAGAGCGGCCGCATCACGCTGCGCGATTTCGTCTCGGGCGGCACCGAGCGGCTGGACACCCCGCCGGCCGACGGCCACGCCCATGCCGACCGCGCGCTGCTGGACGACGTGATCGCCAGGCTGCACGGCGAGGCGGGCCCTGGACCGACCGACCTCGCGACGTCGGTCGAGAGCCACCTGATGGCGTTCGCGGCCGAGCGCTCGCGCCACGAAGCCGTCGCCGTCGGGCCCGCCGAGGTTCGAGGTCAGCGCGGGCCTTCGACGCCGTAGCCTCCCTGGTGGTAGAGCAGCGGCACGCCGTCGCGGGTGAGCGCCGCCTCGACCTGACCGACGAACAGGGTGTGATCCCCGACCGTCACGCGCTGAACGATCCCGCACGACAGCTGGACCAGCGCCCCGCGCAACACCGGAGCCTCGCCCAGTCGCTCCCAACCGATCTCCGGATCGATGTCGCGCCCCGCGAAGCGATCGGACAGGGCCTGCTGCGTGCTCGCGAGGATCGAGACGCCGTAGCGGTCGGTGCGGACGAGCGCGCCGTGCGCGCCCGCGCCGTGGTCGATCGCCACGCCCACCAGCGGCGGCTCGAGCGAGAGCGACGAGAACGCGTTGACGGTGATGCCGCGAGGCCCGTCGTCGGTGTCCATCGTCACCACCGTGACGCCGGTGGCGAAACGTCCGAGAGCGTCACGGAACGTGCGTGCGTCGATCATGGGGCCTCCAAGCGGCGGGTCGGTCCGCGTCGGCGACAAGGTACCGCTCCAGCGTCGCCACGCGTGTGGCCCCGGACGCGGACCGCGGTAGGCTCGCGACGTGGACAGCGTCTCCGTGCCTCCTCTCCTGCGACTCTGGCGCTACGCTGGACGGTTCCGTCCGCGCATCGTGCTGGCCGCCCTGTTCAGCGTGGCGAACAAGACGTTCGACCTGGCCCCGCCGTTCCTGATCGGCATCGCGGTCGACAGCGTGGTCGCCGGCGACGGCTCCGCGCTGGGGCGCTGGCTCGGGCTGGACGCGCCCGGCCAGCTGTGGGTGCTGGCCGCGGCGACGTTCGCGGTGTGGGCGTTCGAGTCGATCACCGAGTACCTGTTCCAGGTGCAGTGGCGCGAGCTGGCGCAGGCGCTCGAGCACGACCTCCGCTGCGAGGCGTACGACCACGTCCAGCGTCTGGACATGAGCTACTTCGAGTCGCGCAGCACGGGCGGCCTGATGAGCGTGCTGAACGACGACGTGAACCAGCTCGAGCGGTTTCTGGACGTCGGCGCGAACGACATCCTGCAGCTCGTCACCACCGTGGTTCTGCTCGGCGTGTTCTTCTTCATCGCCGCCCCCGGCGTCGCCTGGCTGGCGTTCCTGCCGATCCCGCTGATCCTGTGGGGGTCGCTCCGGTTCCAGCGCAGGATGGCGCCCCGCTACGCCGCGGTGCGCGAGGAGGTCGGCGCGATCAACGCGGACCTCGCGAACAACCTCGGCGGGATCGTGGCGATCAAGAGCTTCACCGCCGAGGACCGCGAGGCCGAGCGCATCGCCGCGGCGAGCCGCCGCTACCTGGACGCGAATCGGCACGCGATCCGGCTGTCGTCCGCGTTCGTGCCGCTGATCCGGATGGCGATCGTGCTCGGGTTCATGGCCACGCTGGTGTGGGGCGGCCGGCTGGCGCTGGCGGGCACGATCTCGGTCGGCATCTACAGCACGCTGGTGTTCATGACGCAGCGCCTGCTCTGGCCCCTGACGCGCCTGGGGCAGACCTTCGACCTGTACCAGCGCGCGATGGCGTCCACGCGCCGGATCTTCGCGGTGCTGGACACGCAGCCCGAGATGCACGACGGGCAGGCCGCGCTGCCGCGCGAAGGCGTGCGCGGCGAGCTGCGCTTCGTCGGCGTCCGGTTCGCGTACCCGGGCGCCGACACGGTGCTGCACGACCTCGACCTCGACGTTCCCGCGGGGCGCACGACCGCGGTGGTGGGCTCGACGGGCGCCGGCAAGTCGACGCTGGTCAAGCTGATGCTTCGCTTCCACGACCCGCAGGCCGGCCGGGTGACGCTGGACGGAACCGACCTGCGCGAGCTGCGGCGGGGCGAGCTGCGGGCCGCGATCGGCCTCGTCTCCCAGGACGTGTACCTGTTCCACGGCACCGTGCGCGACAACCTCCTGCTGGGACGGCCCGGCGCCAGCGACGCGGAGCTCGAGCGCGCGGCGTCCGCCGCGGAAGCGCTCGAGTTCGTCCGGGCGCTGCCGGACGGGCTCGACACCGTCGTCGGGGAGCGCGGACAGAAGCTGTCCGGTGGCCAGCGTCAGCGGCTGTCGATCGCGCGGGCGCTGCTCAAGGACCCGCCGATCATGATCCTCGACGAGGCGACCAGCGCCGTCGACAACGAGACCGAGGCGGCGATCCAGCGCTCGTTGGAGCGCATCACCGCCGGCCGGACGACGGTCGTCATCGCGCACCGGCTGTCGACGATCCGTCATGCGGACGTGATCCACGTGCTCGAGCACGGGCGGCGCGTCGAGTCGGGCCGTCACGAGGAGCTGCTCGAGCTGGGCGGGGTGTACGCCGGCCTGTGGCGCGTGCAGACCGGCGCCCGCGCCCAAGGCCACGCATCGAGCCGGGACCACCTCCAGCCACGCGCCCGCGCCGGCTCGTCCGACTGACCCGGTGGACCACGCCGCTCCTCCGCCGCCGGCCCCGACCACGGACGTGGACGCCTTCTTCCGCGCCGACCTGCGCGTCGGCACGATCGTGCGGGTCGAGCCGTTTCCCGAAGCCCGCACGCCCGCCTGGAAGCTGTGGATCGACTTCGGGCCGTCGATCGGTCGGCGCACCTCGAGCGCGCGGCTGGCCGAGCTGTACGGTCCCGACGACCTTCGCGGCCGACAGGTCGTGGCGCTCGTCAACGTGCCGCCGCGTCGCGTCGGACCGTTCGTGTCGGAGTGCCTGGTCACGGGGTTCGACACGGCCGAAGGCGTGGTGCTCACGACGGTCGAGCGACCGGTGCCCGACGGCACCCGCCTCTACTGACCTCGTCTGGACCGGGCGTGCCGGCCCGACGGCCGTGACGCCTGGCCGCGACGGGCAGCGACCGCGCCCCTATCATGACCTTCGGCCCCCACGCGGGGCGGAGGAGGCCCGGACCCCATGCCCACGCTTCACCTGCTGGGCGCAGGCGCAGTCGTCAGCGACCCAGGGCGCACGACCACGATGATGGCGCTCGACAACGGGCGAGGCGTGCTGCTCGTGGACTGCGGCGGCGACGCGGTCCCGCGCCTCGAGGCGACCGGGCTCGACCCGACCGCGCTGGCGGGCGTCGTGATCACGCACGAGCATGCCGACCACGTCGCGGGGTTCCCTCTCATGATGGAGCGACTGTGGCTGATGGGCCGCCGCGATCCGCTGCCGGTGTACGGCATCGCTCCGGCCCTCCGTCAGGTCGAGCGCGTGCACGACGCGTTCGACGTGTCGGGATGGGAGGGCTACCCCGGCTGGACGGCGCACGAGGTCGACCACACGGCGGGCGCGGTGGTGCTCGACGCCCACGGCTGGCGCGTGCTCGCCTCGCCCGGCCGGCACGCGGTGCCCGTGGTGGGACTGAGGTTCGAGGATCGCGTGAGCGGCCGGGTCGCGAGCTACAGCTGCGACACGGGGCCCGCGCCGGCGATCACCGAGCTGGCCCGGGACGCCGACCTGCTGCTGCACGAAGCGACCGGCGACGGGCCGGTGCACAGCAGCGCGCAGCAGGCTGCCGAGACGGCCCGGCAGGCGAACGCGAAACGCCTGGTGCTCGTGCACCTGCCCCGATCCGAGGCGTTGGCCCGCGAGCTGCCCGCCGCGCGGCGAGTCCGGCCCGATCTCGAGATCGGCGAGGAGCTCGGTCGCTACCGGTTCTGAGCGTCCGCGGGCCGCTCGCCGCGCCGCACCGCGCCCCCGCCGGACACCGTCTGATCGACCTCGGGATCCCCGTCGTACGTGACGTTCCCGTAGCCGGTGATGCGCGCCTCGAGCCGCCCTTCGACGGCCAGTCCCACCTCGCCGTGACCGGAGATGCGCACCTCGGCCTGCTCGGCGCGCAGGTCCCAAGCGTCCAGCTGCGCCGAGCCGGACACGCGCAGGCGCTCATGGCCCACGCGACCCGCCAGCGTCAGCTCGGCCCTGCCGGCGATCTCGACCTCGAGCGTCGAAAGCGTGAGCCCGGTCAGCGTCCCGTCCGCCAGTCCCGAGACCCGCACGGTCAGGGCCTCGGTGTCGAGTCCGTCCAGATCCAGGCGTCCACGCCCCGCCACCTCGATCCGGCGTAGCGCGGGGAGGGTGACCTCGTAGCGGAGCGGGCGATTGCCCAGCATCGCCAGGCCGCTGGCCAGCCGGTCCACCCAGTCCCGTCCCAGCGTGAGCTCCAGCGTCTCGCCGCGCACCTCGGCCTGCGCCTTGGCGACCAGCTCGGGGTCGCCGACGATGCGCAACGCGGGCGCGGGCCCCTGCCGCAGCACCAGCTCTCCGTACACCTGCAACGAAACGGTCGAGGCGGCGCCGATCTCCACGGTCTTGACGTCGGTGGTCCCGGGATCCTCGCTCACACGGATCACCTCCGCGTCCAGCCTACTCCCGTCCGCCCGACGCGGCGTCGGCCGGCCTGCCCGCCGATGCCGCGAGGGTCGCTACTCGAAGTAGGTGTAGCCGACGAGCTCGTGCCCGTACAGCTCGCGCAGCGCGGCTTCCTCGTCGGGACGCAGCGGGCTGCCCGCCGCCTCGGCCTCGCCGATCTCCTGACCCAGCCAGGCCAGCAGCTCCTCGGTCTCGTACCCCATGTTCTCGATCACGCGGCGCGCCTTCTGCCCGCCGACGAACCGCTCGATCACGATCTCGCCGTCGGGACCGATCCGCACGTGCGCCTCGGCGACGCGCCCGAACAGGTTGTGCGCGTTCGCGAGCACGTCCTGGTACGCGCCGGTGAGGAAGAACCCGAGCAGGTACGGCTCGTCCTCGCGGATCTCGTGGACCGGCAGGGTGGCCGCGACGTCGCGCAGGTCGACGAACTTCGTGATCTTGCCGTCGCTGTCGCAGCTGATGTCGGCCAGCGTGGCGCGCCGCGTCGGCCGCTCGTTCAGGCGGGCGAGGGGCACGATCGGGAACAGCGCGCCGATCGCCCAGTGGTCGGGCAGCGTCTGGAACACGCTGAAGTTCACCACGTAGGTGTCGGCCAGCCAGGTCGAGAGGTCCTCGAGCTCCTCGGGGACGTAGTCCAGGCCGGCGATCACCTTCTGGATGCGCTCCAGGATGCGGTTGTACAGACGCTCGATGTGCGCGCGCTCGACCAGGCTCAGGTAGCCGAGGTCGAACAGCTGGTGCATCGTGTCCTTGTTCGAGACCGCCTCGTTGTACACCTGCCGGTAGGTCTTGACCGTCACGTCGCCGAGCAGCTCCTCCATGTCCCCGACCAGGGCGTGGGGATCGTCCGGAAGGGGCGGGAGCGCGACCGGATCGCGCGTCCGACCGATCGCGTCGATCACCGGCGCGACGACCACCGAATGGTGCGCGGTGAGCGCCCGCCCCGACTCGGTGACCAGCGTCGGATGAGGCGTGCCCGCCTCGTCGCACACCTCCATGACGGTGTAGACGAGCGATTCGGCGTACTCGCGCAGGCCGTAGTTCGCCGACGCGTGGAACGTCGTCTTGGAGCCGTCGTAGTCGACCGCCAGGCCGCCGCCGAGGTTCAGGTACGCGGGGGCGACCCCCGACTCGGCCAGCTCCACGTAGGTCTGGGCCGCCTCGCGCACCGCGACGCGGATCTTGCGCACGTCGGTGACCTGGCTGCCCACGTGGGTATGGAGCATCGTGAGGGTGTGGCCGAGCCCCTCGCGCCGCAGGCGATCGGCGACCGCGAGCAGCTCGCTGGCGGTCAGCCCGAACTTCGCGTCGTCGCCGCCGGACGACTCCCACGCGCCGCTTCCGCGGGCGTGCAGCTTGAACCGCACGCCGATGGCGGGCTCGACGTCCAGCTCGCGCGCGATGCGGAGCACCCGCTCGAGCTCGCCGACCTTCTCGAGCGTCACCGTGACGTTCTTGCCCAGCTTCCGGCCCCACAGCGCCAGCCGGACGAAATCGTCGTCCTTGAAGCCGTTGCACTGGATCAGCGCGGCGGGGTGCGTGTCCTGCACCAGGATCAACGCCAGCTCGGCCTTGCTGCCGGCCTCGAGCCCGGTACGCCAGCGCGCGCCGGCCTCGGCGAGCGTCTCGACCACGACCCTCCGCTGGTTCACCTTGATCGGGTACACGCCCTGGTACGCGCCGCGGTACCCGGCCTCGGCGATGACCTCCTCGAATGCGCCGTTCACGCGCGCCAGGCGATCCTCGAGGATCTGCGGAAAGCGCAGGATGGTGGGCAGCGGACGGCCTTCGGCCTGAACCCTCGCGACGATGTCGGTCAGCGCCGCCTCCGTGCCGTCGACCCGTACCCGCAGGGTGCCGTCGTCGCCGACGCGGAGGTACCCGCTGGACCAGGCGTCGACGTTGTACAGCTCGGTGGCGTCGGCAGGGCCGAACGGTTCGACGGATGGGGACTTGGCCACGATGCACCTCGGCAGGGGCGCGACGTTCCGGAGGAGAGGACGCGCCCGGAGATTGGGGACGAAGCAGGCGGTCGAATGCCGACCGGCGCGTCAAGGTAGCACGCGGAAGGACCGCCCGGTGTCGGCGCTCTGCTAGCATGCCCGGGCGAAGGAGGCCCGCGTGACCCGACCCTCCCCCACCCCCCGCGAGCTGGGCTTCCGCATGCCGGTCGAGCGCGCGCGCCACGCCGCCACCTGGACCACCTGGCCCGCCGACGATGCGCTCTGGGAAGGCTTGCTGGAGCCCGTCCGCGACGACATGACCGCCATGGTGGCCGCCATCGCGCGGTTCGAGCCCGTCGTGGTGAACGTGCGCGACCCGGACGCCCGCGCCGACGCCGAGGACCGGCTGCGACGGGCCGGCGTGCCGGCAGGCACGGTCCGGTACCACGAGGTGCCCTCGAACGACGTCTGGCTGCGGGACGCCGGCCCCCTGTTCGTCGTCGGGGACGACGGCCGGCTGGCGCTGACGGACTGGCGCTTCGACGGCTGGGGGGGCAAGTACGCCGCCGACCTGGACGACCGGGTGCCGGCCGCGATGGCCGACACGCTCGGGGTCCGGCGGTTCGCGTTCGACGCGGTGCTCGAGGGCGGCGCGATCGAGATGGGCGACGACGGAACCGTGCTGACGACGCGCAGCTGCCTGCTGGACGGCGTGCGGAACCCCGGCCTGGACGAGATCGGCTACGCCTCGCTGCTGCGGGACGGCCTGGGCGCGACCCGGATCGTGTGGCTGATCGGCGGCCTGGTCGACGACCATACCGACGGGCACGTGGACACGGTCGTCCGCTTCGCGGCGGAGGACACGATCGTGTGCGTCGCGGCGGACGCCGACGACACCGAGAACCTCGCCTCGCTCCGGGCGAACCGCGCGACGCTCGAGGCGCTCCGCCGGGTGGACGGCTCGCCCTACCGGATCGTGGAGCTGCCCCTGCCGCTCGACCGATCGCGCGTGAACGGGGTGCGTCCGCCCCGCAGCTACGCGAACTTCTGCCTCGTGAACGGCGGCGTGATCGTGCCGACCTGGAACGATCCGCGCGACGAGGAGGCGCTCGGAATCCTGCGCGGCGTCTTCCCGGGTCGCGAGGTGGTCGGCGTGCCCGCGACCGCGCTGATCACCGGCGGCGGCGCGTTCCACTGCGCCACGCAGCATCAGCCCGAGGCGGGGACCCCGTCGTGACGCGCGCCCCGTCCGACCCGGGCGCGACGCCCGTAGCAGGTCGCCTGAGGCTCGCCGTGGTGCAGATGGCGTGCAGCGACCGGCTCGACGAGAACCTCGCCAAGGCCGAGCGGCTCGTGCGCCGCGCGGCCCGCGACGGCGCGCAGGTGATCCTCCTGCAGGAGCTGTTCGAGAACCTCTACTTCCCGCAGCTCGAGCGCGAGGAGCTGTTCGCCCTGGCGCACGAGGTCGACGGCCACCCGTTCGTGGACCGCTTCGCGGCGCTCGCCGCCGAGCTGGGCGTGGTCCTGCCGGTCAGCTTCTTCGAGAAGGCGAACCAGACGTACTTCAACAGCCTGGCGATGATCGACGCGGACGGCGAGGTGCTCGGCGTCTACCGAAAGAGCCATATTCCCGACGGGCCCGGCTACGAGGAGAAGTACTACTTCGTGCCCGGCGATACCGGCTTCCGCTCGTGGCGTACCCGCTACGGGACGATCGGCGTGGGGATCTGCTGGGACCAGTGGTTCCCCGAGGCGGCGCGCGCCATGGCGCTCCAAGGCGCGGACCTGCTGCTCTACCCCACGGCGATCGGCAGCGAGCCCGAAGAGACCGGTGGCCTGGACACGCGCGACATGTGGCGCCGCGCGATGATCGGGCACGCGGTCGCGAACTCCGTCTACGTCGCGGCCGCCAACCGGGTCGGCCGGGAGGGCGCGGCCACGTTCTACGGCAGCTCGTTCGTGGCGGACATGCGCGGCGAGGTGCTGTGCGAGGCCGGCCGCGACGACGAGACGGTGATCCACGCCGAGCTCGATCTGGCCGAAGCGCGCTCGTTCCGCGCGGGGTTCGGCTTCTTCCGGGATCGGCGGCCCGACCTGTACGGCGCGCTGCTGACGCTCGACGGTCGCACCGAGCGCTAGAAGGGCGGCTGGACGGGCGGCCAGGCGGGCATCGCTCCCGGCGCCAGCTCGCGCAGCGTGCCGGTCGCGACGTCGACGATCCCGATCGCCTCCCGCCCGGCGCCGTTCTGGACCGGCAGCGCCAGCAGCGTGCCGTCGGGCGACCAGCGGGCATGGCTCCTGGCGTACTGATCGAAGAACGGCAGCTCCTGGCTCAGGAAGGTCCGGCTGGGCGTCACCGTCGCCAGCCAGCGGGTCGCGCCGCTCTCGACGTGCACGATCCCGAGCCGAAAGCGCGCGCCGTCGCCCTGAACGCGACGCGTCCGAGCGTTCCCCGGCAGGAACGATCCACGGGCCGACGCGAGGACGGTCCCGTCGACCGTCCCTTCGACCGTCCCGCCGGCGGCCACGGTGTCGCCCCCGGGCGCGTCCACGGCGAGCACGGCGATGCGCCGGCCGCCGGGCGACCACCAGAACGCGATCACCGGCTCGTCGATCCACGGCACGAACAGGCCGCTGTCCGCATCGAGGCCGCCCAGGGGCCCGAACGAATGGGGCACGTCGCTCAGGGGACGCGTGAGCGCCAGCAGGTCGCGCGTCGGATGCCAGGCGAAGGCGGTGAGCCCGCGGTAGCCAAGCGCACGCCGGCCGTCCAGCTCGGACGTTCCGTCCGGGCTCCGCGGCGACGCGCGCCGTTCGTCCGGCGCCGGAACGACGACGGCGCGTCGAACGCCGCCGCGCTCCTCGCTGCCGTAGGCGATCCAGTCGCCGCTCGGGGAGACCGCCGGGCTCCGGAACGCTCCCGGACGGGGAAGCTCGCCCGTCTCGCGACCGGCCGCGTCCACGATCGTCAGCCTCGACGCGTCCAGCCCGCCCGCGTGCACGACCACGCCGCCGTCCGGCCGCTGATCCCAGTACAGCGGCGCCCCTCGGGCCAGCGTGCGACGGTCGTTCTCGCTGGCGCGAACCAGCCGGAACCCGGACTCGGCGTCGGCGACCAGGAGCAGGAGCGATGCGCCGTCGTCCGCCCAGTCCAGGTAGATGACCGGCTCGTCCGGCTCGTCGAACCAGGCCTGCTCGCGTGGCTGCGCGGGCCCGCCGTCGCCCGAGGCGCCGAGGTCCAGCACCACGGCCCGTGCGCCGGAGGCGTCCCGCACGATGACCGCGAGTCGTCGTCCGTCGGGCGACCAGGCGGGGAACGCGTGCCGGCCCGTCGACGAGCCGAGGCGACGGACGCGCTCCTCTCCTGCCGGCAGCCACGCCAGGCCGCCGCCCGGCGCGACGAACGCCAGGTCGCTGGGCAGCGTCGTCGCCCCGGCGCCCGGCGCCTCTTGCGCGCGTGCGCCGCTCCAGACGCTCCCGAGCGACACCAGGACGAGAATCGACGCGAGGACGCGGACGATGGAATCCATGCCGTGAATGTAGCGTCGCGACGCTGAACGGACCGCTCGCCGGCTCACGCTCGCCG
>CAZHCI010000012.1:18441-31877 GCA_964530905.1 uncultured bacterium
GCGTCGGCGTCGCCGGGCATCCAGCGCGCCCGGAAGCCGGTCGCATCGGCCAGCGCCTGCGCGGATACCCGCTTGCCCGGCCGCGCGACGTCCGTGAACGTCGGCTCGGGCAGTCCGAGCCGGCGCGCCTCGCGTCGATAGAACGGGCCGCGTGGCGGATGCTCGTCGGCGGTCACCGAGAACGTGCCGGCGCTCGGCGTCGGCAGCATCAGGGCCGTGATCGCCGCGATCGCGTCGTCGCGGTGCACCAGGTTCACGGGGACGTCCGGACCGTCCAGCTCCCGTCCGGCCAGGCTTCGGGCCGGATGACGCCCGTACCCCCACAACCCCGCCAGCCGAACGATCGTGGCGACCACCGTTCCCTCTCGGACGGCCTCCTCGGCCGAGAGCAGGAAGCGTGCGCGGGCCGAGGCGGACGGCGAGGCGTCCTCCTCGCGCACCAGCGGGTGATGCGGCGAGCCGGGATAGACGCCCGTGGACGAGCAGAGCGTCAGGTGCCCCGCTCCCGACCTGATGACCGCGTCGGCCAGGGCCGCGATCGCCTTGGGGTACCCCTCGTAGTCACCGGACGGGGACACGGCCACGACGACGCGGTCGGCTCCGTCCACGATCCGAGGGTCGCCGTCGATCCGGACGGCGCCGTCCGCGCCGACCGTCGCCGCGAGGCGCGCGGGACGGACGCCGCTCCGCCGGATCTCGGCGAAACGCGCCGGGCGGGTCGTCGTCCCGATCACCTCGTGACCGGCGGCGGCCAGCGAGGCGGCCAGCGGCAGCCCCAGCCAGCCGCATCCGATCACGACGATCCTCACGCCGGACCCGACCGCTGCCGCGCCCGCTCGCGCGCGGACGCCTTCTCGGCGAAGTCGCGCGCGAACAGCTTGATCTCGGCCATCAGCTCGGCGTCGCCGGTCGCGCCCTTGTACGTGTCGCCCAAGGTGAGCAGCGTCTGGAACACGAAGTCGTTCATGTCCTCGACGGTCATGTCCTGCGTCCACAGGTCGATGCGCAGCGCGTTTCGCGCCTTCGCGTCCCACAGCGACAGCAGCATCGCCTTCGCCTCCTGCACGCCGGGCTCCGGCGCGTCGTCCGCCTCCCACTCGATGTCGGTCACGCCCCCGTCGTCCATCGCGACGGAGAGCCGGATGTCGCTACGTGTGCGGCTCATGGCGGCATGCTATCCGAGGCGCGGCGCCACGCGCGTTCGGTCGGATCGGCGCGCTGCGGTATCGTCGGGCGAAGGAGCGTGGTGCATGAAGGGTCTGATTCTCGCCGCCGGGCTGGGGACGCGCCTGCGCCCGATCACCAGCCTGCGGCCGAAACCGATCATCAACGTCGCCAACCGTCCGCTGATCCACTACGCGGTCGACAACCTGCTGGACGCCGGGGTGACCGAGATCGGCGTCGTGGTGTCGACCGATACGCGGTCCGATCTGCAGCGAACCTTGGAGCCGTACGGCGAGCGGGCCTCGTTCACGTACCTGTTGCAGGACCCGCCGAAAGGCCTGGCCCACGCCGTCGAGGTCTCGCGCGAGTTCCTGGCCGACGATCCGTTCGTGATGTACCTCTCGGACAACCTGTTCGAGCACGGCATCCGGCCGTTCGTCGACGCCTTCCGACCGGACGACGGGGTGAACGCGGTGCTGGCCTTGGTGCCCGTGGACGACCCGCGCGCGTTCGGGGTGGCGGAGCTCGACGGCGACCGCGTGGTCGGACTGGTCGAGAAGCCGACCGACCCGCCGTCCAACCTCGCGATCGCAGGGGTGTACGTCTTCGACGCCAACGTGCACGACGCGATCCGTGGGCTGGAGCCGGGCGCGAAGGGCGAGTATCAGATCACCGACGCGATCCAGCGCTTGATCGAGCGCGGCTTCCACGTCGCACCGGTCGAGGTGGAGGGCTGGTGGAAGGACACGGGCAAGCCGGAGGACATCCTCGACGCGAACCGTCTGGAGCTGCTGCGCCTCCGGCGCGACGTCGCGGGAACGGTCGAGAACTCGCGGCTCGTGGGGGACGTGGTGCTCGAGGCGGGCGCCACGGTCCGGAACAGCACCGTGTTCGGGCCCGCCCTGATCGGGGCGGGAAGCGTGGTCGAGGACGCCTACATCGGCCCGTTCACGACCCTCGGGAACGAGGTCCGGCTCGAGAACGTGGAGATCGAGTACGCCGTGATCGGCGCGCGGAGCTCGATCCACCACGTCGGAACCCGCATCCAGGCCAGCCTGATCGGCGAGGAGGTCGAGATCACGCACGCCGGTCGACGGCCGAGCACCCACCAGCTCACCGTGGGCGACAAGAGCCGGCTGGTGTTGTCCGAGTCCTGATCGCCGCGCTGCGCGGCTCTCCGCCGCGGGTCGATCCCCGCGGGGCGGTTTCGCCCGACCGTGAGCGCTCGACCTCGCCCGACGAGGTCGAGCGCTTCCTTTGATCGCCGATCGCTTGTCATTCGACGCGTTTTCGACCTCGTATCGTCTCGACCGACCCGATATCTTGCACCCTGTACAGCTCACATGCGCCCCCTGGCCGGTTTTGTCTTGACACCTTGCATGTTCGCCCCTATGCTGTGGCCCCAAGTCGCGGCATCACGGTCGCGGCGTCCACCAGGAGGTCCACGTGAAGACACTGTTCAGGCTCGTTCCGGCCACGGCCGCTCTGGCATCGTTCGCGCTCGCCGTCGCCCAAGGCGAGTCCGTCGCCGACGTCGCCTTCGCCCTCGACACCGTCGCCCTGCTGGTCAGCGCGCTCTTGGTCGCGCTGATGCAGCCCGGCTTCGCGCTGCTCGAGGCCGGCCTCCACAGCAGCAAGAACGTGATCAACATCTTCATGAAGAACATCGCCGACTTCGCCGTCGCCGGCCTGGCGTACTGGGCCGTCGGCTTCGCGATCATGTACGGCGGCGGCCTGTTCCTGCGGAACTACGTCACCGGCATGAACGTCCCGAGCTCCGCGGACTTCTTCTTCCAGATGGTGTTCGCCGCCACGGCGGCCACGATCGTGTCCGGCGCGATCGGCGGCCGCATGAAGTTCGGCGCCTACCTGGTCTTCTCCGTGGTGATGACCGCGCTCATCTACCCCGTCATGGGCGCCTGGCAGTGGGGAGGCGGCTGGCTTTCGCAGCTCGGCTTCGCCGACTTCGCCGGCTCGTCGGTCGTGCACGCCGTCGGAGGGTTCGCCGCGCTGGGCGCCGTCCTCGCCATCGGACCGAGGCTGGGCCGCTACGCCGGCGGACGCGCCGTCGCCATGCCCGGCCACAACCTGGCGTACGCCGGACTGGGGCTGTTCCTGCTCTGGATCGGCTGGTTCGGGTTCAACGGCGGCTCGCAGCTGGCGTTCTCGAGCCAGGCCGACGCGATCGCCGTCGCCGACATCTTCCTGCATACGAACCTCGCCGCGGCCGCCGGCGGCATCGCCGCCCTCCTGGTCAGCTGGGCGCTGTTCAAGAAGCCCGACATCTCGATGACGATCAACGGCGTGCTCGGTGGCCTGGTGTCGATCACCGCAGGCCCCGACGTCGTCACCGGCCTGTCCGCCGTCGCGGCAGGCGCGATCGGCGGCGCGCTGGTGGTCGGCAGCGTCGTGATGTTCGACCGCCTGCGCGTCGACGATCCGGTCGGCGCCATCAGCGTCCACGGCGTCGCGGGGCTGTGGGGCACCGCCGCCGTCGGCGTGTTCGGCGGAGCGAACCTCGGGGTGCAGCTGCTCGGCGCGTTCTCGTACGGCGCCGGCGCGTTCCTGGCCGGCTACCTGGTCTTCCTGGCCCTGAAGGCCACGATCGGCATCCGCGTGAGCCCCAACGACGAGGTGCAAGGCCTCGACATCGTCGAGCACGGCCTGCCCGGCTACAGCAGCGAAGACCGCCTGCGCGACCCCGTCGTGGTCGGCGCGGGCGACTGAGGAGCACCCGAATGAAGCTGATCACCGCCGTCATCCGTCCCGAACGCCTGTCCGCCGTCAAGGAGTCGCTGTTCGCGGCCGGCGTTCGAGGCATCACGATCTCGCGCGTCAGCGGCCACGGCGGTCAAGGCGGCGTGGTCGAGACCTACCGAGGCAGTCCGTACGTCGTCGAGTTCCACGAGAAGGTCCAGGTTCAGATCGCGGTGTCCGACCCGTTCGTCGATCCCACCGTCGACGCCCTGGTCACGGCTGCCCGGACCGGCAACGTCGGCGACGGGAAGATCTTCGTCCAGCCGCTCGAGCGAGTCATCCGCATCCGCACCGGCGAAGAGGACACCGAGGCGCTGACCCCCGTCGAACGCTGACGTCGCGCCCAGCGACGGCGATCCCTCGCTGCGATCGGCGACGAGGGACCGCCTTGGTGGAATCCTCCACATCCGCTCCCGAGTAGGAGATCGTTCGCATCGAAGAGGAGCGGAACGGATCAAGATAGGGGCGTCGGTTCCGTACCGGATCCGTTCGAGGATGGGCGAGCGGTTCGGGAATGCCGACGGACGGCCTGTCCGTCGACCCCTCCTGGGAGGCAGTACGCCGACGCCCTGATCGCACAGTAGCGCGAAGGGCGCCGGCGTGCCGTCGAACGGTCACCTCTCGCTCAGCGCGGAACGAACCAGCAGGTGCTCCGGCCTGGAATCGGATCGCCCCGCACCGAGCCGTCCTCGTTCACCTCGAAGCCCCCGCCTCCCAGCGCCGAAGCCCAGTGGCCCCGCCAGCGCTCCGGCAGCCGGGTGGACTCCGACTGGGGCGTCGCGGCGTCGTCCGGTAGACGCACGACGACCAACGCCCGCTCGTCGCCCGCCTCGCGGCCCAGCCACAAGGTTCGGTCGTGGGCCCGAAGCACCTCGGTCTCGCCACGGCGTAGCGCGAGGTGCCGCTTCCTGGCCGCCACCCTGGCGCGGATCTCCTCGAGCAGCTCACGGTCCCACCGTTCCGGCGCGTCCCACGGGAACGTCGCGCGATTGGCCGGGTCGTGTCCCCCCTCCAGCCCGATCTCGTCGCCGTAGTAGATGCACGGGGCGCCGGGAAGCGCCAGCAGCAGGCCGTACGCCTGTCGCACCGCGGCCGCATCGCCCCCCAGCAGCGTGCGCACCCGCGCCGTATCGTGCGAGCCCAGCAGCGTCATGCGCGCCTCGCGCTCGGCCGCGGGGCGCTCGACCAGCAACCGCTGGAGCCGTTCGGCGAACGTCGCCACCGTCAGCGGAGCGATGCGGTCCAGCCCGCTCTTCGCCGCCAGCTCCTGGTCGAGCGCACGACCGACGAGACCGACGATCGCTCGGGTCAGCGGGTAGTAGCTCGTGCCGTCGAACGGATCGCCGCCGACCCACGACCGACCCTCGTCCCAGATCTCGCCCACCAGATAGGCGTCGCTCCGGACCTCGCGGCAGCGGCGCCGGAACTCGCTCCAGAACGATCGGTCGTCGATCTCCTCGGGGACGTCGAGCCTCCAGCCGTCGGCCCCCTCCTCGAGCCACCGCGTCGCGACGCCCCACAGATGGTTCCGCACGGCCGGCGTCGCGACGTTGAACGTCGGCAGCGCCGGCATGCCCCACCAGGCGTCGTAGCGGTGGGCGCCGTCGCCCTCGGCGTAGGCGTCCAGCGGGAAGCCCTCGATGTGCCACCAGTCGAGGTACGCCGAGTCGCGCCCGTTCTCGAGCACGTCGTGGAACTGAAGGAAGCCGCGGCTCGCGTGGTTGAACACGCCGTCGAGGATCAGGCGCATGCCGCGCGCGTGCAGCTCGTCGCGCAACGTGCCGAACGCCTCGTCGCCCCCCAGCATCGGATCGACGCGGTGGTGGTCGTGCGTGTGGTAGCGATGGTTCGCCCCGGACCGGAAGATCGGGTTGAGGTAGACGGCGGTCACGCCGAGCTCGGCGAGGTGGTCGAGTCGCTCGACCACGCCCAGCAGGTCGCCCCCTTTGTAGCCGAACGTCGTCGGCGCCTCGTCCCACGGCTCCAGGCCGCTGGGCTTCGGCACCGCGTCGCTGCGCGCGAACCGGTCGGGAAAGATCTGGTAGATCACGGCGTCGCCGATCCAGGCCGGCGGGTCGTCCGAACTCCCTCGTCGGGTCATGGCTTCAGCCTACCGGGACCTTTGCCTGTGGGGGACGGCTGCCGTCCGTACCTATGCTGTGCGCGAGCCGCACGCAGCGGAAGGGGGCGGCAATCGGTGGGCAGCTTTCGGGAGTACGAAACCTTGGTATCGCGCTGCGGAGGCTGGAGCGTCGAGGACCTCGGTGATCTGCTCCACGAGATCGATCGCGACCGCGAGCTCGACGACGCGGAGCGCGCGCTGTTGCAGGACCGCCTCTACCGACTGATCTGGGACCGTGCGCAGCCGCGGATCCGCGCCACCGAAGACGAGGGCGGCGGGACGCTGGGCGGCTGAGCCTGCAGCGGAGCCCGCGGGCGAGCCCGCGGCTGCGTCGCTCCTAGCTCACTCGGGCCGCAGAAGCGGGAACAGGATCACGTCCCGGATGCTGGGCGCGTCGGCCAGCAGCATCGCGAAGCGGTCGATCCCGAGCCCCAGGCCGCCCGTCGGCGGCATGCCGTACTCGAGCGCCGTGAGGAAGTCCTCGTCGAGGCGCATGGCCTCCTCGTCGCCGCCCGCCCGGAGCTCCATCTGACGCTCGAAGCGGCGCCGCTGCTCGAGCGGATCGTTCAGCTCGCTGAACGCGTTGCCGAGCTCCATGCCGACCGCGACCGGCTCGAATCGCTCGACCAGGCCGGGGCGCTCGCGATGCTCCTTCGCGAGCGGACTGATCGCCAGCGGATGATCCATCACGAACGCCGGACCGACCACGTGCGGCTCGACGAACCGGTCGTACAGCTTGTCGTACAGCTGGTTCAGCGGCTTCTCGCTCCACGGCCCGTCCTCGTCGCGTGCGTCGGGCAGCTCGCGCGCGACCCAGGCGCGCAGGGCCGGCTCGTCCAGCGGATCGCACGTCATGCCGGAGCGGGCGGCGAGCTCGCCGGTGTAGTCGATCCGCGGCCAGGGCGGCGTGAAGTCGAGCTCGTGCCCCTGCCAGACCAGCACGCTGTCGCCGGTGAGGTCGCGCACGACGGTCGCGTACAGGTCCTCGACGAGCTCCAGAACGTCCAGGTAGTCCCGTCCCGCCCAGTACAGCTCCAACATCGTGTACTCGGGGTTGTGCTTGTGGCTGATCCCCTCGTTGCGGAAGTTGCGTCCGATCTCGAACACGGCGTCGAAGCCGCCCACGATCAGTCGCTTGAGGTGCAGCTCCAAGCTGATGCGCAGGTGGAACTCGTGGTCCAGGGCGTTGTGGTGGGTCGTGAACGGCCGCGCCTCGGCTCCGCCGGGAACGGACTGGAGCACGGGCGTCTCGACCTCGAGGAAGCCGAGCTCGTCGAGGTAGCGCCGGATCCGGGCCACCATCCGGCTGCGCAGCGCGAACGTCCGCTGGACGCCGGGATCGGTCATCAGGTCCAGGTAGCGCTGCCGGTAGCGCTGCTCCTTGTCCGTCAGGCCGTGGAACTTGTCGGGCAGGGGCCGCAAGCTCTTCGCGAGGGGCCGGAACGCCGTAGCGTTCACGGTGAGCTCGCCGGTCTTCGTGACGAACAGCGACCCGGTCACCTCGAGCCAGTCGCCGAGGTCGACCTTCTTCAGCGCCGCGTAGCGCTCGACCGCGTCCTTCTGGAAGTACGCCTGGATGCGGCCGGTCGCGTCCTGCAACGTCACGAACGTCACCTTGCCCATCCCGCGGACCGTCATCGCTCGGCCGGCGACGGTGACGACCTGCTCGTCCCACGACGTGCCGGGCGCGGGGTCGGGAATCGCGGCGTGAAGCTCGGCGGCGGTGTGCGTGGCCCGGTAGCCGTACGGGTACGCCTCGAACCCGCGCTCCACCAGGCTCGCGAGGTTGCGGAGCCGCTGCTGGCGTTGTTCCCCTAAGGATGTCTGCGACATGCGGACTAGGATAGCGGGCGCCGCACGCCGCCTGCGTCCGGCGGCCGCGACTCCCTCACTCGATCGCGACGAGCTTGTAGCGCGCCGATCCGTCGCCGGTGACGACGTCGACCTCGTCACCGGGCTTTCGTCCCAGCAGCGCCTTGCCCATCGGGGACTCGTCGGAGATGTGCGGCACGTCGCCGTCGAGCACCCCCGCTTCGACCGGGGCGACGACCTGGACGACGAACGACTCGCCGCCCTCGTCCTCGAGCCGTACGACCGCGCCGAGCTCGACGGAGTCCATGTCGTGGTCCTCGATGACCACCGCGCGCGAGAGCTGATCCTCGAGATCGTCGAGCCGATCCTCGATCGCGATCTTCTCGCGTTTGGCCTCCTCGAGGCCGGTGTCGTCGTAGTCGTCGCTGGTGCCGGACAGCTCGCGCAGGATGAGGGTGGCCTCGTCGAGGCGCTCCCGCTCGTTCTCGACGCGCTGCTGCAGACGCTCGTAGCCTTCCTTGGTGACGCGGACTTCCCGTGCCATGGCGTGACCCCTTTCAGAGCCCGGATGAGCCGTATGGAAGCGGCTTGCTCCCGGAAGGGAGCAAGCGCGCGCGGTTCCGGTGTTTCACGAAGCCTAGCACAGGCGCATGCGCGCCGAGCCGGGCTCGTCTCACTGCTCGATCTGCAGGCCCTTCGGCGTCATCACGTACTCGATGCGGCCCAGGATGTAGTCGAGCAGAATCGCGAGGAGCGCGGCGGCCAGCGCCCCGAGCAGCACCCACGGAGCGATCGACTGGTTCAGTCCCGACGCGATCGGGTTGCCGAGGCCGCCCGAGCCCACGTAGGCGCCGAGCGCGGCCGTTCCGACGTTGATCACCACGCTGGTGCGAATCCCGGCCAGGATGATGCTCGAGGCGTTGGGCACCTCGATCTGCCAGAGGACCTGCGTGGGCGTCATGCCCATCCCCTTCGCGGCGTCGATCAACGCCGGGTCGATCCCCTCGAGACCCACGATCGTGTTCCGCACGATGGGGAGCAGGCCGTAGAGGATCAGCGCCACGATCGCGGGCCAGAATCCGAAGCCGATGATCGGCGCCATGATGGCGACGATCGCCAGCGTCGGAACCGTCTGTCCCGAGTTCACGATGTCGCTCACGAGCGGCAGGAACTCGCGGAACGCGGCGCGCGTGACGCCGATCCCCAGCGTGAGGCCGATCGTGATGGTCAGGATCGACGAGATGATCACGAGCTCCATGTGCTGGGCCGCCAGGCTGATCAGCGTGTTCGAGTTGTACAGCAGGTCGGGACTGGTCGGGAACAGGCCGTGGAGCATCCAGTCCCAGATCGGCTCGTGGCCGTAGAACGACCAGATCATCACGAAGATGCCCGCCGCCCGGACGAGGGGACGGACCAGCTTCTCCTCGCGGTCGCGGAACACCCACGCCAAGAAGCCCTCGACCACCGCCATGAACAGGGCGAACCATCCGAGCGCGACGCTCACCGTCGTCGCCCCCAGCGCCTGCTCGGCGTCGGTCTGGGCTTCGAACAGCCCGAAGCCGAGAACGCGCATGTCGTTGCTGGCCTGGATGTCGAGCATCGTGCTTCCGCTCAGACCGAACAGCGGGACCCACACGTCGGGGATGAACGGCGCGCTCTCGCCCACCCGCTCGAAGAGCTCGGGATCGGTGATGCCGACCTGCACCGTCTGCAGCGCGAACAACGCGGCCGCCAGCACCAGCCAGGCCAGCGAGGCGACGCCCGGTACCCGCGTCCAGCTCACGACGTCCCCGCCTCCTCGTCGGCCCATCCCTGCTCCGCGAGCTCCTGGAGCGATTTCAGGGTGATGCTGCCGAGCAGCTGGCCCTTGCGGTCCACGACCGGCGTGATCCGGAAGCTGCGTGCGACCATGGCGGACAGCGCCTCGCGCGCGGTCTGGTTCTTGCGGACGCCGATCTCGGCGTAGTCGGCCTCCATCATCGCGTCGACCAGGCTGTTCGGGCTCTGCCGGATGCCTTCCATGTCCACCCAGCCCTTCAGCACGCCGTCCTCGTCGATCACGAACGCGCTCCGCACCTTGTAGTCGGCGATGACCTTCTTGGCGTGGTCGACGCTGTCGCGGATCCGGACGGTGGGCAGCAGATCGGGGTCCATCAGCTCGTGCACGCGGATGAGGCCGAGCCGCTTGAGCGAACGGTCCGACCCGACGAAATCACGCACGAAGCGGTCCTTCGGGTGGGCCAGGATGTTGTCCGGCGTGTCGTACTGCTCCAGCGAGCCGTCGCGCAGGATCGCGATCCGGTCGCCCATCTTGATCGCCTCGTCGATGTCGTGCGTGACGAAGATGATCGTCTTGCTGATCTCCTTCTGGATCTGAAGGAACTCCTCCTGGAGCACCTCGCGGGTGATCGGGTCGATCGCCCCGAACGGCTCGTCCATCAACATGATGGGCGGGTCCGCCCCGAGCGCGCGCGCGACACCGACGCGTTGCTGCTGGCCGCCCGAGAGCTGGCGCGGGTACTTGTCGCGGTTGATGTCCGGATCGAGGCCGACGAGCTCGAGCAGCTCGTCGACGCGCTTGCGGATGCGGGTGTCGTCCCAGCCCAGCATCCGCGGCACGACGGCGATGTTGTCCAGCACGGTGAAGTGCGGGAACAGGCCGATCTGCTGGATGGCGTAGCCGATCTTCCGGCGTAGCTCCTCGGCCGGAAACTCGCGGTTGTCGCGCCCCTCCACCATGATCTTGCCTTCGGTGATGGAGAGGAGCCGGTTCACCATCCGCATCGAGGTGGTCTTGCCGCACCCCGAGGGACCGATGAACACGCAGATCTCGCCGTCGTGGACCGTGAGGTCCAACCCCTTGACGGCTTGGAAGCCGTCCGGGAAGCGCTTGACGACGTTCTGGAATTCGATCACGAGGACCCCTTTCGCATCAGCTCTGCACCTGCTTGATGCCGGGCGACGTCAGCAGGCCCTCGACGCCACGGAGTCCCGCGTCGAGCACCAGCGCCAGGCCGATCGCCGGAATGGCGCCGAGCAGAATCTGGTCGATGGACGTGTTGACGATGCCCTGAATCACGAAGTCGCCGAGGCCGCCCGCGCCGATGACGGTCGCGACGGTCCCGATGCCGACGAGGGCGACGCCGGCGTTCCGCACGCCGGCCATGATGACGGGGAAGGCGAGGGGAAGCTCGATCTGCATGAACCGCTGCGTGGGCGTCATGCCCATGCCGCGCCCCGAGTCGATGATGGCGTTGTCGACGTTGTTCAGCCCGGCGTAGGTGTTGCGCACCAACGGCAGGAGGGAGTAGAGCGTCAACGCGATCAGCGCCGGCGCGACGCCGATTCCGGACACGCCCAGGTCGCGGATCGTGAGGGTCTGGAGCGACTCGACGCCGCCCAGCACGCGGCTGGAGCCGGACGCCTGCACGAACAGCACGATCACGCCGACGACGGTCGCGCCGCTCAGCGCCCAGTTCGCCCAGCGCAGAAGTCGACGCAGCCGGGTTTCGGGTGCGACCAGCCAGCGGCCGACGACCCAGACGACGAGCGCGGCGAGCAGGAGGCTGCCGATCGCCGAGGTGGTCCCGCCGTAGTTCCCGCTGGTGAAGCCGATGCTGGCGAGACGGAACACGAAGCTGACCAGCACGCCGACGAAGAGGGCGAGAGGCACCGCCGCGCTCAGCGCGGTCAGAAGAAGATGCACGATGCGGAGCTGGCCCGGCTCGCGGTCGGCCAGGAAGACGTAGGACGCCCCGATCACGATCGCGATGACCGCCGAGACGCCGAAGAAGCTGGCGACGGGAAGGAACGCCATACTGCCGAGCTGTGCGAGCGGCACCAGAAGCACACCGAAGAGCGCGAGCGAAGGGACCGTCTGGATGATGCCGACCGCGTAGAGGATGATCGGCGCCACCCGCTCGTCCCGCGAGGCCCAGAGGCCCAGGCTGACGCCGATGACGAAGCCGACGAGGAGCGAGATGCCCACGAACATCAGGTGCTCGACGAACTTCTGCTCGAGCGCCGCGCCGTTGGCGTAGAACTCGACCAGGATCGAGTAGACGTCGAACGTTCCGTTGAGCATCAGCACCACGGCGACGGCCGGCGCGAACCAGGTGGCCACCGTCTGCAGCCACGACTGCACGCCGGCGCGCGCCAGGTCGCGCACCCCGGCGAAGATCGTCACGTACGCGCCGACCAGGCCGAGCGCGAATCCGCCGGTGGGGAGGATTCGCGGGTTCCGGATGAACGCGCCACCCGTCAGGTACGCCTCGGGGTCCTGCAGCAGCATCCGACCTGCCATCGCCGGCAGGATCAGGGTCAGAAGGAACAGCAGCGAGCCGGCGCCGACCAGGAGCCAGCCACGACTTTCGAGCTCGTCCCGGAACGCGAGCGCGAGCGGGACGAGGGCGAGAATGAAAAGGATCAGATAGCGATCGTCGCCTTGGAACTCGAGCAGGTTGAAGCTCGTGCCCGAGGCGAGGCGGTTCGGCTTGAGGTTGAGAATGGGGAGGAAGAAGAACCCCAGACCCGCGATCAAGCCACCCAGCATGGCGATGCGGTTCACGGTGCGAGACCTCCTCCGGGCCTAACTCGGCCCGACGTCGACATGGGCGCTGCGGGGAGCGCCTCGCGACACGACGGGAACGGAGACCGGCCCGGGAGGTCCCGGGCCGGTCGTCGGCGTCGATCAGTTACCGATGAAGCCGTTCTCTTCGAGGTAGTCCTGGGCCGCGACGGACGGGCTGACCCCGTCCACTTCGACGGCCGCGTTCAGCGACTGCAGGGTGGTGTTGTCGAACGTCGCGAAGATCGGGTTCAGGATGCCCGCGATCTCGGGGTACGTCCGGATCACTTCGCCGCGGAAGACGGGCGTGGGCTGGAACACCGGCTGCGCGCCGTCCGGATCGTCGAGCACGACGAAGTCGTACGCCAGCAGCGCACCGTCGGTCCCGTACGCCATCGCCACGTTCACGTTGTTCTGACCCGAGGCGAGAGCCTGTTCCGTCTGGGCGGGGGTGGCGCCGGCGATGATGATGAGCTGGTCTTCGTCGAGCTCGAAGTCGTACGTCTCGTAGAACGCCGGCAGGCCGTCGGGCCGCTGCGCGAACTCGTCACCGGTGGACAGCACGACCTCGCCGCCTTCGTTCACGTACTCGGCGAACTCGGTCATCGAGGTGATGTCGTTCTCTTCCGACCACTCGCGCGTCACGGCCAGCGCGTAGGTGTTGTTGGCGGGCGCCGGGCGGAGCCAGACGAGGTCGAAGATCGCGGCGTCCAGCGACGACACGGTCGCGTAGCTCGCGTAGGCGTCGCCCGAGGCGCCTTCCGAGATCGACTCCTGGGCCCACGGGATGTCGCGGTACCAGTTGCTGATCGCGGTGCCGTTGTAGTTCGGGTAGACGTCGATCTCGCCGGCCTCGAGCGCGTCGCGGTTGACCGCGGTGCCGCCGAGGTTCGTGCGGTCGGTCACTTCGTAGCCGGCGTCTTCGAGCGCGGCGATGATCACTTGGCCGAGAACGATCTGCTCGGTGAACTGCTTGGAGCCGACCACGATCGGGTCGCCGGCGTTGGGCGCCTG
>CAZHCI010000013.1:0-2245 GCA_964530905.1 uncultured bacterium
TCGTCGTCGTCGCGATCGTCGTCGTCGCGATCGTCGTCGGGGCCGACCGAATCGTCGACCTCGACGTCGACCTCCAGGCCGAGCGTGTCGCCCAGGGGAACGGTGGTGGTCAGCACGCCGTCGACCAGCGAGCCTCCTTGTTGCGTGAAGCTCGTGCCGTCGCCGAAGTCGATGGTCACCGTCACGTCGCCGTACGCCCCGGGAAGGAGCTCGAGCTCGAGCTTGCCGTCGTCGAGCTCGCCGTAGCCGACGAGGACGGTGGCGTCGCCCTCTCCGGTGGTCACCCGCACCGTCACGCCGCGCGCCGTGGACGCGAACGCGAGGGCCGGAGCGAGCGCGACGAGCAGGACCAGAAGGCCGAGCAGCGGACGGCGAGCGAGGTTCGTGATTCGTTGCATGGTGTCTACCTCCGGCCCTCAGGATGCCCGCTCGCCCTTAGCGCTTCCTTAAGCGCGCCGGTACCCTTGCCATCGCCGCATGGGGGCGGTACGCTCCCCCAAGCCTTTAATCCGGTCCCGTGAGGCCGGAAAGGAGCGATCGTGAATCTCGCGCGACCGTGCCGCGCCTCGGCACCTCCACGAACGAGCACCGTCCGCCGTCCGACGCGTCCGCGTCAGGGCGGCGCTTTCGTGCGAGCTTGCGAGACCACGTCCTCCACGGCACGAAGGAGGATGTCATGACCCGACCCGACCGGCGCGACGACGTGCGCGCCATCCTCGCCCGCACCACGTGGAGCTTCGATCTCCGGGCGATCCCGATCGGCGTGCAGATGCTGTTCGTCGCGTTCGGCGCGCTGGTTCTGGTGCCCATCCTGACCGGTCTCGATCCGAACGTCGCGCTGTTCACCGCGGGCGCGGGAACGCTCGTGTTCCAGCTCGTGACCGGCGGCAAGGTGCCGGTGTTCCTGGCCTCCTCGTTCGCGTTCATCGCGCCGATTCAGGTCGGCGTGCAGCGCTGGGGCGTATCGGCGACGCTGTCGGGCCTCCTCGCGGCCGGGCTCCTGTACGTGGCGCTCGCGGCGCTCATCCGGGCACGCGGGATCGAGGCGTTCGAGAGGCTGCTTCCGCCCGTCGTGACCGGACCGGTGATCATGGTGATCGGGCTGTCCCTCGCCCCGGTCGCGATCGACATGGCCACCAGCACGGGCGACGGCTACGCCTGGTCCGCCGTCGCGGTCGCGATGATCGCCCTCGCGGCGACGGTCGCGACGGCGCTGGCGGGGCGGGGCCTCCTCAGGCTCACCCCCATCCTGATGGGGATCGCGGTCGGCTACCTCGTGGCGATCCCGTTCGGCTTCGTGGACTTCACGCCGGTGCGCGAGGCGGCGTGGCTCGCGATGCCGGCGTTCACGCTTCCGACCTTCCACCTCCCCGCCATCCTGTTCATCCTGCCCGTGGCGCTGGCCCCCGCGATCGAGCATTTCGGCGACGTGCTGGCCATTCGGGGCGTGACGGGAAAGGACTACCTCGCCGATCCGGGCGTCGACCGCACGATGCTCGGCGACGGCTTGGCCACGGGCCTGGCCGGGATGCTGGGCGGTCCGCCCAACACGACCTACTCCGAGGTCACGGGCGCCGTGGCGCTGACCCGCGCGTTCAACCCGGCCGTCATGACGATCGCGGCGGTGACGGCGATCGTCCTGGCGTTCGTCGGCAAGCTGGGCGCCTTCCTGCAGACGATTCCCGGCCCGGTGATGGGCGGCATCCTCGTGATCCTCTTCGGCGGGATCGTCGTCGTCGGCATCAACACGCTCGTTCGCGCCGGCACCGACCTGACGGCGCCGCGCAACCTGGTCATCGCCTCGGTGATCCTGGTCTTCGGCGTCGGCGGCATGCTGTTCGCGGTCGGCGACTTCCGGCTCGAGGGCATCGGCCTCGCGGGGCTCGTCGGCGTGCTGCTGAACGCCGTGCTTCCGCGCGAGCACGCCCCTACGGATCCGACGTGATCGGGCCCGGCACGGCCGCGTGCGCGTCACGCGGCGGAAGGAGACGCGCATGACGGTGAAGGCCATCCTGCTGGACGCCAGCGAGCTCGATCGCGCGCTGACGCGGATCGCGCACGAGATCGTGGAGAGCAACAAGGGGGCCGAGAACCTGGCCCTCGTCGGCGTCCACACGCGCGGCGTCCCGATCGCCGAGCGGCTGGCCGATCGGATCGCCTCGTTCGAGGCGGTGCGGCCGCCGGTCGGCAAGCTCGACATCACGCTCTACCGCGACGACCTGACCGAGATCGCGCTTCAGCCGGT
>CAZHCI010000013.1:2345-5793 GCA_964530905.1 uncultured bacterium
CTGGACTTCGGCGGCGTCGACGTCGACCGGATCCTCGCGATCCTGGAGACCACCGACGTGATGGCCCAAGTGCTCCAGCGGCCCGTCAAGCGCGTTCCGGCGCTGCAGGGCTTCACGGTCGCCACGCTGTTCTTCGAGGACTCGACCCGGACCCGGCTCAGCTTCGAGCGTGCCGCACGCGCCCAGTCCGCGGACGTCATGGCGTTCGCGCGGGGCGGCACCTCGCTGTCGAAGGGCGAGTCGCTCCGCGACACGGTGGCCACGCTCGACGCGTTGCAGGTGGACGCCTACGTCGTGCGCCACCCCGCTGCGGGCGCCGCGCACCAGGTGGCGTCGTGGACCGACGCCGCGGTGATCAACGCCGGCGACGGCCGCCGTGCGCACCCGACGCAGGCGCTGCTCGACGCGTACGCCTATCGTGAGGCGACCGGTCGCCCGTTCGAGGAGACGCGCCTGACGATCGTCGGCGACGTGGCGCACTCGCGCGTGGCGCGGAGCGACGCCGAGCTGTGGCAGCGGCTGGGCGCCGAGGTGGTGCTGTGCGGGCCGCCGACCCTGCTTCCCCGCGACCTCGCCGCGCTGCCCGGCGTTCGGCTCGAGACCCGCCTGGAGCCGGCGCTCGACGGCGCCCACGCCGTCATGGCGCTTCGGCTCCAGCGCGAACGCATGGACACCGGGCGGATCCATTCGACCTCCGCCTACGCCGAGCGCTACCAGCTGACCGAGGCGCGCCTCGCGAACGCCCATCCGGACGCGGTCGTCCTGCATCCGGGTCCGATGAACCGCGACGTCGAGATCGACGGGGCTCTGGCCGACGGCCCGCGCTCGCTGATCACGCGTCAGGTAGCCGCCGGCGTACCGGTGCGGATGGCCGTGCTGTACCACCTGCTGGTCGGGAAAGGATCACGATGAACGAGCTCCAGGAAGCGTCCCGGACCTGGATCCGGGGGGCGAGGATCGTCACCTCCGCTGGGGAGGTCGGCGTGCGCGACCTGGTCCTCGCGAACGGCCGGATCGAAGGGGCCGAGCCGCGAGGCCCGGTGGATCACGAGGTGGACGCGACGGGCCTGGTCCTGACGACGGCGTTCGTCGATCCGCACGTGCACCTTCGCGAGCCGGGGTTCGAGGTCAAGGAGGATCTCGCCTCGGGGCTGGCCGCGGCCGCCGCCGGGGGCTACGGAACGGTCGTCTCGATGGCCAACACCGACCCGGTCGTCGACGAGCCGGGGCTGGTCCGGGGGCTGATCGAGAAGGCGGAGCGACTTCCCGGCGCGCGCCTGCGGCCGGCGGCGGCGCTGTCGATGGGGCTCCGGGGCGACCGGCTGACCGACGCCGCCGCGCTGGCGGACGCGGGCGCGGTGATGCTCACCGACGACGGCATCCCGGTCGTGGACGGCGAGCTGATGCGGCGCGCGTGCGAGTGGGCGCGCGACCTCGGCCTGGTGGTCCAGACCCACTCGGAGGATCCGACCCTGCGCGGCGACGGGGTGATGAACGAGGGGGAGGTCAGCGAGCGCCTGGGCCTGCCCGGCAACCCTCGCGCCGCCGAGGCGGCGATGACGTACCGCGACGCCGAGATCGCCAGGCTCACGGGGGCCCGCGTGCACATCGCGCACGTCAGCTGCCGCGCCGCGCTCGAGGTCGTCGCGTTCTTCAAGGAGCGCGGAGCGTCGCTGACGTGCGAGGTCACGCCGCACCACCTGACCCTCACGGACGAGGCGCTCGCGTCGTTCGATCCGGTCTTCAAGGTCGCGCCCCCGCTCCGCACGGCGGACGACGTCGCGGCGCTGCGCGACGGGATCCGCTCCGGCCTGGTCGACTGCCTGGGCACCGATCACGCGCCGCACACGCGCGAGGAGAAGCACCGCGACATGCTGAGCGCGCCGTTCGGCATCGCGCACATCGAGGTCGCCTTCCCGGTGCTGTACGAGGCGCTGGTGCTGGGCGGGGTCGTGGCGCTCCCGGAGCTGCTGCGCCTGCTCCAGGACGGTCCCGCCGGCGTGATGGGGTGGCCGGTCCCGTCGCTGGACGTAGGCGCTCCGGCCGACGTCGTGCTTCTCGATCTGGACACCGCCCGCACGGTGGATCCGTCCCGCTTCCGCTCCAAGGCGAAGTTCGGACCGTGGGACGGTCAGACCTTGCGCGGCTGGCCGATGCGCACCTGGGTCGCCGGACGCGAGGCGTTCCGCCGCGACGACGCCGGCTAGGGTGCCCGCGTGACCACCGCCCTGCCGCCCGTCCCGACCGGGGCGGGCGCGCTCTGGAGGATCGTCCGGGACGCGGGCCGACGCGCCACGTCGCCTACGGTTCGACGGCTCGACTGACGGTACGCCTTCGGTTCGAAGCCGTCGCGATCGTACGACCTGGGATTCGCCGGCGCGGGCGGCGTCCGATGTGTTCCCGGAACACATGTCCCTCGCCCGCCGGTCTAGGCTGCCCTCGGGACGCCCCAGGACGCTCTAGGCGGCCTGGAATCCAGCGTCTCGAGGTGACCGCAATGACGATCCGCATCGGCGACCTCGCCACCGAGATCGACGCCCGCGACGCGCAGACGCTCCGCACGATGGCGGACCGCGTCGTTCACGACCGACCCAGCTTCAGGTCCGTGCTGGGCCGCGTCGGCGACGAGACCGTCGCGATCTACACCGTCCGGCCGCGCGGCGGCAGCGAGCGTCTGGCCGTCACCGGCCCGTTCACTCGGCTCGAGATCGACGCGAAGGACCGGCGCGCGCTGTACCAGCTTCTCGCCGACATGGCCTGAGGACGCCGAGCGTCGCTTCCCGCTCCGGCGAGCGCCGAGCTACAGGCGCTCGCCGGCCAGCAAGCCCACCAGATCGTTCCCGATGGCTCCCACCGCGCCTTGGCCGTACACGGCCCGCAGTCGGCCCGCAGCGTCCACCAGGCCGACCGCCTCGGTGTGGATGATCTCCGTCCCCGTGCCCGAATACCCGATGAAGAACCGCTTCGCGGCCGCCGCGACGTCCTCCGAGCTGCCTCCCAGCCCCACGAACGCGGGGTGGAACGCGCTCACGTAGCGGTGGAGCCGCTCGGCGTCGTCCTGCTCGGGATCGACGGTGACCATCACGACCTGGAGCGCCTCGGGCTCTCCCAGGTCGCGGTACGTCTCGGCGAGTCCCGCCATCGTCAGCGGGCAGACGTCGGGACAGTCCACGAAGCCGAAGAACACCAGCGTCCAGCTCGAGCGCGCGGCCAGGTCGCCGAACACGATCCGGCTCCCGTCGGCCGCCAGGGTGAGCTCGAGGTCCGAGGCGTCTTGCGGATTCTGCAGAACGGTGCCCGCCCGCTCGGGCGGCGGGCGGAGCGAGCGGCCGGCCAGGTACGCGCCGGCACCGGCGGCGACGAGCGCGAGGACGACGGCGACGATTCGCAACGGCGCGGGCATGCCGCCGAGCATAGCCGCGCGGCCAGCGCCGGAGCGTCGCCCGTC
>CAZHCI010000013.1:5893-31613 GCA_964530905.1 uncultured bacterium
GCGACGTCGACGACCTCCGGCGCGCCGGCCTCGCCCGCCACGGCGGACGAGCCCAGCATCGACGCGCAGAACGGACACGCCGCGGCGACCGTGCTGGCCCCCGTCGCGACCGCCTCCCGCATCCGGGCGTCGGCGACCTTCTCCTCGCCCGGAGCCTCCTCCTTCCAGAACTGCGCTCCGCCGGCCCCGCAGCAGAAGCTCTTCTCCCGGCTGCGCGCCATCTCCCGGACCGTGCCGCCACCGCTCGACAGCACGCGCCGGGGCGCGTCGTACACGCCGTTGTGGCGGCCCAGGTAGCAAGGGTCGTGGTACGTCGTTCCCTGGCCCAGCTCCAAAGGGGGAAGCCGGCCGGCGGCGACCAGCTCGTCGAGCAGCTCCGTGTGGTGCGCCACCTCGTAGCGGCCGCCCAGCTGCGGATAGTCGTTCAGCAACGCGTTGTAGCAGTGCGGGCAGGCCGTGACGATCCGCTTGGGCGCGTCCGCGTCCAGCAGCTCCGTGGCCATCGCGTCGTCCAGCACCGCGACGTTCTCGCTGGCCAGCTGGTAGTACAGGTACTCGTTCCCCGCCCGGCGAGCGGGATCGCCGGTGCATCGCTCCCCCTTGCCCAGCACCGCGTAACGGACGCCCGCATGGTCCAGGATCCCCGCCATCGCCCGCGTCGTCGCCTGAGCGGCCGGATCGTACGCCCCGGCGCAGCCGACCCAGAACAGCACCTCGAAATCGGGACGGTCCTCGACGGTGGGGACCTCCAGGCCGTCGGCCCAGGCCAGCCGGTCGTCCTGACTGAGGCCCCACGGGTTCCCGGTCCGCTCCATGCCGCGGAACGCCTGCTGAAGCTCGGCGGGGAACGCTCCCGCCATCAGCGCCCGCTCGCGCCGCATGTCGACGATGTCCAGCATCGGCTCGTTCCCGACCGGGCAGGCGTCGATGCACGCGCCGCAGGTCGTGCACGCCCAGATCTGCTCGTCGTCCAACGCGAAGGCGCGGAGCGGCCTGGGGCTGCTCTCGCCCGCCGCGAGGTCGCCCGCGACGAGCGTCAGCTCGTACCGCTTGTTGATCTCGAGCGCGGAGGGCGAGAGCTTCTTCCCCGTCGCGTGCGCCGGGCAGGCGTCGGTGCAGCGGTGGCACTGGATGCAGGCGTAGGCGTCCAGGATCTGCGCGTAGGGAAGGTCCTCGATCCGCTCGGCGCCGAAGCTCTCCAGCGTGTCGTCGGCGAAGTCGATCGGCTCCAGCGTGCCGCTGGGCGCGGCCGTCCCGTCGGGCCGGCGACGCTCCAGCGCGAAGTTGACCGGCGCGGCGATCAGGTGCAGATGCTTGCTGCGCGGGAAGTACGGCAGGAAGAGCAGGATCAGGCCCAGCGCGCCCCACCAGCCGACGTGCCAGCCGACGATGCGGGACGGACCTGCCCCGACGGCGGCGGCCAGCAGGGTGGCGAACGGCTGCCAGGCGTCCGCATGACCTTCCGCCGCGAGCAGGAACCCCTCGCCCGCCAGGCGGAAGCCCACGTGCGCCACGATGAACACCCCGACGATGGCCGAGTCGCGGCGGATGCCGCCGGACGCCGCGTCGTCGTGCAGCGGAACGTCGGGACGGAGCGCCGGATCGCGGGCGACGAAGCGTCGCCACAGCAGCACGACGACGCCCGCCAGCACCGCCACGCTCAGCAGGTCCGCGGCGAGGCGGTACGGCCCCGCCCAGGCGCTTCCCAGCCAGCCCGTCCACGCCGGTGGCGCCAGTCCCTTCGCGGCGTCGGCGACGTTCACGAGCAGGTAGAACACGAACCCGTAGAACACCGCCGCATGCACCGCCGCGACGCCGGGGCGGTCGCGAAACACGGTGCGCTGGCCCAACGTCCGCACGATCGCGTCGCCCGCCCGGCCGGGCAGATCGCGCAGGCGGTCGGTGCCGCCGCGCGCGCCCCGGGCCACCGCGCTCCAGACACGCTCGAAGCCGCCGTAGGCGAAGGCGAGGGAGAAGAGGGCGAACACGACGAAGATCAGCTTCTCGGCGACGCTCAGCACGGTCTAGAGCATAGCCGCCCGCTGCGCGGTCCGCGAAGGTGTGTCGCGCGAGGGTGCCCGACACCACACCCCACCCCGCCCCCGCCCGGGTACACTTCTCGCACCACGGGAAGGAGGTGGTCTAGATACACGACAAACGTCGAACGACCAGTGGAGGTGCCCGCCGAGGGTAGCTCAACGGTCCGCCTTCCGGACGCCGGTGGCCTTCCCTAGGCTCCCTAGTCCACGGCGGTGCACCGCGCCCCCGAGCCTACGAGGCTCGGGGGCGTCCTCATGCCGTCACATCCCGTTCCGCACGTCTTCGCTGCGGAGCGGGCCTCTCAGGCGGGCTGACGGACCGCGGCCAACGCCGCGGACAGGCGCGTCGCGGCGGTGGCCAGGGTGGCGGGCGAGGGCAGCGAGTAGCTCAGGCGCATCGTGTTCGTCGGCCCGCCGTTCGCGAAGAACGGCTCGCCCGGCACGAACGCCACCCCGTGCTCGACCGCGACCGCGAGGAGCCGGGTGGCGTCGACGCCGAGCGGGAGCTCGGCCCACAGGAACATGCCGCCCGGCGGACGCGTGAAGCGGAGGTCGCCGTCCAGCTCGCGATCCAGCGCGTCCGCCAGCGCGTCGCGCTGGCCGCGGTAGTGCTCTCGCAGGCGCGGGAGACGCGCCTCGAGCGCGCCGGTCGCGAGCAGCTCGATCGCCACGGACTGCGCGAAGGTGCCGGTGTGCAGGTCCGCCGCCTGCTTGGCGCGCTCGACCACGGGCGCCAGCGGGGCGGGCATCACCAGCCACGCCAGCCGGAGCCCGGGCGCCAGCGTCTTCGAGAGCGTTCCGGCGTGCACGACGCGCTCGGGCGCGAGCTCGAACAGGGTCGGAAGCACCGTCTCGTCGAAGCGGAGCTCCCGGTAGGGCGCGTCCTCGATCACCAGCACGTCGTGACGATCGGCGATCTCGAGCAGCGCTCGGCGCCGCGCCAGCGACATGCGCCGGCCCAGCGGATTGTCGAAGTCGGGAATGACGTAGAGGAACTTGGGGCCGCCCGCGAGGACCTCGTCGAGCGACGCGGGAACCATGCCCTCCTCGTCCAGCTCGACCGTCAGGTAGGTGGGCTCGTACGGATCGAACGCCCGCAGGGCCCCCATGTAGGTCGGGGCGCCGACCGCGACCCCGTCGCCGGGATCGATGAGGACCTTGGCGAGGAGATCGAGCCCCTGCTGCGAGCCGGAGGTGATCAGGACGCGGTCCGCGTCGGCGCCCGGAAGCGACGCCGCCACCCACTCGCGCAGCTCGGGAAGACCGTCCGTGGGCCCGTACTGCAGCGCGCGCACGCCGTTCGTCGCCATGGCCCTGGCGGCCGCTTCGGCCACCTCCGCGACCGGGAACATCTCGCTGGCCGGCAGCCCGCCGGCCAGCGAGATCACGTCGCTGCGCTGCGTCAGCTTCAGGATCTCGCGAATCGCGGACGGTCGCATCCGCGCCGTGCGCCGGGCGAAGCGCCGCTCCCAGCTCACCGCGGCGCCCCCGGGCCCGTTCGTCTCACCGACGCCGGTCGTGGCGCCCGCCGAGCAGCCGCCACGCCAGCGGCAGCAGGCCGGCCGCGACCGCGATCTTGATCACGTCGCCCGGAACGAACGGCCACAGGCCCCACGCCAGCGCCGTCGTCGCGTCCGGTGCGAAGCGAGCCAGCCACGCCAGGCCGAACCCGTAGATCACGACGTTCCCGACGACCATCGCCGCCGCAGCGCTCCACGGACGGCGGTCCCATCCGCGGCGCGCCAGCGCGCCCACCGCCGCCGCCGCGACCGGGAAGCCGAGCAGGTAGCCCGCGGTGGGTCCGCTCAGGACCTCCCAGCCGGCGCCCCCGCCGGTGAACACCGCGAGGCCGAGGCCGCCGGCCAGCAGGTACGCGCCGACGGTCGCGACGCCCAGCGTGGCGCCGTAGCTGGCGCCGATCAGCAGCACGCCCAGCGTCTGGCCGGTGATCGGGACGGGGCCGACCACGACGCGTACCTGCGCCAGCGCGGCGAGGAACGCCACGCCGAGAATCAGCTGAAGCGCGGTGCGCAGCGCTGCGCTGCGGACGGGAACGAGATGCGCGGCCAGCGGTGCGGCGGCGGCTTGGGATCGATACGCCATGCGAGAACCTCCGTGGATCGTAGGCTCCGACGAGCATAGCAGCCGACCGGGCTATTCTCCTGAGCATGCCCATCGACCCCGGCGAGACCCGCGCGAGCGAGTGGGTGACCACCGTCGACGCGGTCTTCCCGCACCACGCCAACGCGCTCGGCACGCTGTTCGGCGGACACGTGCTCAAGCTGATGGACGTCAACGCGTCGATCGCCTGCAATCGGTTCTGCAGGCGGATCGCCGTGACGGCGTCGACCGAGCCGGTGGACTTCCGCAACCCGGTCCACGTCGGCGACATCCTCGAGGTGCGCAGCCGCGTGGCCTGGGTCGGCGACACCAGCATGATCGTCCGCAGCGAGGTCCACTCCGAGCATCCCACCAGCGGTCGACGCTCGCTCACGACCGTGGGCCACCTGAACTTCGTCGCGATCGGCGACGATCGTCGTCCGGCGTCGGTCCCGCGGCTGCGGGTCGAGTCGGAGATCGAGCGGCGCCACTACGAGGTCGGCCGACGGGTCCGCGAGGCGATCCTGCAGCGACGCTCCGAAGGCTGAGGACCGCGCGGAGCGGGGCTCGCCCCTGCTATGGTGAATTCCGCCATGGACGATCCGGACCGCATCCAGGCGATGCGGATCCTCGAGCCACGAACCCCGACGGAGGCCCCTTGATGAACCGATCCCCCGACGAGCGCGAACGCGACCTGCGTGCTGCCAACGTCATCCGCGCCCTCACGATCGATGCCACGCAAGCCGCCGGCGACGGGCACCCGGGCATGCCGATGGGCGCGGCCCCGATGGGCTGGGCGCTCTATCGCCACGCCATGCGCCACGATCCTTCGGATCCGGCCTGGTGGAACCGCGACCGGTACGTCCAGTCCGCCGGCCACGGCTCGATGCTGCAGTACTCGCTGCTCCACCTGACGGGCTACGGCGTGACGATGGACGATCTGCGCGCCTACCGCCAGTGGGAGAGCCGCACGCCGGGCCACCCCGAGGTCGGTCTCACCCCCGGCGTCGAGACGACCACCGGACCGCTGGGCCAGGGCCTCTCGACGGCCGTCGGCATGGCGCTGGCCGAGGCGCACCTCGCGGCGCGCTTCAACCGGCCCGGCTTCGACGTCGTCGACCACCGCACCTGGGTGATCGCGTCGGACGGCGACATCATGGAGGGCGTCAGCTCCGAGGCGTCCTCGCTGGCGGGTCACCTTGGGCTCGGAAAGCTCACGGTGCTGTACGACGACAACCACATCAGCATCGACGGTCCGACCGACATCACCTTCAGCGAGGACGTCCTGCAACGCTACGAGGCGTACGGCTGGCACGTCCAGCGTGTCGAGGACGGCTCCGATCCGGACGCCGTCCTGGGCGCGCTGGTGAGCGCTCGCGCCGAGGCCGAGCGGCCCAGCCTGATCGCCGTCCGCACGACCATCGGCTACGGGAGCCCCCACCTGGCGGGGACCTCCAAGGTCCACGGCTCGGTTCTGGGCGAGGAGGAGGCGGCGGCGACGAAGCGGGCGCTGAACGTCGACTGGCCCGCCTTCACCGTCCCCGACGACGTCCTCGACGACGCCTCGACCGTCCGGACGGAAGGCGCCGAGGCGCGCGCCGCCTGGAACGAGCTGTGGTCGCGCTACCAGGGCGCCCACCCGGACGCCGCCGCGGAGCTGGCACGGCGCATGGAGGGCGCGCTGCCCGACGGCTTCGACGATCCGCTGCCCACCTTCGGAGGCGACGACGCGCTGGCCACCCGCAAGGCCTCGCAGAAGATCCTGAACCACTTCGCGCAGCGCATGCCCGAGCTGATCGGCGGATCGGCCGACCTGGCCGGCTCGAACTACACCGACATCGAGGACGAGCGGTCGATGCGGGCCGGCGATCACGCGGGACGGATCGTCCACTTCGGGATTCGCGAGCACGCCATGGCGGCCGCCGCGAACGGGCTCGCGCTGCACGGCGGCGTGCGGCCGTTCGTCGCGACCTTCCTGGTGTTCTCCGACTACATGCGGCCCGCCCTGCGCCTCTCGGCGCTGATGGGCCAGCCCGTCGTGTTCGTGTTCACCCACGACTCCATCGGTCTGGGCGGCGACGGGCCGACCCACCAGCCCGAGGCCCATCTGCCGGCGCTGCGCGCCATCCCGAACCTGCAGGTCGTCCGCCCGGCGGACGCGAACGAGACGGCGCAGGCGTGGCGCGAGGCGCTGGCGCGCCGCGACGGCCCGACCGCGCTGATCCTCACCCGTCAGGGCGTTCCCCACCTGGACGTTCCCGCAGGCGCCGTCGCCCGGGGCGCGTACGTGCACGCCGAGGCGTCCGGCGGAGCGCCGCGGCTGCTCCTTCTCGCGACCGGCTCCGAGGTGTCGCTCTGCTTGGAGGCACGCGACGTGCTCGAGGCGGACGGCGTGCCGACGCGCGTCGTCTCGATGCCCAGCTGGAAGCGATTCCGCGAGCAGGACGAGGCGTACCGGCGCGAGGTGATCCCGCCCGGCGTCCCCGCCCGGCTGGGCGTCGAGGCCGCCGCGTCGCTGGGCTGGCACGAGTGGATCGGCGACCACGGCGACGTCATCGCGGTCGACCGCTTCGGCGAGTCCGCGCCGGGCGGCCGCGTTCTCGACGAGTACGGCTTCAACGTCGAGAACGTCGTGACCCGGGCGCGGGCGCTTCTGACCGACTGAGGCACGCACCGCACGGTGCGCCGCGCGTCGGCGCCGTCCGAACCGACCCGACAGCCTCACCCTCGCCGCGGCCGGGGTGAGGTTTTCCGTGGACGTCGGGCGCCGGACGGGTAGGCTCGTCGCATGACGCAACCTACGACCGTCTCCCACGCCCCTCGTCGCGCCGCCCCTGGTCGCGCCGCCCCGTGTCACGACGCCCAGCGTCACGCCGCGGCGCGCCCGCTCCTGCTGCGCGCCGCGCTCGTCCTGGCCGCGTCGTGGCTGTTGGCCGGGGCCGTCGCGGCGCAGTCGCTCCCCGAGCTGCTCCCGGCCGACGTGGCCCTGGCCGTCGGGCTCGTCGACCTCGAGAGCCAGACCGATCGCCTCCAGCCGTTCCTGGACGAAGCCGATCGGCTGGGCCTGGTCGCCGCCGTGGGCGCCACCCTGCCTGGCGGCGCTGACGCCGCCCTGGACGACGCCGGCATGCCCGACGTGCCCCCCGCGCTCGAGGGGCTGGGGGTGCTCGACCTGCTCGGCCGGGAGGCGTGGCTGGCGGTGTCGGCCTCCCCCTTCACGCCGCTGCCCGCGCTCACGCTGATCGCCCGGCCCAGCGACGCCGGCACCGACGCGTTCTCCCGAGCGATCGCCGACGCGACGGCCCGCCCCGGGGTCGAGCAGCGCAGCGAGTCGGGCGCGACCTTCTACACGTACGTGCCGGCCGAGCCCGACGACGACCTGCTCGGGGTTCCGATCGCGTACGCGCAATCGGGCGGCCTGCTGGTCGTCTCGACCGATCCGGAGATCGTTCGGTTCGTGCTCCGTGCCGACGCCGGCGGGGACGATCCGACCCTGGCCGACAGCGCGACGTACGCCGCGCTCCAGGGGCTCGGATCCGGCCAGGTGATGGGGCTGCTGGACGCCGAGCCGCTGGTGCGGGGCCTGGCGCCGCTGGCGGGCTCGTACGGGGCGGGCGCCGTTCTGGAGCGGCTGCGGGACGCGCTCCGGACGGCCGGCCCGACCGTAGGCGTGCTGCGCGCCGACGACGAGGGGCTGGCCGGGGCGGGCCTCCGCCTGCCCGACGCGGACGGGCCGGATCGGGCGCTGTACGACCTGCTGACGAACGGATCCGCCCCAGGCCTGGAGGTGCTGGCGTACGCGCCCGACACGGCGATCTCCGTCGCGGCCGGCGGCGCCGACCTGCGCGGCTGGTGGGCGTGGCTGGACGGCCTGCTGGCCTCCGCCGCCGAGCTCGGTCTCCCCACCGCCAGCGAGGCGCTGCAGCTCGTCGGCCTGGACGCGGGCTCGCTCCTGCTGGATTGGGCGGGCGACGGCTGGGTCCAGATCCAGACCGCCGCGCCCAGCGCTCCCGCAGCGGGCTCGACCGACGTGCCGATCTTCGACGCGCAGGTGCTCCTGGTCGCCTCGCGCGACGACGCGGCGGCGCGCCAGGGGATCACGACCACGCTCACCACGCTGGGCGCCACGCTGGCCGGGTTCCTCGCCCCCAGCGGCCAGGGCTTCGTCGCGCCGACCACGGTCGAGATCGCGGGCGTCCCGGTCACGCGCCTGACCCTGAGCGAGACGCTGGTGGTCGACGCGGCCGTGATCGACGGCTGGGCGCTCCTGTCCGGCTCGCCGGAGGCCACCGAGGCCGTGCTGACCGCTCGGGCGTCCGGCTCGGCCGGACCGGCGGCGCTGATCGACGTCGCCGCCGAGCTTCCCGTCGGCCCGCTGTCGTGGAGCGTCTCGGACGACGCCAGCGCGACCGGCGGATCGACCGACGCGCTGGTGAGCCAGCTTCAGATGCTGGCCGGCCTGGGCGGCGCCGCGACCCTGGACTTCGAGGCCGTCGACGCCGCCAGCGAGGCGATCACCGCCTGGTCGGCGTTCGTGGCCGAGCGACTCGGCGGCAGCTGGAGCGCGACGGTGGTCGACGACGGGACGCTTCGTTCGGAGAGCCGGACCTACCTGGCTTGGTGAGCGGCGGCCAGCAGCCGCGGCCACGCTTCCGCGACCCGCGCCTCCAGTCGGCGCGGGTCGCCGTCGTTCTCGATCACCACGTCGGCGCGCGCGCGTTTCCCCTCCGCGGGCCACTGCGCCGCGTCGCGCCGGCGGACCTCCTCGGCGTCGAGGCCGCGCCCGGAGACGACGCGCTCGATCCGCGTCTCGAGCGGCGCGTCCACGAAGGCGACCGCGTCCATCGCCTCCGCCAGGCCCGCCTCGAACAGCAACGGAACGTCGTGAACGATCATCGGTGGCGGCGGTCGCCGCTCGCTGGCCGCCGTGGCGCGTGCCGCGTCCAGCGCCGCGACGCGGGGATGGACGATCGCCTCGAGCCGCCGACGCGCCGCCTCGTCCTGGAACACGCGTCGCGCCAGCGCCGCGCGGTCCACGCGTCCGTCGTCGACCACGTCAGGGCCGAACGCCTCGCGGATCGCGCGGACCGTGTCCGGCTGCGCCAGGACCTCCGACGCGAGCTCGTCGGCGTCGATCACGACCGCTCCGCGCTGGGCCAGCAGTCGGGCGACGGTGGACTTCCCCGCCCCGATGTTCCCGGTGACTCCGACGTGGACCGTCATGGATCCATTCCACCACGCTGGGCTAGCCTGAGCGCGATGAGCGACGATCGTCGGCGAGGCGGACCCCTGGCACGGCTTCGGAACGCGTTGCGCCCGCGCCGGGAGGAGCTCGGCCCGTGGCCGGAGCTGACCGCGTTCGGTCCACGCCCGGACGGCGGCGTGCTGGTGGGCGGAGCGCTCCGCGACGCGCTGCTCGGTCGCCCGTGGTCGGACGTCGACTGGCTGGTGCTCGATCCCGAGCGCGCGGCGCGCCAGCTGGCCACGCGCGAAGCCGCTCACGCCTTTCCGCTGGATGCGGCGCGAGGGCATTGGCGCGTCGTGGACGGGGAGCGCACGATCGACCTCACGCCGCTCCGCGGGCCGGTCGAAGCCGACCTGGAGCGCCGCGACTTCACCGTGAACGCGCTGGCGCTGGGGCCGGACGGCCCGATCGACCCGTTGGGGGGGCGAGCCGACCTGGCCGCCCGCCGGCTGGTCGCCGCGAGTCCGGGCGCCCTCGCCGACGATCCCCTGCGCGGGCTCCGGGGCGTCCGGCTGGCGGCCGCGCTAGGCCTGACGTGGGACCCCGGCACCCGGACACGGGCCGCGGAGGCCGCGCACGCGATCCACGCGGGCGAGCTGGCCGCCCCGGCCGCCGAGCGCATGCGCGACGAGCTCACGGCGCTGCTGCACGTCGCGCGGCCCGGCGACGCGCTGGCGGACGCGCACGAGCTCGGCTGGCTGGCGCTGCTGCTGCCGGAGCTGGTCGCCGGCGACGGCCTCGAGCACGGCGGGTTCCATCATCTCGACGTCCTGCGCCACCAGCTCGAGGCGCTGCAGCGCCTCGCGACCGGGTTTCCGGACGCCGACGTGCCGCTGCGGCTGGCGACGCTGCTGCACGACGTCGGCAAGCCGGCCTGCCGCGAGCGCGACGAGCTCGGCCGGCTGCGCTTCCACGGGCACGCCGACGTCGGGGCCGAGCTCGCCAGCCGGGCCCTGCGGCGGCTCCGCTACGAGCGCGCGACGGTCGCGCGCGTCGCGGAGCTCGTCCGCCGCCACATGCTGCCGCTCCCGAAGAACGAGCGCGAGGCGCGCCGCTTCGTGCACCGGCGCCGGGCGCTTCTTCCCGACCTGCTCGAGCTGATGATCGCCGACCGCGAGTCGGCACGCGGACGGCTGTCCAGCGCCGCGACCCGCCGCGCCTACCGCTCCGCGCTGGCTCGCGTCCTGGCGTTGCTCGCCGAACGACCTCCCGAGCCGCCGCTGCTGGACGGCGGCGAGGTGATGCGGCTGCTGGATCTCGCTCCCGGTCCTCGCGTCGGCGAGGCGCTCGCGTTCCTGGCCGAAGCGCGCGCCGTGGGCGACGTCCGCGACCGCGACGAGGCGACGCGAGCGCTACGCCGGTTCGCTCGCGCGCGGGGATGGCAGCCGGACAGCGGCGAGACGTGAGCCGGCGGATCGCGACGTGGGTCGCGTTCGGTCCCAGCCTCGCGGCGGGCCTCGCGGGCGCGATCTGGTGGGCGCTCGATCCTCCGTCGCTGACGCCCACGGTGGCGCTCTGGCCGTCGTTGGCGCTGGGGGCTGCGACCGGAGGCCTGCTGCTCGGCGCAGCGTGGTGGCTCGAGCGGAACGTCCCCTCGTTCGCCTGGGTGGCGCGCGCCACCGAGCGGGCCCTGGCCCGGCTGTCCCCCTCTCGGACGGCCTCCGCGCTGCTGGCCGTGGGCACCTCGCTGGGCGAGGAGCTGCTGTTCCGGGGGATGCTGCTCGATGCGATCGGCCTCGTCCCGCAGGCGCTGCTGTTCGGAGCGCTCCACCCCGCCGGTCGGCGCGGCTGGAGCTACACGCTCTTCGTGGCCGCGTCGGGGCTCGCGTTGGGGGCGGTGGTCGTGGTCACGGGCCGGCTGGCGCCCGCGGTGCTGGCGCACCTGATCGTCAACGGCGTCGGGCTGCTGTCGACGCCCCGATCCGGGCCGCGACCTCGCTGAGCACGCTTGGCTCTCGCACCAGCGCCAGTCGCATCCACCCCTCGCCGGCCGGTCCGAACCCGATCCCGGGCGACACCGCCACCCCCGTCTCGGCCACGAGACGCTCGGCGAAGGCGACGGAGTCGGTGGCCCCGCCCGGCAGGCGCGTCCAGACGTACATGCTCGCCTCGGGCAGCGCGGTGGGCACGCCCGCGTCGTTCAGCGCGCGCACCAGGGCGTCGCGCCGGACGCGGTAACGCTCGGCGTCGGCGCGGACCCGCTCGCGGGGCGCCTCGAGCGCCGCCACCGCGCCACGCTGGATCCCGGCCCAGGCGTTGAAGTCCACCGCCCCCTTGACCCGGGCCAGCGCGTCGATGGCGTCGGCCGCGCCCAGCGCGAACCCGATGCGAAAGCCGGCCATGTGGAAGCTCTTGCTGAGCGAGAACAGCTCGACCACGCGCTCCCGGCCGCCCGGCGCCGCGAGCGCCGAGGGCGCGTCGGCCCCGCCGAACACCAGGTCGACGTACGGGAAGTCGTGGAGCAGCAGCAGGTCGTGGCGCTCGCACCAGGCGACCGCCGCGGCGAAGACCTCCGCGCTGGCGGTCGCGGCGGTCGGGTTGTTCGGGTAGCTGAGCACGAGCACCTTCGCTCGCTGGGCGACGTCGGCCGGGATCGACGCCAGGTCGGGCAGGAAGCGGTTCGCCTCGGTCAGGGGCACCGGCACGCGCTCGAGCCCGGCCAGCGCGACCGCGCCGAACCAGCTCGGGTAGCCCGGCTCGGGCAGCAGGATCGCATCGCCGGGATCGGTCACCGCCAGCAGCAGCGACGCGAACCCCTCCTGCGCTCCGATGAGCGCCAGCGCCTCCCGGTCGGCATCGAGCTCCAGGCCGTAGCGGCGCCGGTACCAGGCGACGGCGGCCTCGCGCAGCGGCCGCGTCCCCGCGTGCAGGCAGTAGCCGTGCGTGGCGGGGTCGTGCGCGGCGTCGCGGATCGCCGCGAGCGCGGTCGGCGGCGGCGGCAGGTCGGACGAGCCGATCGACAGGTCGATCACGTCCAGCCCGCGGCGCCTCGCCTCGCTCTTGGCGCGGTCCATCGTCGCGAACACGCTGGCCGGCATGGCGCGCACGCGCCGCGACGCGAAGCGGGAACGGGTCATGCCGGCACTCTACCCAGCCGGCACCGACCGCTGTGCCGCGATCACGCGTCCGGGCGCAGCAGCGACTCGATCCCGTCGTCGTCGAGGCGCCGCGCCTCGCACGCGCGCCGATCGCGGCAGGCGGTGAGGTAGCGGTAGCGTCGTCCTCTCGATGCGGGCACCTCGGCACGGTAGAGCCCCAGCCAGCGACGGGTGCCGGTCCGCTGGCACAGGTCGCAGCAGAGCTCGCCGGTCGGGTTGCCGGCCGGCGACACCGCGGTCATCCGGACGGCGACCTCGTCGTCGCGGTCCCGGACGACCACCTGGCCGTCATCCTCGTCCTCGACGCGGAACCGGAGCGGGCGGGGGACCAGCCGCTCGTTCGTGGCCGGGAAGTACTCGAGCACGATCTCGCGGTCGGTCCAGGTCGTCTTCGGCTCGTCGCTCATCTCCCGCCCCCGCCGGCGCGGGCCAGGCGGCCGACCGCGCCGCCCAGGACCAACGCGGCGAACAGCAGCGCCCCGCCGGCGAGCACGCTCGGAAATCCGGCCTGAACGGCGATGCCGACGAACGCCCAGACCAGCACCAGGGCGAACGCGACGTCGCCCCGGGCCTGCAGCATGCGGAGCCCGACGAGGCTGGCCACGAAGATCATGATCAGGGCCCACGCCTCGGCGCCGAACGGCGCCCCCCGCCAGCCCAGCGCCCAGCCGGCCACCGCGACGTTCGCGACGGTCGCGACGGTGAGCCAGCCGAGGTAGAGGCTGAACGGGAGCCGTGCGGCCAGCCGCATGCCGACGCCGGCGGGGCCGCGCCGAAGCGTCTCGTAGATCACCATCAGCGACGCCAGCAAGCCCACGATCGGAAGCGTGGCGAGCGCGACGCGATCGGCGTGCCACGTCACCAGCCAGGCGACGTTGAACGCCCCGGAGAGCACGACCCACGGCGCGGCCGCCCGCAGCCGGGGATCGTGCGCCTGGCCGGGAAGCGCCTGCCAGACGCCGAACGCGATCAGGCCGAGGTAGATCAGGCCCCAGATCGAGAACACGTAGCCGGCCGGCGTGAACGGCACGGGGTAGGCGGCCGAGATGTCGGCGGTGCTGCGGCCCATCAGCGGGAGGACGTTCGCAAGCGCGTTCATCGCGATCGTCGCGAGGATCGTGACGAGCACCAGCGACTGACGCCAGCGATCGCCGGCGCTGGGGGCGGGCGGGGCGGTGGATGCGGGTGCGGGCGGGGGCGAGTCGGTCATGGCGCGGTCGGCAGCTCGCGCATCAGGTTGGCCATCTCGATCGCGGTGTGCGCTGCGTCCGCCCCCTTGTTGCCGGCCTTGCTTCCCGCGCGCTCGAGCGCCTGCTCGATCGTGTCGGTGGTGAGCACGCCGAACACGACGGGCACGCCGGTCCGCGCGGACGCGCCGGCCACGCCGGACGCGACGATCGAGCAGACGTGGTCGTAATGGCTCGTGGCGCCACGGATGACCGCGCCCAGCGTGATCACGGCGTCGAACCGCCCGCAAGAGGCCAGTCGCTCGGCGGCCAGCGGAATCTCGACCGCGCCGGGCACCCAGGCGACGCTCACGTCGTCGTCGGCCACGCCGCTCCGCCTCAGCGCGTCCAGCGCGCCGTCCACGAGTCGCCGCGTCACCAGATCGTTGAATCGGCTCGCGACGACGGCGACGCGCACACCGTCGCCGACGAGGGAACCCTCCCAGATATCCATGCGGCCGTTATATCAGCGCAGCGGGGCCGAGCGCGTCGATCCGGCGAGGGCGCACGGCCCGCCCGGCCCGGGCGCGCAGGCGGTCGGCTCCGCCTGCGCTCAGCGGGGCACGAGATCGAGCACTTCGAGCGCGATGTCCTCGACCGATTCGCGCACCGCGTAGGCGGGGCCGCTCTCCGGGAACCGGACGGTGTACACGTTCCAGCCCGGCTGGAGCTCGAGCTCGACGCCGCTGCCGGTCATCCGCGCGGCGCGGTCGACGTAGATCAGCGTGAAGAAGCCGATCGGCTGCTCGAGCTGGGAGAGCGCCAGGAAGAACGGGTCGCGGTCCGGATCGCGCGTCCACACGCCGTCGCCGTTCGCGTCGAGGTACATCGCCAGCGTGCCCTGCACGTAGCGGACGTCCTCGGTCTCGACGCGGTACTCGTTCTGCAGCCCCGGGAGCAGCACCGAGCCGCTGCGGAACGGTCGCAGCCGGTCCTCGGGGGCGGGCTCGACCTCCAGGCGGAAGCTGCCGGCGACGGGCACGACGCTGCCGACCTCGTAGCTCCAGGCGTCGTCCGCGTCGAGCAGCTGGACGCCCAGGCGCGTGCCCTCGGGAAGGGGCTCCTCGCTGTCGATCACGCCGGAAAGGGTGACGGTCCGTTGCGCGAAGGCGCTGCCGAGCAGCAACAGAAGGAGGAGGATCGTGACGCTTCGTCTCATGGTGGTCTCCAAACACGGGTCGTTCGGGCCCGGCCGCGCCGTCGGCCGCCGGGGGGCGGCGGGGGTCCGGGCAGCGGACCTCGGGTCAGGTCGATGAGGGTATATCACGGGCGGGTGAGGCGCTCGTGTGGCACCCGACGACGCGCGACCGTCACCGGAGACCCCGTTGCGGGGCACGTCAACGTCCGTAGCCGTGCGGATGGGCCTGGTGCCAGCTCCAGGCGGACGCCACGATGTCGCGGAGCTCCGTCGTGCGGGGCTCCCAGCCGAGGACCTCGCGAATGCGGGACGCGTCGGCGACGAGGCGGGGCGGATCGCCGGGACGGCGGGGCGCCACCTCGGCAGGGATCGGATGGCCGGTGACCTCGCGGCACGCCTCGATGACCTCGGCCACGCTGAAGCCGCGGCCGGTGCCGACGTTGTACGCGGCGCCCTGGCCGGGCCGGATCGCCTCGACCGCGACGATGTGGGCGCTCGCCAGGTCGGCGACGTGCACGTAGTCGCGGACGGCCGTCCCGTCGGGCGTCGGGTAGTCGTCCCCGAAGATGGCGACCTCGGCACGCTGGCCCAGCGCGGTCTGCAGCACGATCGGGATCAGGTGGGACTCCGGTCGGTGGTCCTCGCCCCGCTCTTGCGTCGCGCCGGCGGCGTTGAAGTAACGCAGCGCGGTCCAGCCCAGGCCGGCGGTCCGCCCCAGCCAACCGAGGATCCGTTCGATCAGGTACTTCGACTCGCCGTACACGCTCTCGGGGTGCAGGGGGGCGTCCTCGGGGATCGGCACCGTGTCGGGCGTGCCGTACAGCGCGGCGGTCGAGGAGAGGACGAAGCGCTGCACGCCGTGCTGGAGCGCCGTGTCCAGGAGCGACAGCGTCCCGCCGGTGTTGTTCCCGAAGTACGCCATCGGGCGCTCCATCGACTCGCCCACCAGCGAGCTGGCCGCGAAATGGACGATCGCCACAGGCCCGTGTCGGCTCAGCGTCGCGGCGACGGTGGGAACGTCGGCGACGTCGGCGCGGACGAACGCGGCGCCCTCCGGGACCGCCTCGCGGTGCCCGGTTCGGAGATCGTCGAGCACGACGACGTCGTGTCCACGTTCGAGGAGCGCGGCGGCGGTCACGCTGCCGATGTAGCCGGCGCCGCCGGTGACGAGGATGCGCATGGCCGCAGTGTACCGGGGCGCCGCCGCGCGGCACAACGCGCCCGGACGCGTGGCAGGCCTGTACGATGGGCGGACACGTCATCTCTGAAGGGATATTCACACATGGCAGATTCGAACGGCCGCCCCGCTCCCGGCATCGACGCCGGACGGATCTGGTTCGACGGGCGTCTCGTCCCGCAGGAGGAAGCCACCGTCTCGGTCCTCAGTCACGCGCTGCACTACGGCACCAGCGTGTTCGAAGGCGCGCGCGCCTACGCCACGGACCGCGGCGCGGCGATCTTCCGGCTCCACGACCACAGCCGCCGCCTGCTCGACTCGGCGAAGATCCTCGGCATGCCGGGCGTGCCCAGCGTGCAGGAGATCGACGAGGCGGTGATCGAGACCGTCCGGGGCAACGACCGAACGGCCTGCTACATCCGTCCCCTGCTCTGGTACGGGCCGGAGTCGCTGGGCATCAGCCCGGGACGGAACCGGGTGCACTTCATGGTCGCGACCTGGTCGTGGGGCACGTACCTGGGGGACGACGCCGTCGCCCAGGGCGCGCGCCTGATCACGTCGAGCTGGAGGCGGAGCCCGCCCGACGTGATGCCGACCAAGGCGAAGGCGGGCGGGAACTACGTCAACAGCGTGCTCGCCAATCAGGAGGCGCGCGAGCTCGGCTACGACGAGGCGCTGCTGCTGGACGAGAACGGCTTCGTCGCGGAAGGCTCGGGCGAGAACCTGTTCCTGGTCCGCGACGGCGTGCTCTACCCCGTGGTGCACTCGGTGAACCTGCGCGGCATCACGCGCGACAGCGTCATCGCGATCGCGAAGGCGGAGGGCGTCGAGGTCCGGGAGACCTGGGCGACGCGCGACGAGCTGTACACGGCCGACGAGGTGTTCATGGTCGGCACGGCGGCGGAGGTCACCCCGATCGCCGAGATCGACCGCCGCCCGATCGGCGAGGGCAGGGCCGGACCGTTCGCGATGCGGATGCGCGAGGGGTACCTGAACGCGGTCGAGGGCCGTGACGCGAGGTTCACGGACTGGCTGACGTACGTGTCGTGAGCTCGCGTGCGCGAGGCTCGGTCCGGAGCGTCGCGCGATTCGGTCGCGAGGATCGTGCGGGCGCCCCGTGGATCCTCTCGCGCTGACCCTCGTCCTGGCCTCGGCCGGGATCCATGCGGGCTGGAACCTTCTCGCCAAGCGCGTCCTGGGAGGATTCGGCGTGGCGTGGGCGTACGCCGCGGTGGCGTCGCTCGCCACGATGCCGCTCGGGATCGTGGCGGCGCGCACGCTCGACGAGCCGCCCTCGCTGCTGGCGTGGGGGTTCGTGACCGGCTCGGCGCTGCTGCACGTGGGCTACTTCGTCTCGTTGCAGCGCGGCTACCGCTTGGGCGACCTGTCGCTCGTCTACCCGTTGGCGCGCGGGAGCGGACCGGCGCTGGCGACGATCGCGGCTGTGGCGTTCCTGAACGAGCGTCCCGGGCCGCTGGTCGTGGCCGGCACGGCGCTGGTCGCGATCGCCGCGTTCGGCTTGGCCGGCGGCACGTCGGCCGGCTCGGGTCGCGCCGTTCGCGCAGGCCTGGCCACCGGCCTGTTCATCGCCGCCTACTCGGTCTGGGACGCGACCGCCGTCGCTCGCGTCGGCATCGCTCCGCTGCTCTACACCTGGCTGTCGGAGACGATGCGGGCCGTCGTCCTGGCGCCGCTGGCCGTGCGTCGCCGCGAGGAGGTCGCGCGGGCGTGGCGCACGTCGCGTTGGTCGCTGATCGGCGTCGGCGTGCTCAGTCCGCTCGCGTACCTGCTGGTGCTGTACGCGTTCCGCCTGGCGCCCGTCAGCCAGGTGGCCCCGACCCGCGAGGTCAGCATCCTGATCGGCGTCGCGCTGGGGACCGGCCTTCTCCAGGAGGGCCACGCCGCGCGGAGGCTGCTGGCCGCGGCGGCGATGGCGGCCGGCGTCGCGATGCTGGCGTCGGGCCGCGCGGGCTGAGCTGCGGCCGCTCTTCGGCGCCTGCGCGCACCTCCGCCCGAGGCGAGACGCGAACCGACCCGCGAGCCCGGTCGTGCGGCTGGCGGGTCGTGGTTCGCGGCGTCGGGCGGCGTGCGGCTCGGGCGCCGTCAGGTCGTGCGGGCGCTGGTCGTGCGCGAGCGGGGGTCGAGCCGTTCGGCCAGGTCGCGAAGGATCCGTGCGGTGGCGGTCCGGAGGCCGCCTTGGCGGGGGCCGCGTGCGGCCGCGAGCCGGCCGGCGCGTTCGGCGTCGCCTCTGAGCTGCTCGGCGCGGTCCGCCTGGATCCGGTAGATCGTTTCGAAGTGGAGCATGCGGCGTCCTCCTTGGGACGAATCGTACGACAAGCCTTATCATCTGTCAAGGTGTACTTTATAGTTTGGCTGTTGGAACATGCCATTCGCCGAGGATCGGATTCGATCGCCTCGCTCGCGACGGTTCGTTCACCGGATCTCGCCTGGGCGCCTCGGGCCAAGAAGAACCCCCTCGACGCTTCTGTGCCGAGGGGGGAGCGGATCGCGAAGGCGTGGCGCGTCTGCTAGACGCCGCCTCTCGAACCGTCCCCGGCAGGCACGACGAAGCCGGGCAGCGCGCGGCCACGAACGGCCGTCGGGCGCTGAAGCATGGAGCGGAGCTCTCGAATCATCGTTTCACCTGCCTCTCGTGGGATGTCGCGGACGTACCCGTCCGCAGACGCCAAGGTAGCAGGTTCACGCAGCATATGCAAGAGGGTATTCGCAAGCTACGGCGCGTGCGACCCGCCGCCGTCCGGCGTCAGTCGGCGGACCGAGACGGGTGGCCTTTGACGACGACGTAGAGCGCCAGCTCGTAGCGGGCGCCCCTCGGACCGGCGTGCGCGATCTGCAGCTCGACCGGCTCGTCGGGCTCCCAGTCGCCGACGATCGCCAGCACCGGCCGGCGCTCGCCGGAGAACCAGAGCAGCGCCACGTCCGAGCTGCGTCGCGACGCCTCGACGACCAGCTCCACGCCCGCGCGCTCGGCGCGAGCGCGAGCGTCGCGCACGATCGTCTCCCGCAGCTCCGCGATGCGTCCGGGCAGCGGGGCGGGGCGGGCGTCGTAGCCTGGGTCCAGAACGAACTCGTCCATCACGGGAACAGGGTACCGACTCCGGGTTACGGATCTCTTACGTCCGCGAACGGAGCCGCGCTACGGCCGGCCCGGACGCGGAGCTCAGTACGCGCGGGCGAAGAGGACCTTGCGCGGATACCCGCTGGGCTTGCCGGTATGGACGCAGACCGTGCCCTCGGCCGACGGCCCCTCGAGCGGGATGCAGCGAACGGTGGCCTTCGTCTCCTCCTGGATCCGCGCCTCGCTCTCCGGATCGCCGCAGTGCGTCGCGTACACCCAGCCGTGCTCGAGCTTGGCCTTGAGGTCGCCGTAGTCGTCCGCCTCGAGGATGTGCTCGTCCCGGAACGCGGAGGCCCGGTCGAACAGCCGCTGCTGGAACGTCTCGAGACGGCCGGGGATGCCGGTCGCGATCTCGGCCAGCCCGACGGACTCCTTCTCCTTCGACAGGCGGTCGACCAGCACCGCCGTTCCGGCGTCGAGGTCCTTCGGTCCCAGCTCGACGCGGAGCGGCACGCCCTTGCGTTCCCACTCGTTGAACTTCCAGCCCGGGCTGATGCCCTCGCGGTCGTCGACGTGGACGCGCACGCCCGCCGCCGTCAGCGTCCGCGCCAGGCGCTGCGCCTCGCTCCCGACGCGGGCGGCGGTCTCGGCGTCCTTCGCCCGCGCGATCGGAACGATCACCACCTGATACGGCGCCAGCTTGGGCGGGAGGACCAGGCCGGCGTCGTCGCCGTGGCTCATGATGATCGCGCCGATGAAGCGGGTGGAGAAGCCCCAGCTGGTCGTGTGCGCGTACGCTTGCTCGTTGTTCACGTCGTTGAACGAGATATCGAACGCGCGCGAGAAGTTCTCGCCCATGTAGTGGCTGGTGCCCGACTGGAGCGCCTTGCGGTCGCGCATCATCGCCTCGATCGTCAAGGTCTGCAGAGCGCCCGCGAACCGCTCCCCCGCCGTCTTCTCTCCCTCGACGACGGGGATCGCGGCGAACTCCCGCGCGAACGTCGCGTACACGTCCAGCATCCGCCGCGTCTCCTCCTTGGCCTCGTCGGCCGTGGCGTGGGCGGTGTGACCCTCCTGCCAGAGGAACTCGGTGGTCCTGAGGAACGGGCGGGTGCGCAGCTCCCAGCGAATCACGTTGGACCACTGGTTGTAGAGCAGCGGAAGATCGCGATAGCTCTGGATCCACTTCGAGTAGAGCTCGCCGATGATCGTCTCGGAGGTCGGACGGATCGCGAGGGGCTCCTCGAGCTCCTTGCCACCGGCGTGCGTCACGACGGCCAGCTCGGGGCTGAAGCCCTCGACGTGCTGCGCCTCGCGCTCGAAGAACGAGACGGGGATCAGCATCGGGAAGTACAGGTTCTGGTGGCCGGTCGCCTTGAACATCGCGTCCAGCTCGCGCTGGATGTTCTCCCACAGCGCGTAGCCGTACGGGCGGATCACGAAGGCGCCGCGCACCGGCGAGAGATCGACCAGGTCGGCCTGGTAGACGATCTCGTTGTACCAAGCGCTGAAGTCCTCGGACTGGGGCGTGAGGCCGCGTTTCGACATGCCGGGCATCGTACCGCAGGCGGCACGGGGCGCCCGCCGGGGGGCGCTGGGACGGGGCCGGCGACCGGCCGGGGCGGCCTCTCAGGTGATGAGGACCGGCCGGGCGGCGCGCCGCAAGACCTGTTCGAGAACCCCTCCGAACACGTCCTCGAGCCAGCGGCTGTAGGTGTAGCTGCCCATCATGATCACGTCGCGATCGCGCTCCTCGGCGACGCGCACGATCGCGTCGGCGACCGGGCCGTCCGCGGAGACGTAGTCCGCGGAGGCGCCGTAGCGCTCGAACATGGCGCGGGCGCGGTCCAGCGCCTCCGCGCTCTGGCTGCCGACTTCGGACACGCTCAGCACCACGGGATGGTGACCCCACTTGAGCGCCGCGTACACGGCGACGAACAACGCCGTCTCGGACCGGACGCCGGCATCGTAGGCGAGGAGGGGTCGCTCGAGCGCGGTGACGGTCCCGGCCAGGGCCAGCAACGGACGCGGCGAGCGGCGCAGCAGAGGCCGGACGTTCTGCGCCAGCGTGGCGGGCTCGTCGGGCTGCTCGGGGTACGCCAGGTTGCAGATCACCATGTCCGCCCAGCGTGCCCGCTCGACGATCCGGGCCACCGGCTCGCCCTCGGCGAACGCCAGCTGACCGGGCACGCCGGCCTCGCGGCAGCGGGCCTCGAACGTCTCGCGCGTCCGCTCCCGCTCGTCCTCGTCGTGCGCCCCCTCGTCCGTGGCCGTCATCACGCGGAGTCCGTACACCCGAGCGTTCTCGCGTCGGGCCAGCACCAGCGCCTGCTCCAGCGAGCGCATCCCCGGCACGCCCAGATCGAACGCGACCAGAAGGTCGTCGGTGAGGTGGCCCTCCTGCCTGGCGGAGGCGTCCTCCGACAGACGCCTCAAGAGCTGGCCGCGCTCCTCCTCGCCCGCCAGGTGGCCCCCGGCCACGCCCTGGACCACCTGCTGATCGGGAAGCTCCCAGCCGAGCTCCTCCTGGACGCGGGCCCGGTGGTCGGCCAGCCACAGGTACAGGTCGGCCTCGGTCCGCCCCGGGAAGCCGCGCAGGATCCCGCTGGTCCGGATCGACTCGAGCACGGGCGCGTAGACGTGGTCGTACCAGTGCTCGACCGCCTCTTCCCATCCCACCTCGCGATCCTGGTCGATGCCCATGTAGTAGCGGTGCACCGAGACGTGCTCCAGCAGTCGCTCGTACGCGCCCGGCTCGGTCACCGTCAGGTCGGCGTCGGGCCGGAGCTCGTCGAGCCGCGTCGCGTCCAGGAACGTCACGTACTCGCTCTTCAGGATCAGGGTCTCCGGGTCGTCCTCCGGCGAGTACGACACCCGGGTCCGGACCGGCGTGACGTAGGCCTGGATGTACTTCACGCCCAGCTGCCGCGCCACCGACACGCGGTGGTTGCCGTCGCGCACGAAGTAGGCGTCGCCCACCCGGTACACCTCGATCGGCGGGACCCCCTCGAGCCCCGTCATCGCCAGCTTCACGCCCACCCAGCGCTCGCGATCGGAGTTGCGGCGCGGCAGGAACTCGCTGGTGAAGTCGTTGTAGCGACCGACCGATCCGACGATCGCGTCCACCGGCACGTCCTCCAGACGCTTCTCCGCGCTCTCGATCGCCTGCAGCCGCTTGCGCACCTCGTCGTACGGCACCAGGGCGTGGCGGCCGCCCGACATCTGCGCCAGGAACCGGCTCAGCGTCGCACGACGGCGCGCCCGGTAGAAGTCCTCGACGGCTTGCGCCGCGCCCGCGGATCCATCGGCCATGCGTGCATTCTCGCACGCGGCTCGGGCGCCGGGACGCTCGGCTCGGGTTCCGACCGCGACGCCCGGGCGGAGCGGGCGCGACCCGCCGGCCGCCCGGCCTCGCGGGCCGCGGCCCCGTCGGCGAGCGCGGCGCCTGGACGGCCCTCATCTGCTACGCTTCGCGTGCTCGGCGGCGCGCACCGAGGCCGATCGGCCGGCGGAGCGTGCGCCCCCGCCGCAAACCCGACGCGACGGGACCTCGCCGTACCGACAGCGCCGTACCGACAGCGCCGCACCTGGAGGATTCATGGCCGCACGACCGAACGCCGACACGCCAGGCGTGTACTACGCCACCACGCCGATCTTCTACGTGAACGCCGAGCCCCACATCGGGCACGCCTACACGACGATCCTCGTCGACGTCGCCGCCCGGTACCACCGTCTCGCGGGCGACGACGTGCGGTTCCTGACCGGTACCGACGAGCACGGCGAGAACATCCAGAAGGCGGCCGAGGCCCACGGGATGAGCCCGCAGGCGTACACCGACCGGATCTCGGGGCTGTTCCGCGACACCTGGGACCGGCTGGGCATCCGTTACGACGCCTTCATCCGCACCACCGAGGAACGGCACAAGAAGGTCGTCCGCGACGTGCTTCAGCGGGTGTACGACCAGGGCGACATCATCTACGGCGAGTACGGCGGGCTGTACTGCGTGAAGTGCGAGCGCTACTACACCGAGAAGGAGCTCGACGGCGGCCTCTGCCCCCAGCACGAGATCGAGCCGGAGTACCGCAGCGAGGCGAACTACTTCTTCCGGATGGAGAAGTACCGCCCCTGGCTCAAGGAGCAGCTCGAGACGAACCCCGGCCTGATCCGGCCCGAGGGCTACCGCAAGGAGGTCCTCGCGATGCTGCGCGAGCCGATCGGCGACCTGTCGATCAGTCGCCCACGCGAGCGGGTTCCGTGGGGCATCCCTCTTCCCTGGGACGAGGACCACGTCACCTACGTGTGGTTCGACGCGCTGATCAACTACTGGTCCGAGCTCGTCAGCCAAGGCCTCGAGGACCGCTACTGGCCGGCCGCCGAGCATTTCATCGCGAAGGACATCGTCAAGCCGCACGGCGTGTTCTGGCCCACCATGCTCAAGGCCGCGGGCATTCCGCTGTTCCGGCACCTGAACGTGCACGGCTACTGGCTGATCGAGGACCGCAAGATGAGCAAGTCGCTGGGCAACGTGGTGCGGCCGCTGGACCTGCAGGAACGGTACGGCAACGACGCGTTCCGCTACTTCCTGATGCGCGACATGAGCTTCGGCCTCGACGCCTCGTTCCACGAGCTGGGCCTGGCCGAACGGATCAACTCCGATCTGGCGAACGACCTCGGCAACCTGCTCAACCGGACGCTCGGGATGCTGGGCAAGTATCGGGGCGGCGTCGTTCCCGCCTTCGGCCCGGCCGACGACGCCAGCGACGCTCTGAAGGCCGCGTTCATGGCGCTTCCGGGTCGTGTCCGCGCGCAGGTGGACGAGCTGCAGTTCGACCGCGCGCTCGCCTCGGTCCTCGAAGCGGTCGGCAAGGCGAACAAGTACGTCACCGACATGCGGCCGTGGGAGCTGGCCAAGGACCCCGCCGCCTCGGGTCGGCTGGACACGGTGCTGCGGAGCTGCCTCGAGTCGCTGCGCTGCGCCTCGGTGCTGCTGGAGCCGGTGATGCCCGGCAAGATGGCGGAGCTCCGCGCGCAGCTGGGGGCCGAGGGCGACGTCACGCTGGCCGACGCCGCACGATGGGACGGACTGAGCGAAGGCGCGCCGACCGCCCCGGGCGAGCCGCTGTTCCCGCGCGTCGACCTGGACGCGCTCCGGGCCTCGCTCGACGCGCCGCCCGAGAACGAGCCGGTCGGCCGCGAGACGGTGCCCCTGGTGCACAAGGACGAGATCGGCATCGACGACTTCGCCGCCTTGGAGCTGCGCGTCGGCGAGGTCGTCGCGGCCGAGCCCCACCCCAAGGCCGACCGCCTCCTGGTCCTGACCCTCGCGGTGGGCCCCGAGACGCGGACCGTGGTCTCCGGCATCCGGGAGCACTACGACGCCGCCGCGCTGGTCGGCACGAAGGTGATCGTGGTATGCAACCTGGCGCCCGTCAAGCTTCGGGGCATCGAGTCGCAAGGCATGATCCTCGCAGCCGAGGACGCGAGCGGAACGCTGTCGCTCGCGACGCTCGACCGCGACCTGCCCAGCGGGAGCGAGGTGCGCTGAGCCGGACGCCTGGCACGCGCGTCAGCGCCCGAGCTCGCGCCGCTCCGGCGCAGGCGGCGCGGCGGCGTAGCGTGCGCCCTCCGTCGCGACCACCTCTTTGGCGCGCACGGTGAGGTCGCTCAGGAACCGGAACTGATCGCGTGACTCCAGCGGGTACGCCTTGACGTCGTAGCGCGTGCCCCACGGCTCCTCGCGCACGATCACCTCGATGGGGCGGGTCACGTCCAGCCACGGGCTGGTCCACACCACCTCGCGCAGGCGGTCGCGCATGCGGGCCCCGTCGTGATCCGGCTCGAGCCACAGCCTCGCCACCACTCGCAAGGTGCGGGCGCCGTCGTTCGCGTTCGCGATCCCCTCGGTCCAGATCACGGCGTGCGGGAACGACACCACGTCGTCCTCCGGCGTGACCAGCTCCAGCGCTCGCAACCCCACCGACCGGACCTCGCCGTACACGTCGCGGATCCGCACCCAGTCTCCCTGCCGATAGGGGCGCTCGTACACCGCCACCACGCCGGCCACCAGGCTCGAAGCGTAGTCCTTCAACGCGAACCCCAGCGCGATGCCCAGCGCGCCCAGCACGGCGACCAGGTTCTGAGGCGTGGGCGTGATCACCAGCGGTACGATCCAGAGAATCGCGATCACCGTGATCGCCAGCCGCAGCGCGGGCACCAGCGGCAGCAGCCTGATGCGCACCGCGGCCGGCAGCGCCTCGGCCGCCCGGGGCAGCGCCCACGTCAGTGCCCGGACCAGCAGCCAGGCGGCCACCGCGATCGTCGCGATGCGCAGCCAGGGGATCTGCGACGCGTCACGCAGGATCTCGACGAGCGCTTGCGAAGCGTCGTTCACGGCACCGTCCCCACGAACGCCTCGGCTTCGAGCCGGGAGCGGATCGCCGGCAACGCCAACGCGGCCGGCCGGACGCGGCCGTCACCGTCCCGCGCCAGCAGACCCTGTCCGATCAGCGTCGCCAGCGCCACCTCCGTCTCGGCGGTCCCCCGGTCGACGGCGCGGGCCACGGCCTGCACGGGCGGCCGCCCGTGCAACAGCACCGCGTGCAGCAGCAGCAGGTCGTG
>CAZHCI010000014.1:0-11952 GCA_964530905.1 uncultured bacterium
AACCGTGCCGCCCGCTCCTGGTGGCGCGGGGACGCCGTGCTAGCATCGTCGGCGTGAGGAACGCGTTCCGTACAAGTCTGGCGCTCCGGTCCGCAGCGATCGTCGTCCTGCTCGTGTCCCTGATCCAAGGGTTCGCGCAGGACGCGGACGCCGTGTGGATCCTTCCGATCGATACCGAGATCTCGCCGGCGACGGCGCAGTTCGTGGCGTCGCGGATCGATCGCGCCAACGAGGTCCGCCCGCTGGCCGTGCTGCTTCGCATCGACACGCCGGGCGGACGGGTCGACTCGATGCAGCGGATCGTGAACGCGGTGATGAACGATGCACGCGTTCCCGTCCTGGCCGTGGTCGAGAACGCGTTCAGCGCCGGCGCGCTGATCGCGATGTCGGCCGAGCAGCTCGCCATGCTGCCTGGCGCCTCGATCGGAGCCGCGCTGCCGATCACGGTGGGGGTCGGCGGGGCGACGCCCGTCGACGAGAAGTTCACCTCCGCCGTGCGGGGGCAGTTCCGCAGCGTGGCCTCGGCGCGTGGACGCGATCCGGCCGTCGCGGAGGCGATGGTCGATCCGTCGCGCGAGATTCCCGGCCTGTCCGCCCGCGGCGAGCTCGTCACGCTCAGCGCCGACGAGGCCGTCGATCAGAACATCGCCGACGTCGTCGCGTCCGATCTGTCCGATGCGCTTCGGACGTTCGGCTACGGCGGCGTCGCGACGGTCACGCTCGAGCGCAACCTGACCGAGCGGATCGGAACGTGGCTGTCGGGGCCGATCATCGCCGGCATCCTGCTGATCCTCGGCCTGGGCGGACTCGTGATCGAGTTCTTCAGTCCGGGCTTCGGAATCCCCGGCGCCATCGGGGTCGTCGCCCTCGCCCTGTTCGCGACCAGCGCGTTCGTCGCCACGCCGGCCGGCATCGTGGACGTGCTCCTGATCCTCGGCGGCATCCTCCTGCTCGCGATCGAGGCGTTCGTGATCCCCGGCTTCGGCGTGGCGGGCGTGCTCGGTCTGGCCGCCATCGTGGCGTCCGTGATCCGGATCTTCCAGGACGACGCCGTCACGGTGTTGGCCACCACGGCGATCGGCGGCGGCGTGGTGCTCGGCCTGCTGCTCTGGCTCCTGCCCAACACCGGGTTGGGCCGGCAGCTCACGCTCTCCGAACGCATCGGCGGCGGTCTGGGACCTTCGTCGATCGGGGCGGGAGCGGGCGGCGGCGGCAGCGTCGAGGCTCGAGGCGGCGTCGACCCGGCACGTGCCAAGCTCGTCGGCGATCGTTCGGCGCTGATCGGCAAGACGGGGATCGCCATGTCCGACCTGAGGCCCGCCGGTGTGGCCCGCTTCGGTAGCGAGCGGGTGGACGTCATCAGCGACGGCGACTACGTGTCCGCGGGCAGCCGGCTGGACGTGCTGCGCGTCGAAGGCAACCGCGTCGTCGTCCGTCCCAGCGAGAACGAGAACGAATCGAGTGGCACGCACGACCCGTCTCCGTCCGAGGACGGCTGACCCCAATCCCTGGAGGTTTCATGAGCATCGACCTGTCCTTCCTGATCATCGCTGGCGTCGTCGTCCTGTTCTTCCTGATCCTGTTCACGTTCATCCCGGTGGGGCTGTGGATCGCGGCGATCTCGGCCGGCGTCCGGGTCAGCCTGATCAGTCTGGTCGCGATGCGGCTGCGGCGCGTTCCGCCCGCTCGGATCATCAACCCGCTCATCAAGGCCGAGAAGGCGGGCCTGGACGTCGAGCAGAATCAGCTCGAGGCGCACTTCCTGGCGGGCGGGAACGTCGACCGCGTCGTCGACGCGCTGATCGCCGCCGACAAGGCGCGCATCGCGCTCCCCTTCGACCGGGCGGCCGCGATCGACCTCGCGGGGCGTGACGTGCTGGACGCCGTGAAGGTGTCCGTCAACCCCCGCGTGATCCAGACGCCCAACGTCAGCGCCGTCGCCAAGGACGGCATCGAGCTGATCAGCACCGCGCGCGTCACCGTCCGGGCGAACCTCGAGCGTCTCGTCGGCGGGGCCGGCGAAGAGACCATCATCGCGCGCGTCGGCGAAGGGATCGTCTCCTCCATCGGCTCCAGCGACTCGCACAAGCGGGTCCTCGAGAACCCCGACAGCATCAGCAAGACCGTCCTTCAGAAGGGCCTGGACTCGGGCACCGCGTTCGAGATCCTGTCGATCGACATCGCGGACGTGAACGTCGGACGGAACATCGGCGCGCAGCTGCAGACCGATCAGGCGGAGGCCGACAAGCGCGTCGCGCAGGCGAAGGCCGAGGAGCGGCGGGCCATGGCGGTCGCCGCCGAGCAGGAGAACCGGGCTCGGGTCGAGGAGATGCGCGCCAAGGTGGTCGAAGCCGAGGCCGAAGTGCCCCTCGCGATGGCCGAAGCGTTCCGGAAGGGCAACATGGGCGTGATGGACTACTACCAGCTCCGCAACATCGAGTCCGACACCGACATGCGCCAGGGCATCGCCAACGCCAGCAGCGGCGGCGAAGAGGACGAAGAGATTCAGTGAGCCTCGACGACCTGTTGCCCCTCCTGCTCGTGGCGGCGTTCGTGCTGAACGCCGTCCTGCGGAGGCGGCGATCGTCGGGGCAGGGTCGCGGAACGCCGCGGAAGCGAGCCGGCACGCCGGAGGGGTCCGAGAAGCCGGCGTCCACGTCGCCGTCCGCCCCGTCGTCGACCTCCGCTTCGACATCGGCCTCCAGCACCTCCTCCGCCCCCTCGCCGAGCTCGGCGGACGACCTCGCCGGTCGTCTCGAGGAGGCCCGTCGCCGCGTGCGGCAGGCCAGCGGCGCAGGGCAGCAAGGTCCTGGTCAGCCGAGCGTCGGTCAGCAGACCGCCGGTCAGCAGACCGCCAGTCGGCCGAGCGCCGGCTCGACGGGCGCGGGGCGCGCCAGCGCCCCGCCGCCGCCAGGCTTCCTCGGTCGCGAGGGAATGCCGCGTCCGCCTTCGCCGACGCCGCCGCCGCCCGCGGGGTTCCTGGGGCGGGAAGGCGCCCCGGCCGCCCGCGTCACGAAGCGTCGCCCTCAAGGCGACGTCGGCCGACGCACCGGGCGGCCCGGGTCCGCTACACTGCCGGACGCGCTCGGACTCGTCGGGCTGAGACCCGACGACGTCGTGCGCGGGCTGGTGTGGAGCGAGGTGCTCGGTAGGCCCGCTGGCGCACGGCTGCGGAGGAGGAAGGTATCGCCACGTCGGTCACGCTGAAGCTTCGTAGTCCGGCCGAGGCCATGAGCCTGTTCGGTCGGAACGACGAGAACCTCAAGCTGTTGAAGCGCCGCCTGGGCGCCAAGGTCGTCGCCCGCGGCGACGAGCTCCGCCTGAGCGGCGAGGCCACCGCGGTCGAGGAGGCGGAGCGGACGTTCCGTTCCCTGCTCGGGACGATCCGGAGCGGTGGGGACGTGACCCTGACCGAGCTCGAGCACGGCGATCTCGGTGCGCTCGACGGCACCGCAGGCGACGCGTCTGCGGACGCGGAGTCGGCCGCCGCACGCCTCCCGGGACGGCACAAGCCCAAGACCGCCGGTCAGCGTCGCTACGTGGCCGAGATCGCCAAGAACCCGATCACCTTCGGCATCGGCCCCGCCGGCACCGGCAAGACCTACCTCGCGGTCGCCATGGCGGTCCAGGCGCTGCTGGCCAAGAAGGTCAAGCGCATCATCCTGACGCGCCCCGCGGTCGAGGCCGGCGAGAAGCTCGGCTTCCTGCCCGGCGACCTGCAGGCCAAGATCGATCCGTACCTTCGCCCGCTCTACGATGCGCTGTACGACATGCTGCCGGCCGAGCGGGCCGAGCAGTACCTCGAGTCGGGCGTGGTCGAGGTCGCGCCGCTGGCGTTCATGCGCGGCCGAACGCTGAACGACGCGTTCATCATCCTCGACGAGGCCCAGAACACGACCGGGGAGCAGATGAAGATGTTCCTGACCCGCATGGGGTTCGGAAGCACCGTCGTCGTCACCGGCGACGTCACGCAGACCGACCTCCCAGGCACGGTCGACAGCGGCCTACGCGTCGCGCGTCGCATCCTGGCGGACATCGACGGCATCGGGTTCGTCGCGTTCGACAAGGGCGACGTCGTCCGCCACCCGCTCGTCGCGCGCATCGTGCGAGCCTACGAGCAGGCGGGCTGACGATGGCGCGGCCGCGCACCCGGCGGCGCGAACGGCCCGCGCCCACCCAGGCGTGGCCGTACGCGGCCGCGCTGCTGGTCCTCTCCGCCCTGCTCTACAGCGTCTACGGACAGCGTCAGGCGATTCCGCTCGAGGTCGGCGAGCCCAGCCCCGAGACGTTCGTCGCCCCGTCCGATCTGCAGGTCGGCGACCCGCTGGCCACGGCGCGGCGGAGGCAGGCGGCCCGGAGCCAGGTCCCCCCCATCTACAGCGTCGACGGCCAGGTGCAGGAGCTGGTGCTCTCGGCCGTCACCGCCGCCTCCCTCCCGCCCGAGGCGACGACGTACCTGATCGGGCGCTTCCAGGACGCCGGCGGCGTGCGCGAGGAGGAGCTGGCCGACGTGATCGAGGAGGCCGTCGCGCGTGCGCCGCCCGACCGGCAGCGCGACACGAGGCTGGTCCTGGAACAGCGTCTGATGCCGACCGCCTTCGTCGACGAGACGCTCACGCGTGCAGCACGCGATGCGGCGGCGTCGGCCGTCTCGCCGGTGCTTCGCCGGCTGGGCGAGGGCGACGTGATCGTGCAGGCCGGCCAGCCGGTCGGCGAGGAGCAGCTTCGGGCGCTCCAGGCGGTGGGGCTGTACGACCCGCGCACCCGCCAGCTCCGGCAGGCGGCGGTCGTCGTGCTGGGGTCGCTGCTCGTCGGGGCGCTCCTGGCGCTGCCCGTGGCGTACGCCGCGCGGGCGCTGCGCGGACGCGTCAGCCGACGCCAGTTCGTGTTCCTGGTCGGGCTGACGCTGGTGACCCTCGCCGTTCAGCGCGCCGCGCTGGACCTGTCGAACGACTTCGTGTTCGTGCTGCTGGCCCCGCTGCTGGTCGCGACGCTGCTGGGCGAGGTCGCCGCGCTGCTCTGGGCCGGCTGGCTGGCGATCGCCGTAGGGCTGCTGGTGCCGGGCGCGCCGCTGCAGTCCGCCGCGGCGGTCCTGGTGGGCGGACTGGCGGCGACGTTGCTGGCCGGCGTGGTCCGGAACCGGATGGCGCTGCTGATCGCCGGCTCGGCGGGAGGACTGGTCAGCGGCGCGACGCTGGTGTTCCTGCAGCTCATGAACGGCGGCACGGCGCCGTTGCCCGCCGCCACGGACGTCGCGTCCTACCTGGCGGGCGGGGTGCTGGCCGGCATCGTGGCGCTGGGCCTGGTGCCGCTGGCGGAGGGCGTGTTCGAGTTCCTCACCGACTTCCGGCTGATGGAGCTGTCCTCGCCCAACAGTCCGCTGCTGCAGAAGCTCGTCCTCGAGGCGCCCGGCACCTATCAGCACAGCCAGATCATCGCGAGCCTGGTCGAGCAGGCTGTTCAGCAGATCGGCGGCAACGCCCTGCTGGCGCGGGTGGGTGCGCTGTACCACGACGTCGGCAAGCTGCGGCGCCCGCAGTTCTTCGCCGAGAACCAGGCGAGCGGCGACAACCCGCACGATCGGCTCAGCCCGCACCTCAGCTACCTGATCATCACCAGCCACGTCCGTGACGGGATCGAGATGCTTCGCGAGCACGGCCTCCCGCCGGCGCTGGAGCCGTTCGCCGCCGAGCACCACGGCACCACCGTGCTGGCCTACTTCTACAAGCGCGCTCTGGAGGACACCGAGCGGCTCGACGAGCTCAACTTCCGCTATCCGGGCCCCAAGCCGCACACGAAGGAGACGGCCGTGCTGATGCTGGCCGACGCGGTCGAGTCGGCGTCGCGCACCTTGCCCGATCCCACCCAGGGCTCGATCCGCGCCATGATCGATCGTCTGATCGAGCAGCGGCTCCAAGACGGCCAGCTGTCCGACAGTCCGCTGAACTTCCGCGACCTCGACGCGATCGCGAACACGTTCGAACGGGTCATGACCGCGTCGTTGCACCGGCGCGTGCGGTACCCCAGCGCCGAGGAGATCAAGGGGCTCAAACGTGGTGGAGATCCTAGGCGAGACGCAGCGCTTCCCAGCGCTTGATCGCCTCGAGGGAGCGCTCCAGGCGCTGCTCGAGGCGGAAGGGCTGGACGATCGCGAGGTGACGGTGGTGTTGCTGGGCGACGAGGCGATGGCCGAACGCAACGCGGCCGACCGCGGCGTGCCGGGACCCACCGACGTGCTCTCCTACCCCAGCTCGGAACCGGACGACGTCGGCGTTCCCGCGGTCGCGCACCTCGGCGACGTGCTGATCGACCTCGACGCCGCAGCGCGGCAGGCGCCCGAGCACGGTCACGGGACGACCGAGGAGGTGCTGGTCCTGGCCGCGCACGGGCTGACGCACCTGCGGGGCTTCGATCACCCCGACGAGGCGTCGTGGGAGCCGTTCCTCGACGCGCAACGGCGGATCCTCGCGTGGACCGGTCGACGGGCGGGTCGATGAGGCCGCATCGGTGAGGCCGCGTCGGTGAGGCCGCGAAAGCGACGTAGCGACCCGATCGGCTTGCGCTACGCGCTGCGCGGCGTGGCCGCGGCGTGGGGCGACCAGGCGAACCTGCGGATCGAGGTGGCGATCGGCGTGGCCGCGATCGGCGCGACGCTCTGGCTGGGCGTCTCGTTGGCGCCGGTGCTGCTGGCCTGCGGGCTGGTGCTCGTCTCGGAGCTGGTCAACACCGTGGTCGAGGCGATCGTCGACCTCCTCTCCCCAGATCACCATCCGCTCGCGGCGCGCGCCAAGGACGTCTCGGCAGGCGCCGTGCTCGTCGCTGCGGTCACGGCCGTGGCCGTCGGACTCGTCCACCTCGGTCCGCCGCTGGCGGACCGCCTCTCGAAGGGAACGCCATGACCACACGTTCTTCCTCCCGCCCGCCGCCGACCGACCTCGCCGAGGCCGCCTGGCGGGCGCACGGCAACGCCTACGTGCCCTACTCGCGCTTTCCCGTCGGTGCTGCGGTCCGGAACGACCGGGGCGAGGTCTTCGCGGGGGCCAACATCGAGAACGCCTCGTACGGCCTCGGCCGCTGCGCCGAGCAGTCCGCGGTGCAGGCGATGGCCAGCGCCGGTGGTCGCCGGATCGAGGAGGTCGTCGTGGTCAGCAGCGCCGACGACCCGGCCTCCCCGTGCGGCGCGTGTCGACAGGTGCTGTTCGAGTTCGGCCCGGGCGCCCGGGTGTGGCTGCTGAACGAAGCCGGCGCGTGGCGCGCGACGAGCGTTCGCGAGCTCCTCCCGGACGCGTTCGAGCTGCCCGATCCGGGTGAGCGTTCCGGCCAGGGCGGGTCGCGCTGATTCAGGGTCCTCACCTGCGCCCGGGCTAGACTGCGCCGCGATGACGACGTCGACGGTTCACCGATCCTTCCGCCTTCCCGCCGTGCTGGCGACGCTCCTGGCGCTCGTCCTGGGCACGGCCTTCGCTCAGGACACCGTGACCCGCGTGGTGGTGGTGCCGCTCCAAGGACCCGCCGAGCTCGCGCCGTGGCAGATCGGCCTGGCGGCCGGGCTGCAACGCTCGCTGAACCGGCTGGAGGGCGTGTTCGTGCCGCCGATCGGCGACCCGGTCGTGCTGGCCGATCAGGCCGGCAGGGCCGGCGTCGATCCTGCCACGGCGCTGCGCGAGCGCTTCGGGGCGGACGCCCTGCTGGGCGGACGCGTCGCCTCCGCCCCGTCCGGTCTGGACGTCACGCTGGAGCGGTACGGCCCCACCGGCGTCGAGGCGTCGAGCACCGTCACCGTCTCGGACGTCCCCGCCGAGGCGCTGCCGCTCGTGGTGACGGCCGCGACCCGGCTGCTGGGACTCGACCCCGCCACGGCGGACGAGGACGCCTCGCTACGCGTGGCCGCGAACGCGCCCAGCGTCGAGGGTCTGCAGTCCGCCTCGCTCGCGGCGTCGCGCCTGGCGGCGCCCGACGCGTCCGCGCTGCGCTCCGCGGCGGAGCTGGCTCCCGAGTCCAGCTGGCTGATGGCCGAGCGGGCACGCGCCGCGTCGCTCGCCGGCGATCACGAGCTCGCGCTCGAGCAGGCGCGAGCGGCGACCGCCGCCGCGCCCGACGACGTCGAGGCGTGGACGGTGCTCGGGGTGGCGGCGTTCCGGGCCGGCGACCGGCAGGCGGCCGAAGCGGCCTACCGCGAGGCGCTCGAGCGCAATCCGGCCCACGCGATCGCGCGGGCGGGACTCGCGGGACTGTTGAGCGGCGACGACGCGCTGAGGGAGTACCGGCGGGCGCTCGACGCCTACCCGCGGCTGCTCGACGCGCACCTCGCGGTGGCCGAGCTCCTCGGCGGAGCGCGCGGCCTGCAGGCGCTCCGGAGCGCGGCCCAGCCGCTACCCGACTCGGTGGAGCTTCACCGGGCGGTGATCGAGCTGGCGCTCGACGCGGGCGACGCGGCGGGAGCGCTCGCCTACCTGCGAGAGGCCGCCTCCGACCCGTTGGCGCGCCGGCCCGGTCTGTACGCCTTGGCGGCGGAGCTGCCGGCCGACCGTGCCGACGCGGCGCTGGCGTTCCTGCGCGAAGGGGCGGACGCGTTCCCGGACGACGCCGGGCTGGCGATCGCCGAGGCGCGGCTGCTGCGCGAGCGTGGCGACGCCGAGGCGGCGGAGGCTCGCCTGCGGCCGTTCTACGAGGGCGACGCGAGCGACGCCAGGATCGCGAACGCGCTGGCGCTGGCGCTGGTGGCGCAAGACCGAACGGACGAGGCGCGCACCGTGCTGGACGGCGCCGCGGACGAGAGCGCGACGGTCCGGTTCAACCTCGCGCAGGCGTTGCTCGAGGCCGGGCTTCCGCGCGCCGCGGCCGAGGAGCTCGCGCCCGACGCCAGCGCCGATCAGGACGACGCCGACGTGTGGGCGGTGTACGGCACGGCGCTGGCCGGCGCCGGCCGGTTCGACGAGGCGCGGGACGCCCTGGAGCGGGCGCTGGCGCTGGACGAGACGCAGCCGCTGGCGCGTCGGACCGTGCGGCGGCTGGACGAGCGCGCCCGCATCGCGGGCGACGCCGGCGACGTCGCGGCGGAGAGCGACGAGCTGCCGCAGGAGGCCCGTGCGGCGTTCGATCGCGGTCTCACGCACCTGGAGCAGGGCCGCAACGCCGAGGCGGTGGCGGAGCTGCGCCGGGCGTACGACGCGACCTCCGGCGAGGCGCCGCTGCTGGCGTTCTACCTGGCGAACGCCCTGCAGCGCGACGGCCGTCCCAGCGAGGCGATCGAGCTCTACGAGGTCGCCCGCGACGCGCTTCCGGAGAACGGGACGATCCTGAACAACCTCGGGTTCGCATGGCTCCAGGCGGGGCGCTACGACCGGGCGCTGCCGACGCTTCGCGAGGCCGTCCGCGTCGCGCCCGACAATGCGCGCGCGCACCTGAACCTCGGCCTGACCTTCTACGGCCTGGCGCGTTTCGACGATGCGCTGGACGCCTGGGAGCGCGCGGTGAGCCTCGACCCCTCGCTGGACGCCGCGATCGCCGACTCGCGCGAGCGGGCGGAGCGTCAGGCCGGGGACACGACGCCGTGACGCGGGCCCGCCCTGCCGCAGGAGGCGGGCCAGGCACGGATCGCCGGCCGTTCGGGCGCCTGCTAGCATGGTCGCCATGAGCATCCGTGACGAGGTGCGGGACGCTCCTGCCTACGTGTTCCGCACCTGGCCCCACCGGGTCAAGCTCGATCAGAACGAAGCGCCCGAGGACCTCGCCGCCGCGCTGCGCGAGCGCGTGCTGGCGCGTCTGCGCGAGGTCGACTGGCACCGCTACCCCGAGCTGCGCGCCCACACCGTGGCGCAGGCGATCGCCGCTCGCGACGGCTGGGACCCCGCCGGCGTGGTGGTCGCTCCCGGCTCGAACGTCCTGATCCAAGCGCTGGTGATCGCCGCCGGCCTCGGTCGGCGCGTGCTGACCGTCGCGCCCACCTTCGCCGTGTACGCCTCGCAGGCACGCCTGTTGGGCGTCGAGACGACCGAGGTGCCGCTCCTGGCGGACGGATTCGGACTGGACGTGCCGGCACTGACGCGGGAGCTGCGTCGCGGACCGGGCGTCCTGTTCCTCGCCGATCCGGCCGCGCCCACCGGCAACCGCCTGGACGACGACGCCGTCGCCGCCGTGCTGGACGTCGCCTCCCGGCACGACTGGACGGTGGTGATCGACGAGGCGTACTGGCCGTACGCGGGCCGGCACCGCCTGGACGAGATCCGTGGCGATCCGGATCGGCTGGCGCTGCGGACGTTCAGCAAGGCGGACGCGCTGGGCGGGGTTCGCCTGGGCTACGCCCTGGCGCATCCGGACACCGCGCAGCACGTCGGAAAGGTGCTACTCCCCTTCGACGTGTCCGCGCTTCAAGCGGCCGTGGCCGAGGTGGTGCTGGGCGATCCCGAGGCCGCCGGCGCCCGCGAGCGCCGCGTCGAGACCGCCCGCCGCGAGCGCGAGCGCGTCGGGGTCGCCCTCGCGGCCCATCCGGAGGTCACCGTGTACCCGTCCGTGACGAACTTCCTGCTGTTCCGCGTGCCCGACGCCGCGGCCGTCCACCAGGCGTTTCTGGACGAGGGGATCCTCGTCCGCCGGCAGGATCACCTGCCGGGCCTCGCTGGCTGCCTGCGCGTGACGGTCGGGAGCGAGGCGGACGACGACGCGTTCCTCGCGGCCGCCCAGCGGGCGTTGCCGCCTCGACGCGAGGCGTCCCCGCGCGAGGTGGCGGGGCGCGAGGCGAGCCGTGGCTAGGAGCGCCGAGGTGCACCGCGTCACGCGCGAGACGGACGTCCGGACGTCGCTCGATCTCGACGGCGGCGACGTCGTCCTGGACGTCGGGCACGGCTTCCTGTCGCACCTGCTGGAGCAGGTCGGACGGCACGGAGCCGTGGGCCTCGAGGTCCGCGCGCACGGCGACGTCGACACCGTCGACGTCCACCATCTCGCCGAGGACGTGGGCATCGTGCTGGGACAGACGCTCCGTCGCGCCCTGGGCGATTCGCGCGGCATCGAGCGCTACGGCCAGGCCTGGGTCCCGATGGACGAGACGCTGGCGCAGGTCGTGCTCGACCTCAGCGGCCGGCCGTTCCTCGCGTTCGATCCCGCCGGGTACGAGGGCGACGCGCACGGCTTCCATGCGCATCACCTGCGCGAGCTCCTGCGCGGATTCGCGAACCATGCCGGCGCGACGATCCACGTGCGCGTGTTGGCCGGGGTCGAGACGCACCACGTCTGCGAGGCGGTGACGAAGGCGTTCGCGCGTGCGCTGCGCGACGCGGTGCGCGTTCGCGGCGACGAGCTTCCCAGCACGAAGGGGGTCCTCTAGGGTGCGGACGGTCCTGATCGACTACGGGGCCGGCAACCTGCACAGCGTCGACAAGGCGCTCGCCGTGGCCGGGCTGCCGGCCGAGACGGTCTCCGACCCGGCCCGGGCCGAGGGCGCCGACGTCCTGGTGCTGCCGGGGCAAGGGCACTTCGGACAGGTGATGGCGTCGTTCGCAGCGAGCGGGTTCGAGCCGCTGGTGCGCGCCCACGTCGCCGCCGACCGTCCGTTCCTGGGCATCTGCGTGGGGCTTCAGCTGTTGATGGAGGGCTCCGAGGAGGCGCCGGACGTCCCGGGCCTGGCCGTCCTGCCCGGCCGCGTCCGGCGGTTCCCGGACGGCGGCCCGAGCGTGCCCCAGATGGGCTGGAACCGGGTCTGGAAGGTCGGCGATCCGGCCTTGCTGGCCACCGTTCCCGACGGATTCCACGCCTACTTCGCGAACTCGTACTGGGTCGACTTCGACGAGCCCGGCCTGGTCGGCGGCCGCACCCGTTACGGCGACGTCGAGTTCCTGTCGGCCGTGAGCCGGGGCTCCGTGCACGCCACGCAGTTCCACCCCGAGAAGAGCCAGCGTGCGGGGCTGCGGATCCTCCGCGCGTTCGGGGACGCCGCCCGCTCGGCGTTGGGCG